>CAIOSQ010000180.1 GCA_903860935.1 uncultured Rhodospirillales bacterium | reverse complement strand
TGGCTCCTCGACATGGGCGTGCGGCCCGTGCGCGGGTCGCTCACGCTGTTTCTCGGGAACGTCGCCGCCTATGAGCGGTTGCGCGCCGACGATCCGGCCAACCAGACGCGCCATCGTTTCGTCGATCGGGACATGAACCGGGTTTGGGGCGACGACGTGCTCGGCAGCGACAGGGACAGCGTGGAGGCGCGGCGCGCGCGCGAATTGCTTCCGGTCGTCGAAAGCCTGGACGCGCTGCTCGACATCCATTCGACGACGTTCTGCGACATTCCTTTCCAAGTCTATCCGGGACTGCCCCGGACGCGCGCTCTCGCCGATTCGATCGGGTCACCCCCGATCCATGTCATCATGCAGGGCGGGCAGCATTCCGGCGTGACGATGTGCGAGCGCGGCCGCTTCGGCGATCCGGGCGCCGCGGCCATCGGGCTCGGCGTCGAATGCGGAACCCATCTTTCCGCCGCCGCGGGCGAGGTGGCGAAAGACACCGCGCTGCGCTTCCTGACGCAGCTTGGCATCCTGGCGCCTCGGGACCTCGGGGCGAATGGTCCGGCCGCCGCCGCGGAGCCACAGCGCCGCTACGAGGTGGTGCGCGTCTTCCGACCGGCCACCGATCAGGCTCGCTTCGCGCGCGCCTTCGCGCCTTTCGAGGAGGTGTCGGCGGGAGAGCCCATCGTGGTAGATGGAACCGACGTGTTCGTCGCGCCGTTCGACCGCTGCACGATCCTGATGCCGTCGCCGATCGTGACGCGCGGCCGGGACATGGTGACGTTGGCCGTGCCGGTGGAGTGAGAGCGGCGCCACGGCATCCCGGTGCATGAAGTTCCCGCAGAGAGGACAGAGAGATGGCGAAGATCGCGTTCCTGGGTTTGGGCGTCATGGGTTTCCCGATGGCGGGACATCTGGCCAAGGCCGGCCACGATGTGACCGTCTATAACCGCAGCGCCGCGAAGGCGGAGGCGTGGACGCAGAAACATGGTGGGCGCGCCGCCGCGACACCGGCCGAGGCCGCCTCCGGTCAGGATCTGGTCCTTGCCTGCGTCGGCAACGACAACGACCTGCGCTCGGTGGTCTATGGCGAGAGCGGCGCTTTCGCGACGATGCGCAAGGGCGCCATCTTCGTCGATCACACCACCGCGTCGGCCGAGATCGCCCGCGAATTCGACGCCGAGGCGCGGACGCGGGGCCTTGGCTTCCTCGACGCCCCGGTGTCCGGTGGACAGAGCGGCGCCGAAAACGGCCAACTCGGCATCATGGTGGGCGGCGATCCCGCGACCTACGCGGCGGCCGAGCCGGTGCTCAAGATCTACGCCAAGGCAATTACCCTGATCGGGCCTGCCGGTGCCGGACAACTGACCAAGATGGTCAACCAGATCTGCATCGCGGGCCTCGTCCAGGCCTTGTCAGAAGGCATGAATTTCGCGGTCAGGGCAGGGCTCGACGCGGAGAAGGTCCTGTCGGTCATCACGGCCGGCGCCGCAGGGTCGTGGCAGATGAACAACCGCGCGAAGACCATGGTCGCCGACAAGTTCGATTACGGCTTCGCGGTCGACTGGATGCGCAAGGATCTCGGCATCTGCATCGCCGAAGCGAACCGCAACAAGGCTCGCCTGCCGGTGACGGCGCTCGTCGACCAGTTCTACGCGCAGGTCCAGGCCCGAGGTGGCGGACGCTGGGATACCTCCAGCCTCATCCATCTGCTCGCCAAGGACTGATACCGGTCGCACCCCAGGACGCCGGTCACAAGGAGGATCCGTCATGCCCGTCATCAATCGCATCGCCGCCTTCCATGAGGAGATGATCGCGTGGCGGCAGGACATCCACCGCAACCCGGAGACGGCGTTCGAGGAGCACCGCACCGCCGCGTTCGTCGCGCAGCACCTCGAGGGCTTTGGCCTCGAGGTGCGGCGCGGCCTCGCAGGGACCGGTGTCGTCGCGACGCTCCGGGCCGGCAGCGGCGCGCGGGCGATCGCGCTGCGCGCCGATCTCGACGCGCTGCATATCCAGGAAAAGAACGCGCTGCCTTACACGTCCTGCGTCCCTGGAAAGATGCACGCCTGCGGGCATGACGGGCATACGGCGATGCTGCTGGGCGCCGCCAAGTACCTCGCGGAGACCCGCAAATTCGACGGCGTCGTCCATTTCGTCTTCCAGCCGGCCGAGGAGAACGAGGGCGGCGGGCGGGTGATGGTGGAGCAGGGGCTGTTCGACCAGTTTCCCTGCGAGGCCATTTACGGCATGCATAACTGGCCGGGTATGCCGGTCGGGCAATTCGCGATCCGTCCGGGGCCGATGATGGCGTCGTATGACGTCTTCGAGATCGTCGTCGAGGGACGCGGCAGCCACGGCGCGATGCCGCATCAATCGATCGATCCGGTCGTCGCCGCAGCCCAGATCGTACTGGGGCTTCAGACCATCGTCAGCCGCAACGTGAAGCCGATCGATGCTGCGGTGGTCTCGGTCACCCAGATCCATGGCGGCGACACCTGGAACGTGATTCCGGAATCGGTGGTGTTGCGCGGGACCACGCGTTGCTTCCGGCGCGATGTCCGCGACCAGATGGAGCGGCGTATCGGCGAGATCGCCGCGGGCATCGCGAGCGCGATGGGAGCGACCGCGACGCTCCGCTATGAACGGCGCTATCCAGCCCTCGTGAACCAGGACGAGGCCGTCCGTCGCGCGGCCGCCGCCGCGCGCGACATCGTTGGAGATCCCGCGAAGGTCGAGATGGAGATCGAACCGGTGATGGGGTCCGAGGATTTCGCGTTCATGCTCGAGCGCAAGCCAGGCGCCTACATCATGATCGGCAATGGTGGCGGCGAGGGCGGACGCATGCTCCACAACGCCCGCTACGATTTCAACGATGCGATCCTGCCCATCGGGGCCAGCTACTGGGCCCGGCTTGTAGAGCAGAGTCTGGCCGCGGCGGCCTGACG
>CAIOSQ010000179.1 GCA_903860935.1 uncultured Rhodospirillales bacterium | reverse complement strand
GCGCCATCCGGCGACAGGCGAAAGACATGCAGCGCGAGATGCGGCGCCAGGCGATCGGGCGGCTTGCCGGTCATGTCCCAGCCGCGGGCCGCGGCGTGCAGCGCCCGGATCACGCCACGATGGGTGATGGCGAGGACCGGCGCGCCCGCGGCGGCGATGCGCGCCAGCAGCGGCGCCAGCCGGGACTGCACGCGACGCGGGCTCTCGCCACCCGGCGGTTCGAAATCCAGGCCGCGCGCTTCCGCGTCGGCGAAGGCGGCCCCACCCGCCGCGCGCAGTTCGGCGAGGCGCTCGCCCTCGTAGGCGCCCCAGTCCATCTCGACGAGCGCCGGTTCGATGGCGGGTGCGAGGCCCAGCAGGGCCGCGGTCTGTCGGCAGCGCAGCAGGGGCGAGCACAGCGTCGCCCAGCTCGCGACGGGTGCGGGCAGCGTCAGGCCGCGCAGCGCCGCCGCGCCCGCCGCCGAGAGCGGGATGTCGGCACGGCCCTGGATCCGCCCCTCGGCGTTCCACGCGGTCGGCCCATGGCGCAGGACGGCGAGCCGTGTCATGCCCGCCCCGACGCGCCGGCAAGGACGCGCTCCAGCACGCGCCCCGCGGCGTCGAGGTCATGTTCCGCGGCCACGGTGGCGCGTGCCGCGGCGCCACGCGCGCGCCGCGCCGCCGGATCGTCGAGCGCCGCGGCGACCGCTCGCGCGAAGGCCGCCGCGTCGCCCATCGGCACCAGCCAACCCGTGCGTCCGTCGCGCAGGATCTCGCCGACCCCGCCCGAATCGCCCGCGACCGCCGGCAGCCCGGCGGCCTGGGCCTCCAGCAACGCCATGCCCCAGGCCTCGTTGACCGCCGGCCAGACGAAGAGCTCGGCTGCGGCGCAGAGCGCGGCGAGCCGCGCGGGCGCGCAGGCACCGAGCAGGCGGGTGCGCCCGGCCAGCGGGGCGAAGGCCGTCTCGACCGCCGGGCGCGCGGGACCATCGCCGGCGACCAGCAGCGTCCAGGGGCGATCGGTGCAGGCGGCGAGCGCCTGGGCCAGGACGCGATAGGAGGCGAGCTTGTCGCCGGAGCGCATCATGCCGACCGCCAGCAGCCAGGGCGTGGCCGGATCGAGGCCCAGCTCCGCCGCGATGCGTGCGCGATGCCCGTCGCGCGCGTCGGCGGCTGCGGCGAAGGGCTGCGCGTCGAGGAAGGGCCTGAGGCGATGGAGCCGGCCTGGTTCCGCGACCGCGCCGCGCAGCGCCGCCTCGTCGCGCGCGTGGAAGGAGAGCACCGCTGCGGCGTGGCCCAGCGCGTCCAGCACCGCCGCGTGGCCGTCGTGCCATGGACCCTGTGCGCGCTTCGCGGCCAGCGACGCCTCGACGACCACGTAGGGAATGCCGAGCGCGTCGGCGACACGCGGGCCGATCCAGTCCGGCGCCTTGTAGTAGAGATGATAGGTCAGCCAGACCTGGGGCCTGTCCGCCGGCCGCGCCGCCGCGTAGCGCGCGATCAGCCGTGTGGCGATGCGCGCGCCCAGCGCCGCGATCCGCGCCTGTCGCCGCGCATCGCCGTCGCGGTCGAAGCTGCGCAGCCGGGTGGCGAGCGCGACCTCGTGGCCACGCGCGGCCAGCGCCGCGATCAGGAGTTGCGCCATGCGGCGGTCGCCGCTCGGGATGGGATGGTCGGGCGGCTTGAGCGGCGCATGGAACGCGATCCGCATCACGGCGCGCCGCGCCCGTCTTCGGCGAAGGCGGCGGCGATCGCGCCGATGCAGTGGGTGAAGTCGAACTCACGCCGCACGGCCTCTGCCGCCGCGGCGCCGAGACGCGCGCGCGTCTGGGGATCCGCGATCAGCGCCGCCAGGCGCCGCGCAAGCGCCTCCGGATCGCCGGGCGGGACCAGCGCACCTGTCAGGCCGTCGGTCACCGCCTCCGGGATGCTCGCCGCGTCGGTGGCCAGGATCGCGCGGCGCTGGCTCATCGCCTCCATCACCACATTGGGCAGGCCATCGCGGTCGCCGTCCGAGGCGATGCGCGCGGCGAGGACGAAGATGTCGATCTCGCGCAGCAGCGCCAGCACCTCGTCCTGGGTCCGTGCGCCACGCCACTCGACGCGTGCGGCGATCCCCAGCCGCTCCGCCTGGCGGGCCAGCGCGTCGCGCAGCGCGCCGCCGCCGATATGGACGAAGCGCCAGTTGAGCGTCGCCGGCAGCCGCGCCAGCGCCTCCAGCACGTCGTCGTAGCCTTTCTTCTCGACCGCCCGCCCGACCGATCCGATGATCACGGGATCGCCGGGATCCGCGCCGTCGCGGCGCGAGGGCAGGGCGGGAACGTGCGGGAAACGCGCGAGATCGATGCCGTGCGGGGCGTAGCGCACCTTGCCGGGCGCCAGCGCATCGAGATGCGCGGCGCCGGCGCGCGTGCAGGTCACCGCCCAGCGCGCCGCGCGCAGCTTCTCGCGCTTTTCCCAGTCCGGCGTCGTCCAGATATCCTTGGCGTGTGCCGAGACGCTCCAGGGCAGGCCACGCATCGTCGCCGCGTAGCGCGCGACGGAGGCCGGGGTGTGCAGGAAATGCGCATAGACGTGGTCGATCTCCGTCGGCATCTCGGCCGCGAGAACGAGCGCCTGGCCGAAGCGACGCACGCGATTGGCGCTGCGGTCGCGGGCAAGGTCGGCGTACCAGATCGCGCGTGCCGCGGCGTAGCCGGGCAGGCGCCGTGCTGCTCGCCAGCCGCGCCAGACCCGCCCCGGCTCCTGGTGCAGATATTCTGGCAGATAGCTGACCGGTGCCCTGAGCCGCCCGGCGATCGCGTGGCTGCGCTGGTCGGTGGGATGGCGCAGCGAGAACAGCGCGAGGCGCAGGCCGAGGTCCTCGAGAGCGACCAGCTCCTGGGCGATGAAGGTCTCGCTGAGGCGCGGCCAGCCTTTGACGACGACGGCGATGGACCGGCTCATGCGCCCCGATGGCCGCGGCGGTTCACTCGCGCGCGAAGGCGAGGCGCGGACGCGACAGGACGCGGGGCTTCTCGCTGAGCCAGCGCGTGGTCAGGCGCCCGACATTGCTGAGCCCGTCGAGCAGGCCCGGCACGACGACCTCCGACGGCGCGGACTGGAACGGCAGATCGCGCAACGCGCTGATCATCGCGCGCACGTCGCGTTCGCCGTCGTCGCCGAGCATCCGCACCAGTCCGACTTCCTGCGCCTGCTGGGCGCGGATGAACTGCTCCAGGCGCGGAGCCGTGCGCGGCACCAGGATGGCGCGCTTGTCGAAGGACAGGATCTCGCAGAACGTGTTGTAGCCGCCCATCGCGACGACGCCGGCGGCGTTGAACATCAACGCCTCGAGCCGCGTGTCGAAGGTGAGGGCGCGCACGCGCTTCAGCCGCTCGACGCGCTGCATGAATTCGGTCTGCAGCTCCGGCTGCATGAACGGTCCGAAGACGATCAGCGCGTTGTGCGGCAGCTGGGCGTCGCTTTCGTAGGCCCGCAGAACCCAATCGATCAGCGCCTCGCCGTCGCCGCCACCGCCGGGCGTCACGAGCACGTAAGGCGCGCCGCCGAAGCCCTCCAGCGGGTCGACCTTGAGCGAGGTCGGAACGCTGCGCGGCAGATAGCCGGTGTAGCTGATCTTGCGCTTGATGCTCTTGGGCAGGGTGATGCCGGTCAGCGGATCGCAGATCTGCGGCAGGCCGTAGATCCAGATCGCGTCGTAGAGGTCGCGCAGCGCCGGCAAGACGTTCTTGCGCTTCCATTCCGGCTCGAGCAGCGCCGGGTCGTCCATGACGTCGCGCAACCCGAGCACCAGGGGCACGCCCTTGGCCTTGAGCATCGCCAGGGTCGGCGCGACCTCGCCGCGCAACCCGAGCGGTTCCTTGTCGACCAGGAACATGTCCGGGGCGAAGGCGGCCGCGGTGTGGCGGATGATCGAGGCGCGGATGGCCAGCGTCTCGCGGATATCGAGATGCAGGTTGAGCGAGGTGTACTCGCCGTTGCGCAGCTTGATGACGCCAGGCACACGCACGAAGTCGACGCGGGTCTTGAAGTCGAAGCTGCCGATGATCGGCGAGCCCGAAATGATGAGAACCGAGAGATCCTTGTTCTGCTCGACCAGCGCATGCGCGATGGTCCGACACCGCCTGAGATGACCCAGGCCCATGGTGTCGTGCGAATAGATCAGGATGCGCGGCCCAGTTCTCGGAAGGCCGGTTGTGCCGTTGGCCAAGATCGCCCGCCCGTTGGATAAAGCCCCAGACTGGTTGCGACAAATACCCCGGCGGCGCGCCGGAGTCACCTGTCTGGCGCGTCGCGAGGTTGTGGCGGTCGCCGCCCGGGATTAACCTGCCGCAATCGAGGGGGATTTCGCGCAACCATGGAAAAATCGATCCATCGCTTCGTCCTGCGGCACGCGCGTGCCGAGACGATGGTCCTGATCGCCCTCACCCTGGCGTCGCTGCCGATCTACTACATGGCGCTCGACATCCCGAAGACGATCATGAACAAGGCGATCGTCGGCAAGGGCATGACCTGGCCCACCGAGGTCGCCGGGATACCGTTCCACCAGGTCGGCTACCTATTCCTGCTCTGCGCCGCCTTCCTGCTCGCCGTGCTCGTCAATGGTGGCCTCAAGCAGTACATCAACACGCTCAAGGGGCGACTGGGAGAGCGCTTGCTGCGCCGGCTGCGCTACGAGCTGGTCAACCGCGTCCTGCGCTTTCCCTTGCCGCATTTTCGCAAGGTTTCGGCCGCCGAGGTGATCCCGATGATCACGTCGGAGGTCGAACCGATCGGCGGGTACATGGGCGACGCCTTTGCCCAGCCGCTGATCCAGCTCGGCACCCTCGCCACGATCGTTTTCTTCCTGTTCATGCAGAACCCGGTGATGGGGATGGCGGCGATCTCGCTCTATCCCATCCAGGCCTATCTGATCCCGAAGCTGCAGAAGAAGATCAACCAGCTCGGCAAGCAGCGCGTCAAGGCGGTGCGGCGGGTGTCGGAGCGCATCGGCGAGTCGGTCGCCGGCGTGCAGGAAGTCCGCGCCCACGGCACCGGATCCTACGAGCGCGCGCATTACGCCGATCTCTTCGGGCGCATCTTCGAGATCCGCTTCGAGATCTATCAGCGCAAGGGATTCGTGAAGTTTCTCAACAACTTCCTCAATCAGTTGGCGCCCCTGCTCTTCTATTCGATCGGCGGCTATCTGGTGATCCAGGGCGAGCTGACGGTGGGTGCGCTGACGGCGGCGCTGACCGCCAACAAGGACATGTCCTCGCCGTGGAAGGAACTGCTCGACTGGTACCAGCAGACGGCCGACATCAAGATCAAGTACGAGCAGGTCACCGAGCAGTTCCGGCCCGAGAACATGATCGAGCCCGGCCTCCAGGATCCCCTCGCCGCGCCGCCGCCGCCGCTGGCCGGCGCGGTGCGAGCGGCCGGGGTCGCGGTGGTCGACGACACCGGGCTGCGCCAGATCGAGGCCGTCACCGTCGATCTGCCGGCCAGCGGGCGGATCGGCGTCACCGGCGCGGCTGGCGGCGGCAAGGAGGTCTTCGCCCAGGTCCTGGCGCGGCTGGTGCCACCCAGCTCCGGCCGGCTCACCTGGGGCGAGCGCGACATGGCGGGCATCAACGAATCCGCCCTCGGCGCCCGGCTCGGCTATGTCGGACCGTCGGCCTACATCTTTTCGTCCAGCGTGCGCGACAACCTGCTCTATGGCCTCAAGCAGCGGCCGGTGCATGCGCCGGCGCGCGACGCGGCGGGCCAGCGCGCGCGCCAGCGCCTCGAGACCGAGGCGCGCCGCGCCGGCAACAGCGACCTCGACCATGAGGCCGATTGGGTCGATCTTTCGGCCGCGGGCGTCGCCAGCTCCGCCGAGCTTGACGCGCGGCTGCTGGACCTCCTCGCCAGGGTCGACCTCACCGAGGACATCTACGCGCTCGGCCTGCGCGGTCGCATCGATCCCGACCGCCAGTCCGCGCGCGCCGCCACGATCCTCGCCGCGCGCGCTGCGGTCGCCGCGCGCCTCGCCGCGCCCGAACTGCGCGGCCTCGTCGAGCGCTTCGACCCGCAGGCCTACAACACCAACGCGACCATCGCCGAGAACCTCCTGTTCGGGACGCCGGTCGATCCCGCCTTCGAGATCGACGCGCTTGCCGCCAATCCGGCGGTGATGGAGGTCCTGGACCGCGTCGGCCTGACCCCGCTGCTGATCGCGGCCGGCCGTCAGGTCGCCGCCACGATGACCGAGATCTTCGCCGACCTGCCGGCCGGGCACGAACTGTTCGAGCAATACAGCTTCCTGACCGCCGACGAGCTCGCCGAGCTGCCCGGCCTGTTGGCGCGGGTCGCGGAGGGCGCGCAGCCGGAGGGTGCCGACCGGCGCCGGCTGCTGTCGCTGCCCTTCAAGCTGATCGACGCGCGCCATCGCCTCGGCGTCATCGACGAGCCGCTCCAGGAACGCATCCTTGCCGCGCGCGCCGAATTGCGGCGGGCGATCAAGTCGGGCGTCGCCTTCTTCGATCCCGACAGCTACAACGCGGCGGCGACGATCCAGGACAACATCCTCTTCGGCAAGACCGCGCATGGCATCGCGCGCGCCGAGGCGCGGGTCGGCAAGGTGATCGCCGAGACGCTCGACGCCAGCGGCTTGCGTGGCGCGGTGCTGGAGGTCGGCCTCGACTTCCAGGTCGGCGTCGCCGGTGCGCGGCTGTCGAACGCGCAGCGCCAGAAACTCGCCTTGGCGCGCGCGCTCGCCAAGCGTCCGAGCCTCCTGATCGTCAACGAGGCGATCCAGGGCCTCGACGCCGCATCGCAGGCGCGGGTGATGGAGGGCGTGCTCGCGAGCGCCGCCGACGCGCTGCTCGTCTGGGTGCTGCCGCCCGACGCCGAGCGCGGTCCGTTCGACCGATTGCTGGTTTTCTCAGAGGGACGGCTGGCGCGCGACGACAGCGCCGCATCCCCCGCCAACGCCTGACCTCAGGAGCGTCCCCATGTCGCTGCAGGAAGAAGCGGAGATCCTTCGCCGCATCCCGCTTTTCGCGAAGCTGGAGCCGGCGAAGCTCAAGCTGCTCGCCTTCACCAGCCGGCGCCTCGCCTTCGAGGCCGGGCAGGTCCTGTTCAACCAGGGCGAGTTCGGCGACTCCGCCTACATCATCGTCGACGGCGCGGCCGAGGTCTCGATCGAGACGCCGAGCGGCCCGATCGTGGTCGCGACGGTCGGCCGCAACGCGATCATCGGCGAAATCGCGATCCTCTGCGACGTGCCGCGCACCGCGACGGTGACCGCGAAGACGGCGCTTCAGGCGCTGCGCATCGACAAGGAGACGTTCTTCAGGCTGGTGACCGAATTCCCGCAGATGGCGGTCGAGATCATGCGCGAGCTCGCGCAGCGTCTGGAGAAGTCCAATCAGCAGCTGCGCGCGGCCGTCGCCGCGCGGCAGGGCTGAGCGCCGGGCAGCCACGCCATGTCGCGGCTCGAAAGCTTCATCCGGCGCCTCGATGCGCAGCGCCTGTGCCTCGACTGGGCGGCGGGCGCGGTGGCCGCACGCCCTGGCGCGGTGCTCGAACTCGGTCTCGGCAATGGCCGGACCTATGATCATCTGCGCGCGCGGCTGGGGGCCGGGCGCGAGATCTACGCCTTCGATCGCCAGCTCGCCGCGCATCCGGGCAGCGTGCCGCCGGCCGAGCGCCTCATCCTAGGCGAGCTGCGCGACACCCTGCCGGCCTTCGCGGCGCGCGGTGTCCCCGTCGCCCTCGCGCACGCGGATCTCGGATCCGGAGACGTCGCGGCGACCGCGGCGCTGGCGGCGTGGCTCGGGCCGCAGCTGGCCGCGCTGCTGCCGCCGGGCGGGCTCGTCCTGTCCGACCAGGCCCTGACGGCGCCGGGGCTGGAGCCGGTCGGGTTGCCGGCGGGTGTCCCGGGCGACCGTTATTTCGCCTATCGCCGCGCCTGATCGATGTCGACGATCACGGGAACGTGATCGGAGGCCTGCTGCCAGTCGCGCGCGCCCTTGAGCACATAGACGGCGCGCAGCCGCGCGGCGAGCGGCTGGGTCAGCCAGACATGGTCGAGCCGCCGGCCGCGATCCGAGCCGCGCCAGTCGCGGTTGCGGTAGCTCCACCAGGAATAGACGCGCTGCGGCTCGGGATGGAGCGCACGCAGCGCGTCGACCCAGCCATGCCCCGCCATGATGGCCTGGAAGCGCGTGGTCTCCGCCGGCGTATGGCTGACAACATCCAGGAGTTGGCGATGCGACCACACATCGGTCTCCAGCGGCGCGACGTTCAGGTCGCCGACCAGGATGCGTGCCGCCGAAGCGTCGGCGCCGCCCCAATACGCGGCGAGATGATCCAGGAAATCCAGCTTGTGGGCGAATTTCTCGTTCACCGCGGGATCCGGGACATCGCCGCCCGCCGGAACATAGACGCAATGCAATTCGATTCCGCCGGGCAGGACCGCTTCGACATGGCGTGAATCCTCGCGCCCCGCCCACAGCCGCCGTCCATGACCGTTCAGTTCCAGCCGCGACAGGATGGCGACGCCGTTATAGCCCTTGTCGCCCTGGAAATGCTGGTGCGGATAGCCGAGCTCCGCGATCGCCGCCGACGGAAAGACGTCGTTGGTCGCCTTGGTCTCCTGCAGACAGATGACATCGGCATCGCTCAGCGTCGCGAGCTCGGCGAGAAGCTTCAGGCGCAGCCGCACCGAATTGATGTTCCAGGTCGCGACGCGCAGGATTCCGGTCGGCCGTGGCGGCAGCGCTCGTTCGACATAGGGCAGGAGATCAGGGTCGGTCATGCGGTCTTCTGACCGCGCGCATGATCGCGGTCAAGCACGACGCATCGTTTTTGGAATCTCCCCAAAAGGAAAGCGCCCGGCCAGGGGGGGGGAGGGCCGGGCGCTGGAAGCTCCTTTTGGGGAGCCCAGGACATGTCAGGGGAGAACGATGTCCCGGACAATCGGGGGTACCGATCGTTTCGAGCGCAGATATGGCGCAGGTGGAGACGAAGTCAAGCGACCGGCTGTCGCATGCCGGAAAATATCCAGTCCAGATCCCGGCGACGGTTCCGATTACAGGCGCGCCTGCGCGCGGTGCGCGGCGGCCCCGGCGAAGGCGCGCATGACGCCGCCCGACAGGGGATCGTCCAGCAGCCATTCCGGATGCCATTGCACGCCGATCGCGAAGCCCGGCGCCTCCGCGACGCGCACGGCCTCGATCGTGCCATCGGCCGCGACGGCCTCGACCGTCAGGGTCCCGGCGAGGCGATCGATCGCCTGGCCATGGAGCGAGTTGACCATCCCGCCGGTCGCGCCGCCGGTCAGTGCCGACAAGGCGCCACCCGGGGTCAGCGCGACGCCATGCGCGGCGGCGTAGCGACGCGCCATCGGCAGGTCCGATGGCGCGCGATGGTCGAGGCGTCCCTCCACTTCGTGGACATGCTGGTGCAGCGATCCGCCGAGCGCGACGTTGAGTTCCTGCAGACCGCGGCAGATGGCAAGCAGCGGCACGCCCTGTTCGATCGCGCGCCGCGCGAGGCCGAGCGTCGTGGCGTCGCGCCGCGCGTCGAGCGGGGTCTCGGGGCGCGCCGGTGCGCCGCCATAGCGGGTCGGCTCGACATTCGTCGGGCTGCCGGTGAGCAGCATGCCGTCGAGACGGTCGAGAAGCGCGGGCGCGTCCAGCGCGGCGCCCAGCGACGGCACGATCACCGGCACGCCGCCGCACAGCGCGATGGCGCGCACATAGGGATCGGCAGCGGCGTGGAAATCATGGCGCTGGGCGAGCACGCAGGCGGCCACGCCGATCAGGGGTTGCGCGGTGTGCTGTTTGGACATGGGGCTTTCGCGAGGCGCCGGTTCCGGCCGGCGTTCAGTTGCGGTTCGCCGGCTCTTCGCGGAACTCGAAGAGCTGCGGATCGAGTGCGACGTCCGGCTCGATCTCCGACAGGGTGATGCGGGTGGTCGCGCCCTGGCCGTCGACGACCACCCAGCTCGCGAGCTGGAACGGACGCTCGCCGAAGACCAGGGTGATCCGGCCGGCGCGCGGGTCGGAGGTCTGCACCAGCGCGACGCGCAGCATGCCGGCGGCGCGGTCCACGCCGGTCACGGTGACATCGCCCGACAGCACGACGCGCTCGCGCAGCAGCACGGCGGCGGGGGTCGAGGACAGGAGCAGATAGGTTGTCTGACGAAGCTCGCGGTCGTGCTGGATCAGCTGGCCGCGCGCGGCGACGATCAGCAGCTTCACCGGGTCCGCGTAGTCCAGACGCAGCCGGCCGGGGCGATGGATGTAGACGCGTCCCTCGGCGACCGCGCCCTGATCGGAGACCTGGACGAACCGCGCGCGCAGCGTGCGCAGTCCGTCGAGATAGCCCTCGACCCGCGCGATGTCGCGCCGGTCGTCGGGCGAGGGCTGGAAGCCCTGGGCGGAGGCGCCCCGCGGCGCTGCGAGCGCCGCGAGGCTGGCCAGGATGGCGCGCCTGTCGATCATGCGCGCCGGACCCTAGGCCCCGATCACGGCGTCCGCAAGGCGCGTTCGTCCTGCCGCGTGCGCCAGAGCGAATACGCGATCCCGCCCGCCACCAGCCCGAAGGTCGTGCCGAGCGAGATCCAGGGCGGCATCTTGCCGAAGAGGTTCACGGCGAAGATCTTGCAGCCGATGAACACCAGCACCAGGGCGAGCGCGTATTTGAGATAGCGGAAGCGGTGGATCATCGCCGCGAGCGCGAAATAGAGCGCGCGCAGGCCCAGGATGGCGAAGATGTTGGATGTGTAGACGACGAAAGGTTCCTGCGTGATCGCGAAGATCGCCGGCACCGAGTCGACCGCGAAGATCAGGTCGACGGCCTCGACCAGCATGAGGCAGAGGAAGAGCGGCGTCGCGGCCCAGACCAGCTTTCCGGTCGCGTCGCGCTCGCGCACCCAGAACCGCTCGCCGTGGAAATCCTGCGTCACGCGCAGATGGCGGCGCAGGAAGCCGAGGATCGGGTTGTCGCCGACGCTGCTCTCGCGATCCGCCATCCACAGCATCTTGATGCCGGTGAAGAGCAGGAAGGCGCCGAAAATGTAGAGGACCCAGCTGAACTGGCTGACCAGCGCCGCGCCGAGCGCGATCATCGCGCCGCGCATCACGATCACGCCAAGGATGCCCCAGAACAGCACGCGGTGCTGGTATTTCCGCGGCACCGCGAAATAGCCGAAGATCATCGAGATGGCGAAGACGTTGTCGAGCGACAACGACCATTCGACCATGAAGCCGGTGTAGTACTCGATGCCGGACTGCGCGCCCATGGTCCACCAGACCCAGCCGCCGAAGAGCATCGCGAGCGCGAAATAGAAGGCCGAGAGCTTCAGGCTTTCGCCGACCTCGATCTCCTTCTGGTCCTTGTGGAGGATCCCGAGATCGAGCGCGAGGATCGCGGCCACCAGGCCGAGGAAGACGATCCACATCCAGGTCGGCTGTCCCAGGAAGGGATCCGTGAGGAATTCGGCGAGAGGCATCGTGTGGGTCCCGGTATCTGGCCGGATCGCGCGGTATCGCATCCGGCGGGTTGGCAGGATGGCGATCCGACATCGCGGCGACGCATGCGCGCCTGCCGCCAGAGGGGCCCGGAAGCCGGACGGGCAGATGGGGCGGGGTCGGTCGTCCCGCAAGACCTCGCCCGCGGATTTTGCCGCTGGATCGAATGTCCCTGGCGCGGTCTATTGCGCGCCGTCGCATGCGTGCCGCCCTCCTCGCAACGCTCCTCGCCGTCGCCCTCGCCGCCGGCGCCGTCCTCGCGCCGCAGCCCGCGCGCGCCGAGACGATGATGGATGCCGCGATCGAGGCGCAGCGCGCGCCGCCAGGATCGATCTATATCGTCATCCCGCCTGGCGGCGATCTCGCGGAGGCCTTCGCCCACGGCCTCGGCGCGCAGCTGCGCCGTCACCTCTCGGCCTTCGTCCTCGCCATGCAGGTACCGCAGCCGGTGCTGCGCCTCTTCGAGAGCCCGGCCGGTTATCCGCCCGTGCCGCCGGCGCGGCTGGTCGAGCGCCTTGACGCGCTGGCCGTCGTGACGCTGCGCCTGGAAACCGCGCCCTCGCGCGGCCGGACGACGCGCAGTCTCTGGCTGTCCATCGATTTCGCTCCGCATCCCGGTCTCGCCCCCCGGGTCGAGGCGGCAGCCAGCACGCTCCAGGAGGGCGCGGCGGCGCTGGCCGATTTCGAGCGCGGCCTGGGACCGCGCTGGACGCGGCATGCGGTGCTCGCGACCGTCGCGCGCGAATTCGCGCTGCTGGGCGACGCGGCGGAGCCGCCCCGGCTTCGCGCGCTGCAGCAATTCCTGGCCCAGGAGGCGCGCTTCGCCCAGGCCGCGGATCCCGACGCCGCGGCGCTGCAGACCTTGCGCGACGCGATCGACCAGGCGCCACGGCTCAGGGGACGCCGATGAGGCCGGCTGCGGGGCGCCGTGCCGTACTCCGCGCGGCCGTTGCGGCGGTCGCGCTGGCGCCGCCGTTGCGGCTCGGCGCCGCGGGTGCCCAGGCCCGCGCGCCGGCGATCGGCTTCGAGCGCGGCCAGACGCGCGGCGGCTCGGCCG
>CAIOSQ010000178.1 GCA_903860935.1 uncultured Rhodospirillales bacterium | reverse complement strand
GATGGGCGTGCTCCGGGAATCCGATTCCTCCTGGTACATGCGCGAAGAAAATGGCGGCCTGATCCTCGGACCCTACGAGACCGGCGCTCCGGCCTGCTATGTCGACGGTCCGGGTACGGACAGCGAATACGAACTCTTCCAGGAGGATCTCGATCGCATCGCGCCGCATATCGAGACCGCGATCGCGCGCGTGCCCGCCTTCGGCGAGGTCGGGATCAAGAAGGTCTACAACGGCGCCATCGCCTATACGCCGGATGGCAGCCCGATCGTCGGCCCGGCCTGGGAATTGCGTAATTTCTGGCTCAACGAAGGTCACAGCTTCGGCATCACTGCGGCGGGCGGCGCCGGATGGCAGATCGCGGAATGGATCGTCGAGGGCGAGCCCTCGATCGACATGATGGGCGTCGATCCGCGCCGCTTCGGACCCCACGTGACGCGCGGCTATCTGCGGCGCAAGGCCGAGGAGGCCTATGCCAACGTCTTTTCTGTCCACTACCCGGACGAGGAACGAGCGGCGGCGCGGCCGCTGAAGCGTTCACCGTGCTACGCGCGGATGCGCGATCTCGGCGCGGTCTTCGGCTCGGTCTATGGCTGGGAGCGGCCGAACTGGTTCGCGCCGGCAGGCTATGGCCTCGACGAGGCCGACCTTGCGAAGCCGGACACGCTGCTGCGCGACAATCATCCGCCTCTGCGCGCCGGCGAGCGGCCGCGCGAGAAATGGAGCTTCCGGCGCTCGAACTACTTCCCGTTCGTGGGCGCGGAATGCCGCCATGTCGCGGAAAACGTCGGTCTTCTCGACATGACGGCCTTTGCGAAGTTCGAGGTCTCGGGGCCAGGTGCCGAAACCTGGCTCGACGGGCTTTTCGCCAACCGCCTGCCCCGGCGGGTCGGACGAATCGCGCTCTGCCATCTGCTGTCCGCGAATGGCGGCGTGCGCTCCGAATTCACCGTCTACAGGTCCGGACCGGATTCCTTCTATCTGGTGTCGGCGGGCGCCTATGAACGCCATGACTGGGACCAGTTGACGAAGCGCGCGCCGCGCGACGGCAGCGTCGCGTTGTGCAAGGTCACCGGCCAGTACGGCGTGCTGGTGGTCGCCGGGCCACGGTCGCGCGCGCTGCTCCAGGACCTGACCGACACCGACCTGTCGAACGCGGCCTTCCCGTGGCTCTCGGGCCAGCCGATATCGATCGGCCATCCCGAGGCGCTCGCGTTGCGCGTCAATTTCGTCGGCGAACTCGGCTGGGAGCTGCACCACCCGATCGAGATGCAGTCGACGATCTTCGACCTCCTGATGGAGTCCGGCGCGCGTCACGACCTGCGCCCCTTCGGCATCCGCGCCATGGACTCGATGCGGCTTGAAAAGTCCTACCGCCTGATCCCGCGCGAGCTGTCGATCGAATACGCAGCCTACGAATCCGGGCTCGACCGCTTCGTGCATCCCGACAAGGGCGATTTCATCGGCCGCGATGCCCTGCTGCGCTGGCGCGAGCGCGGTTTCGCGAACGCCTTCGCGACGCTCGAGATCCACGGCGTGACCGACGCCGACGCGCGCGGCTCGGAACCGATCCATCGCGACGGGAAGCTGATCGGTCGCTGCACGTCCGGCGGCTATGGCTGGCGCGTCGGCAAGTCGCTCGCGCTCGCGATGCTGAACCCCGACCACGCCGCACTCGGCACGGAGCTCGAGGTGGTGATCCTCGGCACGCCGCACCGCGCGACGGTGATCGCGGAGTCGCCTTACGATCCGATCAACGCGCGCCTACGCGGCTGATTGCCCCTGCGGCTGCCCCCGCGACGATCAGTACGCCTCTTCCCCAAAGACAGGATCCACGCTGCCGCCCCAGCGGCCGCGATAGGCGTCGCGCAGGATTTCGGCCGGGGTGCGACCGGTCTCGGCGATCTCGACCAGTGGGTTGAGGAAATGCGTCTCGTCCGTGTCGCCCATGCGGTTGAAGCGCCGCCGCGCGCGCAGCCCCTCGACCGCGATGGCCACGGCTTGCCGCGCGACATCCCGCAGCGTGCCGCCGCGGAACGGGGTTGCGAGACCGAGGCGCGGTACGTCCGTGCGCATGCGCTCCATCTCCTCGACACTCCAATCCTTGACGAGGTCCCAGGCCGCGTCGAGCGCCGTCCGGTCGTAGAGCAACCCGACCCAGAGCGCGGGCAGCGCGCAGAGCCGCTTCCACGGACCGCCATCGGCGCCGCGCATCTCGAGGAACTTCTTGAGCCGGACTTCCGGGAAGGCCGTGGTCAGATGATCCACGTAGTCGGTGATGCGCGGGACATCGCCGAACTCGGCATTGAAACGGCCGGCGATGAAATCGCGGAAGCTGCGGCCGCTGTAGTCGAGATACGTTCCACCCCGATAGACGAAATACATCGGCACGTCGCAGATGTAGTCGACATAGCGCTCGAAGCCGAACCCCTCGTCGAAGACGAACCCGAGCATGCCCGTGCGGTCCGGATCGGTGTCGGTCCATACATGGCTGCGCGTCGAGAGAAGCCCGCTTTCCGCCCCATCCTTGAAAGGCGAATTGGCGAAGAGCGCCGTCGCCACCGGTTGCAGCGCCAGCGAGACCCGGAACTTACGCACCATGTCGGCTTCGGATTCGTAGTCGAGATTCACCTGCACGGTGCAGGTGCGCAGCATCATGTCGTGGCCGAGACGTCCCTTCTTTTCCATGTAGGCGCGCATGATCGCGTAGCGGCCCTTCGGCATCCAGGGCACGTCGGCGCGCGGCCATTTCGGATCGAAGCCGAGGCCGATCATGCCGGCGCCGATATCGGCGCAGACCGTCTTGCACTCGATCAGATGCTGGCTGACCTCGTCGCAGGTCTGATGGATCGTCTCGAGCGGTGCGCCCGACAATTCGAATTGCCCGCCGGGTTCGAGCGTCACGCTGGCGCGCCCCTGGATCAGGGCGATGGGATTGCCGTTCTCCTCGACCGGGGTCCAACCGTATCGCGTCGCGAGCCCCTCGAGCAGCTTGCGGATGGTCGGCCCCTCGCCGTCATACGGAAGCCGCCGCAGGTCGCTCAACCGGTAGACGAATTTCTCGTGCTCGGTTCCGATCCTCCACTCCGCCGGCGGCTTGGAGCCGCTGGCGATGTAATCGACGAGTTGCCGGTGGCTCTCGATCGGGACGCCCTGCGTGGTCGGCGGTGCGGACAAGTGGCGGCTCCGTAATTCGCGGGCGGGATGGCCCCGGCACCGGCATGGAAATGGCCGCGCGACGGAGGATCAGTCGCGCGCGTCTTCGTCCTGGGCCACGCTGCGCGGCGCGCGCGCGCCATCTCCCGCGACGGCCTGGACGATCGCCAGGGCGGCGATCGCCGCCGTGTCGGCCCGGAGAATGCGGGGCCCTAGCCCGACACGACGAACGAACACGGCCCGCCCCAGCGCGTCAAGCTCGCTGCGCGCAAACCCGCCCTCCGGCCCGGTCAGGACTGCGAGCGGGCCGGAGAGGCCGGCGAGTGCCCCGGCGATCGGTGTACCGCCGCCGCTCTCGTCGGCCGTGATCAGGGGGCGATCGGCCGGCCAGTGCGCGAGCAGTTCCTCGAAGGCCACCGGTTCGTCGACCACCGGCACCGAAAGCCGCTCGCATTGCCCAGCCGCCTCGGCCGCGATCGCGGCGAGACGCTCGCGATTGACCCTTTCCATCACGGTATGCCGGGTGAACACGGGCATCAGCCGCGCGACGCCAAGCTCCGTCGCCTTCTCCACCATCGCGTCGAGCCGGGTCCGCTTGATGGGCGCGAAGCACAACCAGAGATCCGGCTCGGTACCGGGCGCGCGACGACATGCCCCGAGGACGATGGTCACGCGTGACTTCGCGAAGCCGTCTATCCGCCCCGCGAACTCCCCGTCCTGGCCGTTGAAGAGGGCGATCTCGGCGCCTGGCGGCAGGCGCAGCACATGCCGGAGGTAATGGGCCGGCCCCTCGCCGAGATCGATGCGCGCGGCCTCGCGAAGCGGTTCGGCGCAATGGATGCGCGTGGCGATGCGCGCCACCGGCGGCGTCACCACGGTGTCTCCAGTCCGGCATCGAAGGGCCAGAGCGGGCGCGTGAGGTTGCGGAAGGGCAGTCGCGTGAGGACCCCGTCGACCGGACCAGGCGTGTCGAGTTCGAGGATCCGCGCGGCGATCGCGGTGTAAAACCCGCGGAACTGCCCGGCCGATTTCACCAGCACCGCTTGGGCGGCGCGCGGGTCGAGGCCGGAGGATTCGAAGGGCCGCAGGTCGAGCGTCGCCATCTGGCGCTCGGCGATCACCATATGGAT
>CAIOSQ010000177.1 GCA_903860935.1 uncultured Rhodospirillales bacterium | reverse complement strand
GAACCTCTTCGTGGTCGCCGGCGATGTGCGGACGAGCCGCGGTGCCGATGGCAAGGCGCTGGGTGCTGACAACATCTTCGCCTGCCCGGACGGCATCTGGTTCGACCAGGACGGTCGCCTCTGGGTCCAGACCGACATGGGTGAGAGCGAGATGAACCGCGGCGACCTCAAGCCGATGGGCAACAACCAGATGCTCGCCGCCGATCCCCGCACCGGCGAGATCCGTCGCTTCCTGACCGGACCCAAGGGTCAGGAGATCACCGGCGTCATCACCACGCCGGACGGCCGCACGATGTTCGTGAACGTGCAGCATCCAGGCGCGACGACCCCGGCTGCGGACTACGCCGCCGGCAAATACGCCTCGAACTGGCCGGATGGCGGCAACGCGATCCCGCGTTCGGCCACGCTGGTGATCACCCGCATCGATGGCGGCGTGATCGGCGCCTGACGCCTCAGGAAACGGCGACGGGCGGCGCCCTGGGGTGCCGCCCGTTTTCGTTTGCGCGGCCGGACGCGCTCAACCCGCCTGCACGAAGCGACGCGGATCGAGGGTCGCTTCGCCGTCCCAGCGATAAGCGACCAATGGCCCGCCTTTCGCGGCGGAGTAATCCAGGCACGCGACATGCGATGTCTGCGGCGCCGGCGCCCCGGTGAGCCAGTAATGACCGACGAAGACCGGCGATCCGGAGACCGGTGCGGGTGCGAAATCCGCCGGCGGCGGTATCTCGGGTACGCGATCACGCTGCTCCTCGCCGACGATGGCGACATCGCGAAGGCTTCGGGATGTATGGAGCCACCAGCGCGTGCGCACGCGCCGCCGCGGCACGCCGCCATGGTCGAGGAAGAAATGCCCGTCCGGCAGGAGAATCTCGAGCCCCTTGGTCAACCCTTCCATCGCCTCCCATTCGGGGCACCCAGGGGTGAAGGCCGCATGCAGGAACGCCTCGTCCATCCGCGTTCCGGGCCCGATCCGCCCCGCGACGAGGTCGACATGCGGCTGATGCCACCAGGCGTGGACGACCCTGATCGCGCCCAGATCGAGCGTCGGCGGCAATGTCGCGAACCACGCGACGAGGTCGCGGTGCAGCGGCGAGCCCGCGCCGACCTGGCGCAGGAATTCCTCATGCTGCGCGATGTTCTTCGGGCTGTGGCGACGCAGGAACATGCCTTGTGAATCCGCCCGCGGCGTAGCGTAGCCGATGGCGTTGAACTCGTGATTGCCCATCACGCAACGCGCATGTCCGGCATCGATCATCGTCCGTACGATACGCACCACCTTCGTCTGCTCGGGACCCCGGTCGATAAGATCGCCCAGGAAGATCGCCTGCCGCCCCGCGGGCGGGACCCAGGATGCGGCCCTGCGCGCATAACCGAGGCGCTCGAGCAGCGCCTCCAGCTTCGCGGCATGGCCATGGATATCCCCGATCACATCGTAGCCCAAATCCGGCCTCCTTAACTTCGTTGCACTGTGCCACGAAGTACTCTTCCATACTTCGTTGTTCTGTGCAACTAACTTGGCGCATGAATGCTCCCGGCACGCCCGCGCGTCACCAGATGCCCTTCACCCGGCTCGAGATCGCCGTTCTCGGGCTGGTGGGGGACGAACTGAATGTTCTCCTGGCCCGACGGGCCGCGGCACCGCATGCCGGACGCTGGGCGCTGCCCGGCGGAGCGCTGCGCATCGATCTCGATACGTCGCTGGACGATGCCGCGCGGCGCGTCATGCGCGAGCGACTCGGCCTCGACCTGCCGTTCCTGCGACAGCTCTGCGCGGCGGGCGGGCCGACGCGCGACCCGCGCGCGCCCTGGGCCTTGAGCGTCGTCTACCGCGCGGTGGTTTCAGCGGACCGGATCGCGCCGGCCGCGGGCAAGCGGATCGAGGCGCTTGCCTGGCGTCCCGTGGCCGACGCGATGACCGGTTCGGGCCTCGCCTTCGATCATGGAGAGCTGATCGCGCGCGCCGTGACGGCAACGCGCCTGGACATCGAGCGTCTCGACATGCCGGAGGGGATCCTGCCCGACAGCTTCACGCTCGGCGAGCTTCAGACGCTGTGCGAGCGGCTGCTCGGACGCCGCCTCGACAAATCGTCCTTTCGCCGCAAGCTCGCCGACCGCCGGCTCGTCGAACCGGTGGCCGGCGCGCTGCGCACGGGCGCCAATCGTCCTGCGCAGATCTACAGGCGCGTATGCGACACGCCATGATCGGCAGCCGGACGCTCAGCTTCCGATTTCGCCACCATCGGCCTTCGTGATCGCCACAACCGAAGGCCGCGGCGGGACGCCGGGCTTGAAATCGGGCCATCGCGTACCGGGCGATTCGAAGCTCGCCTTCTCGCCTTCGCCGGGATGCTGCACCGAGACGAAGACGGTCTTCCCATCCGGGGTGAAGGCCGGGCCGGTCATCTCGGCGCCGGTCGGCGTGCGGAAGAAATGCTTCGACAAGGCGCGCCCAGGTCCACGGGTGTCGGCGCCGTAAAGGCCGTCGGCCATGTCGTTGCCGAAATTGTCCATCCCGTCGGTCGTGATCCAGGCGCGACCCTTCGGATCGAAGGTGATGTTGTCCGGCGCCTGGAACCAGCCGTCGTCGGACGTCGCGGGATGGTATTTCGCCTGCGCCTTGGGATCCTTCGGATTGCCGGCGACAATGAAGAAGCCCCAGCGGCACGTCGTCGCCGCATGGTCGTAGCCGGCCCCCTTCACCGCGGGCGGGGAGATCTCGACGATCTGCCCCCATCGGTTGTCGGCACGCGGATTGGGAGCGTTGGCACGCTCGCGGGCGTTGGCATCGCCCGCCGCCTTGCGCCGCTCGTTATAGGTGAGGACGACATAGACCTTGCCGGTCTTCGGATCGACGGCGACGCCCTCCGGGCGGTCCATCGGCGTGGCGCCGACGAGGTCGGCCGCGCGCCGCGTCTCGATGCAGATATCCGCCTGGCTGTCGAAGCCGTTGGCGGCCGTCAGCGGTCCCTCGCCATGCACCAGCGGCAGCCAGGTCATCGTGCCGTCGTCGCTGAACTTCGCGACGTAGAGCGTGCCCTCGTCGAGAAGGTTCATGTTCGGCGCGCGCTTCGCGGGCTCGAACTTGCCCTTGGTCACGAATTTGTAGACATACTCGAACCGCTCGTCGTCGCCGCTGTAGAGCGCGATGCGCCCGTCATGCGAGACCGTCGTCATCGCGCCTTCGTGCTTGAAGCGGCCGATCGACGTGCGCTTCACCGGCGTCGATTTCGGATCATAGGGGTCGTACTCGACGACCCAGCCGAAGCGGTTCGGTTCGTTGGGCTCCTTGTCGAGGTCGAAGCGCGCGTCATGCGCGCCCCAGGGCGCGCCGCGGCTCGCCTGGACGCCGTAGCGCGCATAGTTGCGTGCCTCCGCCGTCTTGTTGCGGTCGCCGCGGAAATAGCCGTTGAAATTCTCCTCGCCCGACAGGACCGTGCCCCAGGGCGTGAAGCCGCCGGCACAATTGTTGAGCGTGCCGATCACCTTGGTGCCGCCGGGATCCGCGTTCGTCCTCAGCCGCGCATGGCCGGCCGCGGGGCCCGCGACGCGGAACGTGGTGCCACGCATGGACAGGCGCCGGTTGTAGGGGCTGTCCTTGACATAGCTCCATTTGCCACCGCGCTTGCGGACCTCGACCACCGACAGGCCATGGGCGCTCTGATCGTGCTCGACCTGCTCTTTGGTCAGGCCCGCGGCGCCGTTGTTGCGCCCGTTCATGCCCGGCCACATCAACTCGTTGTTGGTGTACTCGTGATTGGAACAGATCAGGCCATGGGTCGAATTGCGCGAGCCATAGGGCAGCGGCCAATAGGCAAGGAAGTCGCAGTTGTAGCCGAATTGCTTTTCCTGGGCCGCGCCATCCACCTTGCCCGGCGCGAAATCCGGCGCGTCCTTCGCGATCGGATCTCCCCAGCGGATCAGCACCTCGGCGCGATAGCCCTCGGCGACATGATGCGTGCCGTCGAGGCCATGCTTGACATCCTTGAACTTGAGGGTCGAGGCGCTGCGCGACGCCTGGGCCTGCGCTTCGTCCGCGCCGATCGTCGCTGCTGCCACCGCGGCCGCGCCGCTCGTCAGGAGCAGACGCCGGGAAATGATCGTCTGGATATCCGGGGCGACCGTCTCGTTGACACCGATATCCTCGGGTTCGCACGCGGCAACGTGCGGCAGGTCGTCAGGGTGCATCGTCATGGAGTCCTTCCGGCTAGGTACACGCATGACGAAGATATGACGTTTGGATTACGCCGGTCGTCAACCCCGATCAGGCTGGTCGTCGAGCGCATAACCCGCGGACCTGACGGTCCGGATGGGATCGCGCTCGCCGTCGGCGTTGATCGCCTTGCGCAGCCGCCGGATATGGACATCGACGGTCCGCAGTTCGACATAGAGGTCGCGACCCCAGACGCCGTCGAGCAGCTGCTCGCGCGTGAAGACGCGTCCAGGCCGCTCCATGAAGAAGCGCAACAGCCGGAATTCCGTCGGCCCGAGATGGATGTTGCGCCCGTTACGGATCACGCGATGCGCCGCGAGATCCATGGCGATGCCGGAATAGGTCAACATCTCGTCGGCACCGGACGGGCGCGCGCGGCGCAGGACGGCACGGATCCGCGCCACCAGCTCCGACGGACTGAACGGCTTGATGACGTAGTCGTCGGCGCCGACCTCGAGGCCGCGGATCCGGTCCGCCTCCTCGCCGCGGGCGGTGAGCATGATCACCGGCAGGTCGCGCAGTTCGGTCTTGCGCCGGATCTGTCGGCAGATCTCGATCCCCGAAACATGCGGCAGCATCCAGTCGAGCACCAGCAGGTCCGGCTTGCTCTCGTTCAGCAGCGCCAGACCCTCTTCGCCATCGTTTGCGGCCGAGACCCGGAACCCTTCCTTCTCGAGATTGTACCGGACGAGTTCAACGAGGGCGGCCTCGTCCTCGATCAACAGGATATGCGTTTTCATGCGTCACCCGCCGTCGCACCCGGAACCACGACCGCCACGCTCGCCTCGCCGCCCTTCGGACGCGCATCCGACAGCATGCGCCCGACGACCTGGAAATGGATGGCCTCGGCGACGTTGGTGGCGTGATCGCCGATCCGTTCGAGGTTCTTGGCGATGAACAGGAGATGCGTCGCGGGCGTGATGTTGCGCGCATCTTCCATCATATGCGTCACCAGCTCGCGAAACAGCGACGCATGGAGAGCGTCCAGTTCCTCGTCGCGGTTCCACACCGCCACCGCCTTGTCGACGTCCCGCGCGACATAGGCGTCCAGCACGTCCTTCACCATCTCCTGAGCGACCCGCCCCATGCGCGGTAGCGTGGCGGCGATCGAGACCGGTGTCATCTGGGACAGCGCGACCGAACGTTTGGCGACGTTCTTCGCGTAATCCGCCATGCGCTCGAGATCGGAGGCGATACGCAGGCTGCCGACCACGAGCCGGAGATCCGACGCCATCGGCTGGCGCAGCGCCAGCAGGGTCACGACCTGCTCGTCGACCTGCCGCTCCAGTTCGTCGACCCGGGCGTCGCCCGCCACCGTCGCAAGGGCGAGATCCGGGTCGCGACGGGTCAGCGCCTGCATCGCCGCGCTGATCTGGGATTCGACGACCCCGCCCATGCGCACCAGCGTGTCGTTCAGCTTGCGCAGCTGCTCGTCGTAGGATTTCACGATATGCGAGGCCATGCCGTCGCTCCTCCCTGTCCGGACGCGTCTCAGCCGTAGCGGCCGGTGATGTAGCCCTGGGTACGTTCGTCCCGGGGATTGGTGAAGATCACGGAGGTGTCGTTCTCCTCCACGAGCTCACCGAGATGGAAGAAGGCCGTACGCTGCGAGACACGCGCGGCCTGCTGCATGTTGTGTGTCACGATCACGATCGTGTACCGGGCCCGCAGCTCGTCGATCAGCTCTTCGACATGGGCGGTCGCGATCGGATCGAGCGCCGAGCACGGCTCGTCCATCAAGATCACCTCGGGGCTCACCGCAATCGCGCGGGCGATGCACAGGCGCTGCTGCTGGCCGCCGGACAGGCCCGTACCCGGCGAGTCGAGCCGGTCGGCGACCTCCTTCCAAAGCGCGGCACCCTTGAGCGCGTGCTCGACGATCCCGTCGAGTTCGCTCTTGGACCCCGCAAGCCCGTGGATGCGCGGACCATAGGCGACATTGTCGTAGATCGATTTCGGGAAAGGGTTGGGTTTCTGGAACACCATCCCGACGCGCGCGCGCAGTTGCACGACGTCGACATCGGGCGCGTAGATGTCGTCACGGTCGAGACGGATGTCGCCGGTCACGCGGCACGCGGCGATCGTGTCGTTCATGCGGTTGAGGCAGCGCAGGAAGGTGGACTTCCCGCAGCCCGACGGGCCGATGAAGGCGACCACCTCGCGCTCGGCGATGTCTATGGACACCTTCTTGATCGCATGCTTCGGGCCGTAGAACACGTCCACGCCGCTGGCCGTCAGCTTGGCGCGCCGCGCCGACGCCGGCGCGGGCTCGGTTGCCGGGTTCGTCGTCATCGTCACCACCGCCTCTCGAATCTCTTGCGCAGCCAGATGGCCACCGCGTTCATGCCGAGAAGAAAGATCAGCAGGACGAGGATCGCCGCCGAGGTCTTCTCCACGAAGCCGCGCTCCGGGCTGTCCGCCCACATGAAGATCTGCACCGGCAGCACCGTCGCCGCGTCCAGCGGCCCGGACGGTATGTCGACGATGAAGGCCACCATCCCGATCATCAGCAGCGGCGCGGTCTCGCCGAGCGCATGCGCCATGGACAGGATGGTTCCGGTCAGGATCCCGGGCATCGCGAGCGGCAGGACATGGTGGAGGACCATCTGCAGCCGCGAGGCGCCGAGACCGAGCGCGGCTTCGCGGATCGACGGCGGAACCGCCCGCAGCGCCGCGCGTGCCGCGATGATGATGATCGGCAGGCTCATCAGCGCCAGGACGCAGCCGCCGACGAGCGGGGCCGAGCGTGGCATCCCGAATGCATTGAGGAAGACGGCAAGACCGAGCAATCCGAACACGATCGAAGGCACCGCCGCGAGGTTGTTGATGTTGACCTCGATCAGATCCGTGAACCGGTTCTTCGGCGCGAATTCCTCGAGATAGATCGCCGCCATCACGCCAAGCGGAAAGGCCAGCGCCAGCGTGATCGCGAGGGTGTAGAGCGACCCGAGGATACCACCCCAGATCCCGACAAGCTCCGGGTAGCGGCTGTCCGCGCCCGTCAGGAACCGGGTGTTGAACGCGAGGCGCAAGGCGCCATCCTTCTGCAGCGCATCCATCCAGGCGAGCTGGCGATCATTGACCCGTCGCGCCTCCTCTGCGACGCCGCGGTCGGCGTGACCCTTGACGATCATGTCGATGTCGGAGGCGGCGAGCACCCAGACGGTCCGCGTCTGGCCGATCAGTGACGGATCGGCGAGCACCATATCCATCAACTGACCCTGGGCGCCGGGGCTCACCAGCGCCTCGACAAGGCGAGAGCCGCGACGATCGCGCGCATCGGGGAACTTCGCCTGGAGGGACTCGCGCACGAGCCGGGCCCAGTCCGCCGCCCTGATCGCGCGCGAGTCTGTCTTGCCGTCCGTCGCGATGATGTCCCGGCTGAACACGATGTCGAGGCGCAGCTCGGTCTGACGGAAGGCCGTGAAGCCGTTGGACAGGATGGTAAACAGAAGGAAACCCAGCGCGCTCACGCCAAAGAGCACAGCCGCCAGACCCACGCGGCGAAAGCGGCGGTCGGCGGCATACCGGCGACGAAGCCGCGCGCGGGCGGCATCGGTCATATGCACCGAATTCGCGTTGGCCGACGCGTTGGCGGGGCTGGTGTGCGGCGACGCCGCGAGGGACGCGTCAGTCATATTGCTCCCGATAGGCCTTGACGATCCGCAGACCGACGATGTTCAGGGTGAGCGTCACCACGAAGAGCACCAGCCCGAGGGCAAAGGCCGACAGCGTCTTGGGCGAGTCGAATTCCTGGTCGCCGACGAGCAGCGCGGCGATATGCACGGTCACCGTCGTAACCGCCGAGAGCGGGTTGACCGTCAGGTTGGCGGCAAGCCCCGCCGCCATCACGACGATCATCGTCTCCCCGAGCGCGCGGCTGAACGCCAGGATCACCGAGGCGGCGATGCCCGGCAGCGCCGCCGGCAGCAGGACGAGCCAGGCCGTCTCGGCGCGCGTGGCGCCCAGTGCGTAAGAGCCATCGCGCATCGCCTGCGGCACCGCGGTGATCACGTCGTCGGACAGCGATGAGACGAAAGGAATGATCATCACGCCCATGACGACGCCGGCGGCGAGCGCCGACTGGGCGGCGACATCGAGCCCCACGGCCTGCCCCGCATCCTGGATCATCGGCGCGATGGTGAGCGCGGCGAAGAAGCCATAGACGACGGTGGGGATGCCGGCGAGAATCTCCAGCACCGGCTTGGCGATCGCGCGGAAGCGCGGTGTCGCGTACTCGGCCATGTAGACGGCCGACATCAGCCCGGTCGGCACCGCGACGATCATGGCGATCGCGGCGATCACAAGCGTTCCGACGAAAAGCGGCACGGCCCCGAAGGCGCCCGAGGCCCCGACCTGATCAGCGCGGATCGCGGTCTGCGGGCTCCAGGTGAGGCCGAACAGGAAATCCAGGGGCGGGATGCGCGCGAAGAAACGCGCGGATTCGAAGACCAGCGACGCCACGATCCCGATCGTCGTCAGGATCGCGAGCGTCGAGGCGACGATCAGCATGATGGTCAGGACGCGTTCGACCTTGTTGCGGGCACGAAACGTCGCGGAAACCTTACCGCGCGCATACGCAAGGCCGGCGACGGCCACGGCCAGCGCGAGGGCGGCGATGCACGCGTCGAAGATCGACTTCAAGGACGCGTAGCGCGCGGCCGCCGCCGCGATCTCGGGCCGGGGCGAGGAAGCGACCGTGCCGGCTGCGAGGTTGCGGATGTCGGAGACGACGAGGCTGAACTGGTCCGCCGGCAATGCGCGGAACTCCGCAGGCAAGGCGGCCGTGACCATCGACATGGCGATGCCGCCCTTGAACAGGGTCGTCGCCGCGAACACCGCGAGGGCCGGCAGGGCGCACCAGAGCGCGACGTAGAGCCCGTAATACCCGGGAAGGGAATGGAGCCTGGCGATCCGTCCCGCCGCACCCGCAGCCTTCATCGACGCTGCACGCCCCAGCGCATAGCCGCCGGCGGCGAGCACGCAAAGCAGGGCGAAAGTGAGGCTGGGGGTCATCGTATCGCTCCATCGCGACCCCCCGGCCGCCAGGCTGGCGACCGGGGATGCCGCAGCGACGGCTCACATCGCCATCGGCGTCAGGTTCGTGGCGCTGCTGCGGACCTTCTCGCGCTCCGCCTTGGGCAGCGGGATGAGGCCCTTCTTCTCGAGATACCCGTTCTCGCCCATCGAGCGATCCGAGACGTACTCGGAGACGAACTCGCGCAGGCCCGGGATCACGCCGGCATGGGCATTCTTCACGTAGACGAACATCGAGCGGGACACGGGATATTGGCCCGAGGAGATGTTCTCGAAGCTCGGCTCCACGCCGTCGACATGCTTGGCCTGGAGCTTGTCGATGTTTTCCTCGAGGAAGGAGAAACCGAAGATGCCGATCGCGACGCCCTGGCCAGCGACCAGGCGCTGGACGATCAGGTTGTCGTTCTCGCCGGCCTCGATGAACTTGCCGTCCTCGCGGATCGCGGCGCAAGCCTGCGCGCGGGCGCGGCTATCGGCGATCGCCTTGATCTCCGCGAAATCCTTGCAGCCGAAATCCATCACCATCTCGACGAAGGCGTCGCGCGTACCGGAGGTCGGGGGCGGGCCCATCACCTCGATGGCGATGTTCGGGAGCTTCGGATCGATGTCGCTCCAGCGCTGATGCGGGTTGGCGACCAGCTGGCCGTTCTTCGGCACCTGACGCGCGAGGGCGAGCCACACCTGCTGGCGGGTGACGTCGAATTTCGGCGCCCCCTTCTTGACCGCCAGCACGATGCCGTCGAAGCCGATCTTGACCTCGGTGATCGCGGTGACGCCGTTCTTCGTGCAGGTTTCGATCTCGGACTTGGTGATCGCGCGCGAGGCATTCGAAAGATCGGGGTGCTGGGTGCCGACGCCGGCGCAGAACAGGCGGAAGCCGCCGCCCGTGCCGGTCGATTCGACGATCGGCGCCTTCATCCCCGAGGTGCGCGCGAAGTTCTCGGCGACCGTCGTGGTGAACGGGAAGACCGTCGAGGAGCCGACGGCGCGGATCTGGTCGCGGGCCTGCTGTGCGAGCGCCGGGCCGGCGGCGAGCACCGCGAGGGCGGCGACGAGGATCGGGGTCTTCATGGGATCTCCTGCGCTGAGGTTGGGTGCCGGACAGCTACCCCCTGAGCGCGACGATCCTGCTCCAGTTACATGACAGTAGAATGACAGAAGTCATGATTGACCCGAGCCTGGCTTCGCATCGCCGCCCGATACGACCTCCGCCGCCGGCAGCGAGACCGTGAAGACCGAGCCCTTGCCGATCTCGCTGTCGATGGTCAGGTGGCCGCGATGGCGCTTCACGATGTGCTTGACGATCGCGAGGCCGAGGCCGGTTCCGCCGAGGCGCCGGGAGCGTCCGGCATCGATCCGGTAGAAGCGCTCCGTCAGGCGCGCCAGATGGGTCCGCTCGATCCCCTCGCCATTATCCGCGACGGAGATGTCGACCATCGGCGACGCCAGTCCCGGACGTTCGCCCGACCGCGCCACGATCCGGATCTCGGCCGGTGACCGCCCGTATTTTGCGGCGTTGTCGACGAGGTTGTGCAGGACCTGCTGCAACTGGTCGGCGTCGCCGATGACCGCCGGCAGACCCGGGGCGAGCGTGACCGACAGCCGCGCGTCCCTGGCCCGGAGGGTCGCCGCCATGGCGTCGGTCACGCGGCCGATCACGGGCTCCAGCGCGACGCTGTCCGTGGGGGCCGTGTGCTCCATCGCCTCGATCCGGGACAGCGACAGGAGATCGGCGACCAGGCGCGTCATGCGCTTCGCCTCCGTGTCCATGATCGCGAGGAACCGCAGCCGGGCCACCTCGTCATCGCGCGCCGGCCCCAGCAAGGTCTCCACGAATCCGGCGACCGCGGTCAGGGGGGTGCGCAGCTCGTGGCTCACATTGGCCACGAAATCGGCGCGGACGCGGTCGGCCCGGCGCAGCGCCGAGACATCGCGCAGGAGAACGGCCGCACGGCGGAGCTGTCCCGCGCCAGGATCGAGCGCCAGGACGATCGCATCGAAATGCCGCTCGACCGGCGCCGTCAGCACGAAGGCGACGGTCGCGGTCTCCCGCCCGTCGAGCGCGTCGTCGATGCCGGCCAGGATGTCGGGATCGCGCAGCGCGGACAGCAGGGATCGCCCGGGAACGACGCCAAAGAGATCGCGCGCCGCGCGATTGGCGCGCGTGATCCTCCGCTCCGGATCAACCTCGACGATCGCGTCGGGCAACGCGTCGAGGACCACGGCCGCCGCGCGCGCCTCGTCCTCCGCCGCCCGCACACGCGCCGATGCCGCGCGCTCGATCTCGGCCACCTGCGCGGAAAATCGCGTCTGCGCCTCGATCGCCGCCCGCCGCGGCGCGAGCATGAGGGCGATGATCGCAAGCGCCATGATCGCGGCGCCGCCGGTCGTGACCGCATCGCCATGCCAGAGCACCGCCGGCAGGGACAGCGCGGCGAGACCGACGGGCAGCGACAGCACGCGCGGAGGGGAACCTGGGGACAGCATCGACGCCATCAAGGCCTCCGCGCCGCCACGGCGTCAAGACGTCCCCGCTGGGGGCGCATTGACCCGGTGCGTCAACGCGTCCGTCATCAAACCGCGATATGCCGCTCCTAGCGTTCCGTGCCGTTACACTTCGAAGGCAAGGCGATGATCCGCACGCAGGACGTGAAGCGAAGCTACAGGCGCTGGGCCCCCGTCTACGACATCGTGTTCGGGAAACTCTTCGCCCATCCCCGCCGCGAGGCGGCCGAGGCGGCCGCGCGGGTCGGCGGGCGCCTCCTCGAGGTCGGCGTCGGCACGGGGATCGCGCTCACGGCCTATGCGCCGTCGCTGAGCATCGTCGGGATCGACGTGTCGCGCGAGATGCTGGCACGCGCGCGGCTGCGCGTCGCATCCCTCGGCCTCGCGCATGTCGAGGATCTGATCGAGATGGACGCGCAGGACCTCGCCTTTCCGGATGGAAGCTTCGACGTCGTGATGGCGCAGTACGTCGTCAACACCGTCCCGGATCCCGACGCGGCGCTCGACGAATTTGCGCGCGTCCTGCGACCGGGCGGCGAGATCATCCTGGTCAACCGCGTCGGTGCGGCAGCGGGTCCGCGCCGCGCCGTCGAGCGCGGATTGCAGCCGATCGTCGAGCGCCTTGGCTGGCGCTCCGAATTCCCGTTCGAACGCTTCGAGCGCTGGCTTGGCCGGCAGCCGTCGCTGCGCCTCGTGGAGCGGCGCGCGATGCCGCCCTTCGGCCATTTCGCACTGCTCCGATTCACGCGGATAGACCCGTCCTGACAGGACATCCATCCGCCAACCGACGCCCAGGAGGAACCGATCATGCCCCGTTTCGCCGAAACGCTCCGCGAGCAACGGCTCGACGACCACCGACTCTATCACCACAGCCGGATCAACCAGGCGCTCCACCTCGTCAGCGCCTCGTCCTTCCTCGCCGCCTATGTCCTGCTGCTGATCGATCCGCCGCTGGCCGCGCTGGTCGCCTGGCTGGTCGGCATGACGTCGCGCCAGATCGGGCATTTCTTCTTCGAGCCGAAGACCTATGACGGGGTCAACCGCGCCACGCATGCGCATAAGGAAGAGATCAAGGTCGGGTACAATCTGCGGCGCAAGGTGGTGCTGATGGCGATCTGGGCGATGCTGCCCGTGATCCTGCTCGCCGACCCTTCGCTGTTCGGCCTGATCGAACCGCATGACGACTGGCGCGACTTCGTGCGCAGCGTCGGACTGGTGTGGCTGGTGCTCGGCCTCGCGGGCGTCGCCTTCCGCATGGCACAACTGCTGTGGCGCGAGGATCTCGTGGCAAGCCTCGCCTGGGCCACCAAGATCGCGACCGATCCGTTCTACGACGTCAAGCTCTACTGGCGCGCGCCCCTCCAGGTTCTGCGCGGCGAGCTCTTCTCGCCGGAATGGCAGGAGGCGGCGAAGCGGCGATGAGCGATCGTGCCCGGGGCTCAGCGGCCGAGAAGCCGCCGGGCCGCCGCGCCCAGCATCTCCGCGCGCAACCCGCGCACCAGCACGCGCGCGCGCCGCGCCGCGGGGATCGCTGGATCGCTCCACCACCAGCCATCTCGCCGCATCGCCTCGGCGGCGGACACGAAACGCGACACGACCTCCGCGAAGGCCGCGTCGTCGTAGTCGAGGCTGAAGATCAGGCGCCCGGTGCCGACCCAGCTCAAGGACAGGCCGGCGGCGCGCAGGTAGTACTGGAACATCCAGTTGTAGCGCGACGGGATGTCGTAGAGCACGGTCCAGACCGTCGACATCGCGACCACACGCACCGGCAACCCGCGTTCGGCGAGCGCCGCGTTCAACGTCGTGGCGCGGCCCTCCCAGGTCGCGTCGAGCCCGTCATGGAGCGCGCGCGTGGCCGGTTCGTCGAAGCGCAGCAGGAAGGCGTTCATGGCCGCCATGACGTAGGGATGGGCGTTGAAGGTACCGCGCGCGAAGCAGATATCGGCCGGGCGATCGTCGCGGAACCGCTTCATCAGCGTCGCCTTGCCGCAGACGACGCCCACCGGCAGCCCACCGCCCAGCGTCTTGCCATAGGTGACCATGTCGGCGCGCACGCCGAAATACTCCTGTGCGCCGCCGCGGGCCAGACGGAAACCCAGAAACACCTCGTCGAGGATGAGCACGATGCCGCGCGCGGTGCAGACCTCGCGCAGCCGCGCGAGCCAGGCGGCATAGGCGGCGCGGTCGAAGCGGGCCTTGCGGCCGCTGCCGAACAGGCTGGAATCGCCCGGCGCCTGCGCGTTGGGATGCAGCGCCTGGATCGGGTTGACCAGGACGCAGGCGATGTCGCGCCGACGGCTCAGCACGCGCAGCGCCGCCTCGGACATGTCGGCGAGCGTATAGGTCGCGCCATGCGGCTCGGGATTGCCGATCCCCGGCTGCACGTCGCCCCACCAGCCGTGATAGGCCCCGCAGAAGCGCACCACATGGCTGCGGCCGGTATGGTAGCGGGCCAGACGCACCGCCTGCATGACGGCCTCGGTGCCGGACATGTGGAACGACACCGCATCGAGGCCGGAGATCGCCTTGAGGCGCGCCACGTTGTCGACGACGAGCGGATGGTAGGCGCCGAGCACCGGCCCCAGCGCCCCCGCCGCGTCGATGGCGTCGCGGATGAAGTGTTTGTAGGCCTCGTGGCCAAGCAGGTTGACGCCATAGGAACCGGCGACGTCATAGAGGACGTTGCCATCCACATCGGTCAGCCGCGGTCCGTCCGATGCCGCGACAAAGATGCCGCCGCCGAGTTTCTCGCGCACCAGGCGCCGATAGGGGAACGGCACACGATAACTGTCGGTGAAAAGCAGATCTGGAATACCGTCGATCGCCTCCGCCTTGAGAGCCGCGCTCCGCGCGAAGCGCCGCTTGTAGTCCTCCGCGAGCGCCTCGAATGCGGCTGCGCGCCCCGCCGCGACCTCCGCAGGCGCGCCATCCGCGGCGAAGAATCGCGTCGCGTCGAGATCGTAATGCGTGACCAGGCGCGCGAGGCGACGCGCGAGACGGGAATGACCTGCGAGCGAGGCATGCTTGCCGAACGACAGCTCCAGGCGTCTACGCGCCTTGGCCGCCAGAAACGCCGCCGCCAGGGCGCCGGCTCCGTAGGAAAGAAGGGGTGAGGCCAGCATGTCCATCGCGTCAGGGAATCCCGAAAAGGTTTCATCCGCATGACGTTTCGGACGCTTTTCGATGCGATCGCGGCAAACGACCGGCTGAACTTCCTTCTCACCAACCGGCTCCCCCGGCGCGCCCTGTCGCGGCTGATGGGGCGGCTGAGCGCGATCGAGCATCCGCTGGTCAGCCGGCCGGCCCTGGCGGCATTCCGCTTCTTCTGCGCGCCGGACCTGACCGAAGCACGCGCGACACGTTTCGCGAGCTTGCGCGACTGCTTCGTGCGCGAGCTGGCGCCGGGGCGGCGGCAGATCGACATGCGCGCGGATATCCTCGCGAGCCCGAGCGACGGACAGCTCGTGGCCGCTGGACGGATCGAGCAGGGCCAATTGCTCCAGATCAAGGGATCGGTCTATCCGCTCGCCGAACTGCTCCGCGACGTGCCGGCCGCGGCGGCCTTCGAGGGCGGATGCTTCGCCACGCTGCGCCTGACCGCGGGCATGTATCACCGCTTCCACGCGCCCCATGACGGGCGGCTCGCCGCGATCAGCCATGTCGCGGGCGACGCATGGAACGTCAACCCGCCCGCGCTGGCGCGCGTCCCCGGCCTCTATTGCCGCAACGAACGCGCGGCGATCCGCTTCGAGCTTGCCGGTGGCGGGCATGCCGTGACGCTCGTCGCGGTCGCGGCGATCCTCGTCGCCGGGATCCGCATCCGCGGCGTCGATCTGCCCGCGGATCGCGACCATGCCGAGCCCTGGCGCCGGACCTGCGACATCCCGCTCGCCAAGGGCGCGGAGATCGGGTGGTTCGAGCATGGGTCGACGATCGTCGTCCTGGCACCGCCAGGCTTCCGCCTCGCGCCTGCGATCGCCCACGGCGCCACGATCCGCATGGGAGAGGCCCTGATGCGGCTGCCGGACTGATCCCGGGGCGGGGGCGGCTGGCGGCGGCAACAGCGAAAGCGGTGGAGCGGCGTGGCGGGGACGCGTTAGCCTGTTGCGCTGCGCGCGATGACGCGCGAGGAAGGGCGCAAGACACGTGGGTGACGACACGACAGCGATGCCGGGAGCGAGCGACACCGTCCTGGTGGAGACGATCGACGGCCCGATGTGGACGTTCCGGACCGACATCTACGTGTCCCGGTCACTCCAGCTCTATGGCGAATATGTCGCCGAAGAAGCCGCCATCTTCCGCCAGATCCTGCGCCCGGGCATGCATGTCGTCGAGATCGGCGCCAATATCGGCTCGCACAGCGTCATGCTGGCGCGCGCCTGCGCACCCGGCCGCCTCATCGCGTTCGAGCCGCAGCAGCGAGCCTTCCAGTTGATGACGACAAATCTGGTCATCAACGCCGTCGCAAACGCCCGCGTCCATCCCGAGGCGATCGGCGCCGCCGCGGGCGAGATCGAGATGAGCGAGCCCGACTATGCCCGCCGCGGGAATTTCGGCGCCTTCTCGCTCACCAATCCGCGCGGCGACCGCGGACCGAGCCTGCGCGTGCGCGTATCGACGCTCGATTCTTGGCGGCTCGAGGCCTGCCATTTCCTCAAGATCGACGTCGAGGGGCTGGAATGCGACGTCATCGCCGGGGCGAGCGAGACGATCGCGCGGCACCGGCCGATCATCTACACCGAGAACGACCGGCGCGATCAGCAGGGGCGGCTGATCGACATGCTGGCCGCGCGCGACTACGCCCTCTACTGGCACACACCGCCATTGTTCCGGGCGGGCAACTTCAAGGGCGTCGCGCAGAACGTCTTCGAGCGGCTGGTTTCGGTGAACATGCTCTGCATCCCAGCCGAGATGCGGTCGGACGTGTCCGGCCTGATCCGGATCGATCCGAAGAACTGGGCATCGCCCCTGCGCCGCGGCCCCGCGGCCCCGGCGCAGGATCGATGACCGTGCTCAGCCGCGGCGGCGCGCCACCACCAAGCGGCGCCCGCCGAGGCCGGCAAGGAACGCCCCCAGCAAGGCGATCGAAGCCGGCTCCGGCACTTCGCGCGGAAAGAAATTGAACGTCATGCTGTCTTCGATCGGGAAGGGGCTCGCCGTCGACGCGCGGTAGAGGTTTCCGGCGCCACCGAATTCGACATCGAGCCCAGGCAGATCCTGGAAGCTGTGGGAGAAGCTTTCGTAGAGTATCGAGAAGTTGTAATAGAAATCCCCGACATCGACGCCGCGCAGACCGGTCGTGAAACCCTCGAGATCGACCGGCATCACCTCGCGCCGCAATTCGTCGGCGCTGCCGTTGAAGCCCAGTTCGAGGCGCAACACGCCATCCATAGCGCTGGCAAAACCGAGCGCGGCGCTGGCGCTGGTGTAGTTCTGGCTGGGATCCTCGTAGAACTGCACCATCGTGCCTGGCGTGGACGGCGCAACGCCCGCGGTTCCGGAAGCCAGCGCCGAGGCCGCGACGAACTCCGCCGATGAGACCGGACCGAGATCGTACCGGGCATAGTTGCCAGGCGGCGCGCCGAAGGGCGGCGGCTCAGGGATCTTCGTCAGGATCCGCAAGACGCCGATCCCCGTCAATTCGTTGATCGCCGATCCGATCCCGATATTGGTCGCGTTGATGCGCTCGATGGTGAAATTGTTCACCAGCAGATCGCCGATCAGGAACAGACCCGACGAGACGACGACCAGGTTCGGCGCGCTGGGCGTGCCGAGATTGCGCATCACGACTTCGCCGCTGTAATCCTCGAAGAGATTGCCCGCGCCGACGATGAACACGCTCTCCACCGACGCCGCCAGGGCCGGCACCGCCCCGAGGGCGAACAGCGCGGCGCCGAGTTGTGTACGAATTGCCTTCATGTGAACCTCCTGCCGCTGATTTCGGCAGGGCCGATGCACGCATCGGACCAATTCGGAAGAGTCGTTTATCTTCAGTGGCTTGCCGCAATTCCGGCCAATGCGGCACGAGCCCGGCGTCAGACGCCCCGTCACGCCTTGCGGACAATGCGGCGGCGATATTTTGGTTGTGCGCGGCGCGGTTCCGCGGGCACGGCGCACCGCCGCCCACCCCCGCGCAAGCGGGGCTGGACGGCGGCGGCCGCGATGCCGCGACCTCAATCGACCCGGACGTAGCGGACTTCGAGCTGGTTGTCCGCGCGATGCGGCGCCGTGATCTTGGCGCCCATCGCCCAGGGGATCATCATGTGATAGAGCGGCAGATGACCGAGTTCGGCGTTGTGCAGGCGATGCGCCTCGCGGATCAGGTTGCGTCGCGTCTCCGGGTTCGGCTCGACCTGGGCCTTCTCGACCAGCTCGTCGAACTTGGCGTTCGAATAGCCGCCGCCGTTCCAGCTGCTGCCGCCCACCTTGGCCCGGCTCATCATGATGCCGCGCAGCGTGTACATCGCGTCATAGGTCGGCACGCCCCAGGACAGACCGTAGAAGCTGGTCTCGCCACGCGCGATACGCGGGAACATCTGGCCGGGCGGCAGCGTATTGACCTTCAGCTGGATCCCGATCTGCGCCAGCATCGGTGCGATCGCGATACAGACCTCGTCATAGGCTCCGACCGGGCAGTCCAGCGTCAGCTCGAAGCCGGAGGGATAGCCGGCCTCGGCGAGCAGCCGCTTGGCCTTTTCGCGATCGAGCGGCAGGCGCGCCTGTTCCGTCTCCTTGTCCCAACCATTGACGAAATGCGTCCACATCGAGCCCGAGGCGATGCCCTGCCCGCGCAGAACGCGGCGGATGATCGCGTCGACGTCGATGGCATGCGCGATCGCCTGACGCACGCGCAGATCCTTGAGCGGGTTCTTGCCCTTGACGTTGGAGAATTGCAGCTCGTCCTTGCCCTGGTCGAAGCCGAGGAAGACGGTGCGGTTCTCCTGGCCTTCGATCACCTTGACGCGCTGATCGGCCTTGAGCTTCGCCACGTCGCTCGGCGGCACGTTGATGACGATGTCGACGTCGCCCGCGAGCAGCGCCGCGATGCGCGTCGCGTCCGAGGCGATCGGCAGATGCACGAGTTCGGTGACGTTGCCCTCGACCTGGCCCCAATAGCCGGCATGGCGCGTCATGACGGTGCGCGAATCGGCCTCGCGGCTCTTCAGGATGTAGGGTCCGGTGCCGTTCATGTTGCGCGCGGCGAAGGTTTCTTCCTTCGCGGCGATGTTCTGCGGCGCCAGGACCTTGTTCGTCTCGGACCACGCCTTGTTCATGATGAAGATGCGGCTCATCTTCTCGGGCAGGACCGCGTCCGGATATCTCGTCGTGATGTCGACGGTCATGTCGTCGACCTTGGCGACGCCGGCGACGCTGTCGATGTAGATCGTGACGTTCGAGGTCTTCTCGAGGGCGCGCGTGTAGCTGAACACGACGTCGTCGGCGTTCATCGTCGCGCCGTCGTGGAACTTGACGTTGGGGCGCAGCGTGAAGCGCCAGCGCGTCGGTTCGACGGCCTCCCATTTCGTCGCCAGGACGGGGACCGGCTTGAGATCCTTGTCGCGGCCGACCAGCGGTTCATAGGCCTGGAGCAGGATCGCAAAATTGACCTGCGAATTCTGCGCGTGCGGATCGAGCGTCGAGGCATCGGCGTTGATCGCGAGGCGGAACGTCTTGGCGTCGGCGAGATCGGCCGCACCGAGCATCAGCAGCGCGGCGAAGGCGTCCCGGCGGACGGGACGCGGCATGGCAAAGGGCATCGAAGACCTCCTTGGCGCCGCGGGAATGCGGCGCGTCGGGGTCGATCTTGGCCGCAGCGGCGCCCGCCCCGCAAGAATCATGGCCGACGCGATGCCCGGCAGCGCTGAGACAACAGCGCGGGGACGACGGCGCGGCTACTTGAACATCTCGTCGGGATCGATGCCCCAGATGTCGGCGCGCGCGATCCAGCCGCGGAACCCGCCGGCTTCCATCCGGCACCAGCCCTCGCGGCATTCGAGCAGCCGGCCGACCACGCCCGGCTCCAGACGCGCCACCGCCACGGCGGTGCGGTCGGGATCGCGGCGCAAGGCGCGCACCTCGCCGGTGACGAGGCCGTAGCGGCGTCCCGAGAGCATGCGCTGATGCACCCAGCCGACCGTGCCCGCAGCATCGACGATGCGGCGCCATTGCTCGGCCTCCGCGATCACGCGCACGGGCAGGTTCGCGCGCTGCAGGACCCAGTCGATCGGATGCTGGGTGCCCGGCCCGACACGCAGATGGACATTGGCGGATTTCAGGCTCTCGAAGCGCGGCACCCTGTCGCCGCCGTCGCGCGCGCCGCGCGTCTGCGCCACGGCGTCGCCGGCCGCCACGCCCATCACGAGCGTCGCAAGCGCCGCGATCGCAGCCATCGCGCGGAAAGAAGATCGTCTCGTGATCATCGCGGCCGCTTCTATAGGCCAAACCGCGCGGGCTTTACAGCGCGCGACGCGGCTTGGTACCGCTCGTGCCTCCCCGCGCCGGACCGGACCGCGCCATGCCCAGCAAGACCCCGCGCGTCGTCGTCACGCGCAAGCTGCCCGACCGCATCGAGACGCGGCTACGCGAGCTTTTCGACGCGCGGCTCAACCGCGACGACCGGCCGTTCACCGCCGACGAACTCGCCGAGGCGATGGCGCAGGCCGATGTCCTCGTCCCCACCGTCACCGACCGCATCTCGGCCGCGGTGATCGCGGCGGCCGGACCGCGGCTGCGCCTGATCGCATCCTTCGGCACCGGCGTCGACCATATCGATCTCGACGCCGCGAAGGCCCGCGGCATCCTGGTCGCCAACACGCCCGGCGTGCTGACCGAGGACACCGCCGACACGACCATGGCGCTGATCCTGGCCACGATGCGACGCCTGACTGCGGGCGAGCGACTGGTGCGCGCGGGCGAGTGGGAGGGCTGGAGCCCGACCTCGATGCTGGGCCATCGGCCCGGCGGCAAGAAGCTCGCCATTCTCGGCATGGGCCGCATCGGCACCGCCGTGGCGCGGCGCGCCCGCGCCTTCGGCATGTCGATCCACTATCACAACCGCCGCCGCCTGCCGCCCGAGCGCGAGGCGGAGATCGGCGCGACCTGGTGGGAGAGCCTGGACCAGATGCTGGGCCAGGCGGATGTCCTGTCGATCAACTGCCCGCATACGCCGGCGACGTTCCACCTACTCTCGGCGCGCCGTCTCGCGCTGCTGCGCCCGCATGCCTTTCTCGTCAACACCGCGCGCGGCGAGGTGGTCGACGAGGCGGCGCTGATCCGCGCGCTGGAAAGGCGCGAGCTGGCGGGCGCCGGGCTCGACGTCTATGCCCGCGAGCCGGAGATCGACCGCCGCCTGCTGGCGCTCGACAGCGTCGTGTGCCTGCCGCATATGGGATCGGCGACGCTGGAAGGGCGGATCGCGATGGGCGAGCGCGTGCTCATCAACATCCGCGCCTTCGTCGACGGCCACGCCGTTCCGGACCGCGTCGTCATCACGGGGTTCTGAGCGGGCGCCCGAGGCCGTTGCCTGAGGCTGGCGCAGGTCGCCTGCGCCCGAGATCCCGGCGTCAGGCGGCGAGCAGCAGCAGCCCGGCGGCCGAAAGCGCGCCGCCCAGCATGCGCAGCGCCACGCCGCCACTCAGCCGCGTGGCAAGGCCGCCCAGGCCCAGACCCGCCGCGTGCAGCGCCGCCGTCGCGAGCAGGGCCCCGGCGCCATAGAGCGCGCCCGATTCGCCCGCCGGAAGTTCGGCGCCATGGGCATGGCCATGGAAGACCGCGAAGGCGGCGACCAGCGCCATGCCCAGCCACGCCGCCGGCCGTGCCGCCGCGACGATGGCGATGCCGAGCGCCAGCAGCGACAGCGCGATCCCGATCTCCACCGCCGGCAGCGCGAAACCGGCGAGGCCCAGCACGCCGCCGACGGCCATCGCCGCGAGGAAACTCGCGGGCAGGCTCCAGCGCGCCACGCGCCCGGATTGCGCCGCCCAGAGGCCGACGCCGATCATGGCCAGCGCATGGTCCCAGCCGGACAGCGGATGCGCGATACCTGCGAGCATGCCCGCCGCATCGCCCCCGATCCCATGCGCCTCGGCCGACCTGCACGCGAGCGCGACGACCGACGCAACGACCAGACCGGTGAACGCCGATTTCCGAGCGACCATGACCATTCCCCTGACGCCGAATGTACGGACGCGAGACCACCCCCGCCTCCACCGCCAGCAAGAATAGGCCGCCGCCCCTCGACACGTAAACCACGCGCACACACCGACCGAAAGCTGCCGCGAAATGAGGCAGTGCCCAAAACCTCCCCCCAAAACCTCCCCAGCTTTGATTTCCGCACAGTCCTCGGCACCTCAGCCAAACGCTGTGCCGCGCGGAAATCAAAGCTGGGGAGGTTTTGAGGCGCAGACCCGACAATGGCGGTGGCAGCCTCAGGTTGGCGGTGGTCCGCGCGAGACATTCGGATCCAGACAACCAAAGCCCCGAGCCACAGCAGGGAGGGTCTGGGAATGGTTGTCTGGATCGAATTTCGTAGCCCGCAAGCCCGATATTGACCGCGGCCCCGGGCCGGGCACAGGCTCCGTCCCATGCCGCATATCCATGACAGGATCGATTTCACCGTCGCCGTCTTCGTGGTGCACGAGGACCGCGTGCTGGTCGTTCATCATCGCAAGCTCGACAAATGGCTGCCGCTCGGCGGGCATGTCGAGCTGGACGAGGATCCCGAGCAGGCCGCGCTGCGCGAGACGCGCGAGGAGAGCGGGCTGGAGGTCGAGTTGATCGGCGAACGTCCGCCGACGACCGAGCCGGGAACGCGGGCGCTGATCGCGCCGCGCTTTCTCGACATCCACCGTATCCATGACGGGCACGAGCATATCGGGATGATCTACTGGGCAAGGCCGACGGGCGGCACGCTGCGCCGCGCGGAGGCCGAGCACCACGACATCCGATGGTGCACCGCGCGGGACCTCGATGCGCTGCGTCCGGCGATGAGCGGCGCGGTCAGGTGGTATTGCGGCAAGGCGCTGGAGGAACTCGGCGCGTCCGCGCCCGCGGCCTGAGCTCCTAAACCGACCGACCGCAGCTCGGGCAGTCCGGATCCTTGGCGACGCGGATGCGGGTGAAACGCGCGCCCAGCGCGTCGTAGAGGATCAGCGTCCCCGAGAGGCTGTCGCCGAGGGCGAGCAGCTCCTTCACCACCTCGACCGCCTGCAGCGTGCCCATCACGCCGGCGACGGCGCCGAGGATGCCGGCCTCCTCGCAGCGCGGGACGATACCCGGGCGCGGCGGCGCGGGGTGGAGGCAGCGATAGCAGGGGCCGCCGGTCCAGGGCTTGAAGGTCGAGAGCTGGCCTTCGAAGCGCAGCAGCGAGGCGGCGACCAGTGGCTTGCGCAATTGCGCGCAGACATCGTTGAGCAGATAGCGCGTGGCGAAATTGTCGCTGCCGTCGAGAACGAGGTCGTAGGCCCCGACGAGGTCGCGCGCATTCGTCTCGGTCAGCCGCACGCGATGGATCTCGACGCGGGTCGCCGGATCGAGCGCCGCGATCGCAGCCGCCGCGCTCTCGGACTTGGGCGTGCCGATCCGCGCGGTCGTGTGCGCGATCTGGCGCTGGAGATTCGAAAGATCGACGTCGTCGTCATCGACGATGCCGAGCGTGCCGATACCGGCGGCCGCGAGATAGAGCAGCGCCGGGCTGCCCAGCCCGCCCGCGCCGACCACCAGGACGCGCGCGGCGAGCAGCTTCGCCTGCCCCTCCTCGCCGATCTCGTCGAGGATCAGATGGCGCGCATAGCGCAGTTCCTGCGCCTCGCTCAGCTCCGCGGTCATCCCATGCCTCCGGTCGAACCGAAACCACCCGCGCCGCGCGCGGTCCCTGGCAAGGCGTCGACCTCGGTCCAGGCCACGCGCGACACCGGCGCCACCACCATCTGCGCGATGCGCAGGCCGCGCGTGATCCGGAACGGCTCGACACCGTGATTGATCAGGATCACGCCGACCTCGCCGCGATAGTCGCTGTCGATCGTACCCGGCGCGTTGAGGCAGGTGACGCCGTGGCGCAGCGCGAGACCCGAGCGCGGGCGCACCTGCGCCTCGGTGCCCGGCGGCAAGGCGATCGCGATCCCCGTCGGCACCAGGGCGCGCGCGCCCGGCGCCAGGACCAGATCCTCCCCGATCGCCGCCATCAGATCGCAGCCCGCGCTGCCCGCGGTCGCATAGGCCGGGAGCTCCAGCCCCGCGCCATGCGGCAGGCGCTGGATCGCGGCGGCGATGTCCGTGCCGCCGCTCATGACCGGCCCAGTGCGGTGGCGATGCGCGCGGCCAGACGGCGCGCGACCTCGTCCTTGGACAAGGGCGGCCAGGGCTCCACGCCCGCGGCATCGACGACATGCACGGTGTTGGCATCGCCGCCGAAAATGCCCGTGCCCGGCGAAACGTCGTTGGCGAGGATCCAGTCGCAGCCCTTCTTCGCCAGCTTGGCGCGGGCATGGGCGATCAGGTCCTCGGTCTCCGCGGCGAAGCCGACGACCAGACGCGGGCGATGGCGCGCATGTCGAGCCAGGGTCGCCAGGATGTCGGGATTGGGCGCGAGTTGCAGCACGGGGGCCGGCGCGTCGCCGGTCTTCTTGAGCTTCTGCGTCGCGGCCGTCGCGACCCGCCAGTCGGCGACGGCGGCGGCGCAGACCGCGATGTCCGCAGGCAGCGCCGCCTCGCAGGCCGCGAGCATCTGGGCGGCGGTCTCGACATGCAGGACCGCGACACCCTGCGTATCGGCGAGCCGCGTCGGCCCCGAGACCAGCGTCGTGCGCGCACCCGCGGCCGCGAGCGCCGCGGCGATGGCGTGGCCCTGCTTGCCCGAGGAGCGATTGGCGATGTAGCGCACGGGATCGATCGGTTCATGCGTGGGCCCGGAGGTCACCAGCGCGTGCAACCCGGCGAGCGGACCGGGGCCACCCAGCAGCGCCTCGATCGCGGCGAGGATCTCGTGCGGCTCGGCCATGCGCCCGATGCCCGTCTCGCCCTCCGCGAGCGGCCCCGCATTCGGCCCGGCCAGCGTCGCGCCGCGCGCGACCAGCGTCGCGATATTCGTCTGCGTCGAGGCCGCGCTCCACATCACATGGTTCATCGCCGGCGCCAGCAGCAGCGGCCGGTCGGTCGCCAGCAGCACCGTCGAGGCGAGATCGTCGGCGATGCCGAGCGCGGCCTTGGTCACGAGATCGGCGGTGGCCGGCGCCACCACGACGAGGTCGCAGTCGCGCGCGAGGCGGATATGGCCGATCTCGTGCTCGTCGGTCAGCGAGAACAGATCGGTGAAGACGCGCTCGCGCGACAGCGTCGATACCGAGAGCGGCGTCACGAATTCCTGCGCCGCGCGGGTGAGGATGCAGCGCACCGTGGCGCCGCGCTCGCGCAGGCGCCGCACGAGTTCGAGCGACTTGTAGGCGGCGATGCCGCCGGCGATCACGAGCAGGATCCGTCGTCCCTGGAGCATGGCCCCGCCTCTCAACCGAGAAGATGCATGGCGAATGCGCCCGCCAGCGCGGCGAGGACCAGCGCGCGCCAGCCGAAGCCGCCGCGCCGCGACAGCGCGGCCAGCGTCTCGCGGTCGAGGCGCACGCCGCCGGTGGCGATCACCGCAGCCGCGCGCTCGAGATTCTGGACCAGCGTGGGCAGTGAATCGAGCCGTGCGAGCGCCGCGCGCGCGAAATCGGCGACGCGCGCCGCCGGCCCGCGATGGGCCACCATCCACTCCTCGATCAACGGCCGCGCCAGCGTCCACATATTGACCTCGGGGTTGAGGCTGCGTCCGACGCCCTCGCAGACCAGCATCGATTTCTGGAGCAGCAGCAGCTGCGGCTGCGTCTCCATGCGGAACTGCTCGGTCACGGCGAAGAGCTGCGCCAGCAGCCGCGCCAGCGAGATCTCGGCCAGCTTCTTGCCGAAGATCGGCTCGCCGATGGCGCGCGTGGCCTGCATGAAGGCGTCGATGTCCTGGTCGGCGGGCACGTAGCCGGCGCGGAAATGCACCTCCGCCACGGCGCGGTAGTCGCCCGTGAGGAAGCCCATGAGCATGTCGGCGAGATAGGCGCGCGTGGGCTGGTCGATGCGCCCGACGATGCCGTAATCGACCGCCACGAGCGCCCCGTCCGGCGCGACGAAGACGTTGCCGGGGTGCATGTCCGCGTGGAAGAAGCCGTCACGGAAGACCATCTTGAAGAACACGCGCGCGGCCGCCGCGACGACCGCATCGGGATCGATCCCGGCCGCGATCAGGCGCTCGCGCTCATCGATCGGAATGCCGTCGACGCGCTCGGTCGCCATGGTGCGACGCGCGGTCAGGGACCAGTCGACCGCGGGCACGCGCAGATCGGGATCGTCGCGGAAATTCTCCGCCATCTCCGAGGCCGCGGCGGCCTCGAGCCGCAGATCCATCTCGCGCGCCACTGTGGCGGCGAGGGTCGCCACGACCTCGACTGGCCGCAGCCGGCGGATGCGCGGCATGACGCGGATCGCCAGCCGCGACAGCCAATCGAGGAGGGCGATATCCTCGGCGAAGGCCTGCTCGACGCCCGGGCGCAGGATCTTCACCGCGACGTCGCGGCCGTCGAGGGTGCGCGCGAAATGGACCTGCGCGATCGAGGCCGCCGCCACCGGCACGTCGTCGAAGGCGGCGAAGAGTTCGTCCATCCGGCGGCCGAGTTCGGCCTCGATCGTCGCGTGGGCCGCGGCGGCGGGAAAGGGATCGAGCCGGTCCTGGAGGCGCGAGAGATCGGCCGCGACCTCCTCGCCGACGAGATCGGCACGCGTCGAGAGCGCCTGGCCCAGCTTGACGAAGCCCGGGCCCAGCGAGGCCAGCGCCCGCGCGAGGCGCTCGCCCGGCCGGCCGGACACGGGCAGGCGCGGGCGCAAGGCGCCGCGCGCCGCGGCCACCGGCGCCGGCGCCGGCGGATTGAGATCCGCGATCCATACCAGCGCGTCGTGGCGCGCCAGCGTGCGCAGGATCGTGGCGAGGCGGCGGAGATTGCGGAGGCTGCGGAACAAGGCGGCGCGCCGTCAGAGCCGCCAGGCGGCATGGATGGCGGCGATCCCGCCGGAGAGATTGCGCCAGCGCGGCCGATCGAGTCCCGCCGCGCGCATCCGTTCGGCGAGGTCGGGCTGGCGCGGAAAGCGGCGAATCGACTCGACGAGATAGACATAGGCGTCGCGGTCGCCGGCGACCGCCTGGCCGAGCGCAGGCAGAAGGCCGAAGGAATAGGCGTCGTAGAGCCGGTCGAGCCCTGGCACCACGACATGGCTGAACTCGAGGCAGAAGAAGCGACCGCCGGGCCTCAGCACACGCCGCGCCTCGGCGAGCGCGGCGTCGAGGCGCGTCACGTTGCGCAGCCCGAAAGCGATCGTATACGCGTCGACGCTGCGGTCGGGCAGCGGCAGTCGCTCGGCGTCGCCGACCACGAGGCCGATCCCGCAGCGCGCCAGCCCAGGGACCTCGCCGCCATCGAGCAGCCGGTCGCGGCCGCGCGCCACCATCGCCGCGTTGATGTCGCATACGATCGCGCGCGCGCCGGGCGCGGCGGCGACGATCGCCTGCGCGACGTCCCCGGTGCCGCCCGCGACATCGAGGACGAGTTCGCCGGGACGCGGCGCCAGCATGTCGATCAGCGCCGCCTTCCATACGCGATGGATCCCCGCCGACATCAGGTCGTTCATGACGTCGTAGCGGTCGGCGACGGAATCGAAGACGCGACGCACCATCGACGCCTTGGCGTCGGCAGGCACGGTTCGGAAGCCGAAGGAGGCGGTATCGGTCATGGGCGCGCGCAAAATAGCGCCGCCGGCCCCGCCCCGCCAGGAGCGATGGCGGACGGTCTGGAACGGCGGCGCGCGGCAGGGTATGAGGCGTCATCATGTCCCAGACCCCGCCCGGACCCCAGACCCCGCCCGCGACCCTGATCGACGCCGCCGCGATCGCCGCGCGGGTCGACGCGATGGCCCGCGACATCGTCGCGGCGATGCCGTCTGACTACGTGATGGTCGTGATCCTCAACGGCGCCTTCATGTTCGCCGCCGATCTCGCCCGCGCCCTGGCGCGCCACGGCAGCCACCCGACGATGGAGTTCGTCAACCTCAAGAGCTACGGCGACGCGACCGAGAGCAGCGGCCAGGTGCGCGTCCTCGGCACCCTGCCCGAGCGGCTCGACGGGCGCGCGGTGCTGATCGTCGACGACATCCTCGACACCGGCCGCACCATGCATTTCGCGCGTGCGCTGCTCGCCGGGCTCGGTGCCGCGCCGGTCCGTCTCTGCGTCTTCCTCGACAAGCCGGCACGCCGCGCCGCCGCGATCGAGGCCGAGCATGTCGGCTTCTCGATCGATGACCGCTTCGTCGTCGGCTATGGCCTCGACCATGCCAAGCGGTGGCGCGGCCTGCCCGATCTCGCGGCCGTCGACTGACGGCGCGCGCCTGCCATGCCCGAATTGCCGGAGGTCGAGACCGTCTGCCGCGGCATCGCGCCCCACCTCGCCGGCGCGCGCATCCTCCGCTTCGAGACCCGCCGCCCGGATCTGCGCGCGCCGCTGCCCGAACGGCTGGCCGAGCGCGTCGCCGGGCGCCGCGTCCTCGCCGTGCGGCGCCGCGCGAAATACATCCTGGCCGATCTCGAGGCGACGGACGCGGCGGAGGCCGAAACCCTGGTCGTCCATCTCGGCATGAGCGGCCGACTCGTTCTGCGTCAGCCCGATGGCAGCGCGCCGGGCCGCCATGAGCATATCGCCTTCGCCACCGACCGCGGGACCGAGTTCCGCTTCTCCGACCCGCGACGCTTCGGCATGGTCGATCTGCTCGCGACCGCGCGGCTCGGCGAGGATCCGCGCTTCGCAGCGCTGGGCCCGGAGCCGCTCGGCGACGATTTTTCGGCCGCCACCCTCGCCGCCGCCATCGCCGGCAGCCGGACCTCCATCAAGGCGGCGCTGCTCGACCAGACCCGGGTCGCCGGGATTGGCAACATCTACGCCTGCGAGGCGCTCTATCTCGCCGGGATCTCGCCCCGCCGCCGCGCCGGAAGCCTGGGGCCGGAGCGCCTGGCCAGGCTGGTCGCGGCGGTGAAGGACGTGCTGACGCGCGCGATTGCCGCGGGTGGATCCTCGGCGCGCGACTACGTGCAAAGCTCGGGCGAGGCCGGGTGGTTCCAGCACGCCTGGGCGGTCTACGACCGCGCGGGGCAGCCCTGCCCGGGCTGCGATTGCGGCGGCACCGTGCGCCGGATCGTCCAGGCCGGCCGCTCCAGCTTCTATTGCGCGCGCCGCCAGCGCTGATGTAGAGCCGCGGGCGATGAGAGCCCCCCGCCGTCCCGTCCGGCCCGCCGCACCCGGCCTCGCGGTGCTGCTCGCGGCCTTGCTCGCCGGATGCGCCGCGATCGAGGGCGACACCTATTTCGCCGGCATCGACGATCTGCCGCTGATGCCCGGATTCGACGAGCGCCCGGCCGAACGCACCAGCTTCGAGACGCCGGGCGGACGCATCGAGGCGCGCGGCGCCGCTGGCACGGCCGAGCGCGCGGCGGTCCTGCGCTTCTACGCCGAGACGCTGCCCCAGCTCGGCTGGCAGCGCCTCGCCGGCGACGTCTACGCGCGCGGCGAGGAGCGCCTGCGCCTGGATCTCGCGCCGACGCCGGACGAGCCCGGCGGCCTGCTGCTGCGCATCCTGATCACCCCGGGCTGACGACGCCCGCCCTGCCCCAGTCCCCAAGCGAGGATCCCATGGCCTACGAAAACATCCTGGTCGAGACGCGCGGACGCGTCGGCCTCATCACCCTCAACCGCCCCAAGGCGCTGAACGCGCTCAACGCCGCGCTGATCGCCGATCTCGGCCAGGCGCTCGACACCTTCGAGGCCAATGACGAGATCGGGGCGATCGTGCTCACCGGCTCGGAGCGCGCCTTCGCCGCCGGCGCCGACATCAAGGAGATGGCCGGCAAGTCGTACATGGACGTCTACCTCGCCGACTTCATCACGCGCGGCTGGGAGCGCATCACGACCTGCCGCAAGCCGATCGTCGCCGCGGTGGCGGGCCATGCGCTGGGCGGCGGCTGCGAGGTCGCGATGATGTGCGACTTCATCATCGCGGCGGAGAACGCGAAATTCGGCCAGCCCGAAATCAGCATCGGCACGATCCCCGGCGCCGGCGGCACCCAGCGCCTGCCGCGCTATGTCGGCAAGTCGAAGGCCATGGAGATGTGCCTCACCGGCCGCATCATGGATGCCGCGGAGGCCGAGCGCAGCGGCCTCGTCAGCCGCGTGGTCCCGGTCGCCGACCTGCTGCCCGAGGCGCTCAAGGCCGCCGAGAAGATCGCGTCGATGTCGCGCCCGCTCGCGATGATGGTCAAGGATGCGGTGAACCGCGCCTACGAGACGACGCTCGCGGAGGGCATACGCTTCGAGCGGCGTCTGTTCCACGCGACCTTTGCGACCGAGGACCAGAAGGAAGGCATGGCCGCCTTCGTCGAAAAGCGTCAGCCGCAATTCAAGCATCGCTGATCGCGCCTTCGCCTCAAGTTGACGCTCGCGGGGCTGCGGGGCTATAACCCGCGGCCTTTTCGGGCCCACCTCTCACATTCCGGAAGATCGCCATGGCCAATACGAAATCCGCCGCGAAGGCAGCCCGCCAGTCGCTCAAGCGCAAGGCCGTGAACGACGCGCGCCGCTCGCGCATGAAGACGACCGTGAAGGCATCCGAGGCCGCGATCGCCGCCGGCGACAAGGCCGTCGCGGTCGACGCCTTCAAGACGATGCAGGGCGAGCTGATGCGCAGCGCGCGCAAGGGCGTCATTCATCCCAACACCGTTGCGCGCAAGATGTCGCGCATGTCCAAGCGCATCAAGGCGCTGAAGGCCTGATGCGCCACGCGCGACCGCGTCCCGGACGCGGATCGCGCGCGCTGATCCGGCGAGAACACGGCGCCGCGAAGAGTCGAGAAAAAAATTTTCGGCGCCGGCGTGGGCGCGAGTTGCCCCCCGCCGAAACCGGTGCTTAGAGTCCCCCTCGCTCGATCGACGGGCCGCCACGCAAAGCGTGACGGCACCGCCGGGCGAGCCCGGATCAGCAGCTTCGTTCCACACGCGGCACCCATCGTGCCGCACCGACAAGACCTCCGACGGGAAGCCGCTTTGCCGCGCGTTTCCCGCGAATGAGCGGTCTTTTCTGCGCGGAACGGAGCGGCCGAGGCCGGACAAGGGGGGTACGGCGTCGGCTGACTACGGCGTCGGCTGACTACGGCGTCGGCTGACAGGGTCCATCTTCGTGCGGCGGCGAAACAACAAGGATCGCGGCGAACGCGACCAGGCGAACGAGAGGCGGAGTGGGGACG
>CAIOSQ010000176.1 GCA_903860935.1 uncultured Rhodospirillales bacterium | reverse complement strand
CGCGGCCAGCCGGCACGCAGCGCGCCGAGCGCGGCCGCGGCGCGTGCACGATGCGCCCGCCAGAGCGCCGCGCTCGCGGGATCCTCCACGCCGCCGGCCTGCCGGTCGGCGAGGGCGGCGAGCGGCCGGTGGCGTAATCCGCTCTCGGTCTCCAGCCGACGTCCGGCGCGCGAAGCATCGGGCCAGCGCAGGCGTCGTAGGGTCAGTACGCCGCCGACGACGGCAGCGGCCGCGAAGCTTGCGAGGAGAAGCGCGTGCAGCCATGCGTCGAGCCGCGGCAGCGCATCGAGAAGGGCGATGACGAGAAACAGGCCACCGAGCGCGATCACCGGCCAGATGGCACGCCAGAACTCTTCCCAGGCGATCGCGGCGCGTGCCTGGAACAGGCGGCGATCGAGGCGCCGGACGGCGTCCATGTCATGGGCGGTGGCGTGCGGGCGCGACGTCGGCTCGTCCATGAGGCGTCCTTCCTGCGTGCCATGGCTCCAGCGAACCGCGGCGCGTCGGGAGGTAGTCTGCCCGAGCGATGCGACCAGGGTCCAGCGCCGCGACGCCGCCCCCTGGTCAGTGCTTCAGCCAGGGCGCCAGGCTCTCGCCGGCGATCAGCGCGTCGATGTCCTGGCGCGGCCGGATCACCGCGACCTCGCTGCCATTGACCATGATCTCGGCGGCGAGCGGGCGGGTGTTGTAGGTCGAGCTCATCGCCGCGCCATAGGCGCCGGCCGCACCGACGACGATCAGGTCGCCGGCATCGAGCGGCGGCAGCGACCGGTCCTTCGCGAGATAGTCGCCGGTCTCGCAGATCGGGCCGACGACGTCCATGAGCGCCTCGTTCGCGCCGGCCCGCGGCTCCGCCACCGGACGGATCGGCATCCAGGCCTCGTAGAGCGTCGGGCGGATCAGGTCGTTCATCGCCGCATCGATGATGGCAAAGCGCTTGGCGGTGCCTTCCTTGACGCGGATTACCCGGGCCAGCAGCACGCCGGCCTCGGCGACGAGGTTGCGTCCGGGTTCGAGGACGATCCCGACATCCAGGCCCGCGACGGTGTCGCGGATCGCGGCGGCGTAGCCGGCGAGGTCGGGCGGGGTCTCGTCGCGATAGACGACGCCGACACCGCCGCCGAAATCCAGGCGCTTGAGCCGGGGGCCGGTAGCGTTCAGCGCGCGGGCCAGCGCGCCAAGCCGCGCGAAGGCCTCGCGGAACGGTTCGATAGCGGTGAGCTGCGAACCGATATGCACGCTGAGCGCCTCGAGCGCGATGCCCGGCAGGCCGCGCGCCAGGGCCGCGACGGCGGGCGCTTGGTCCATGTCGATGCCGAACTTGTTCTCCGCCTTGCCGGTGGTGATCTTGGCGTGGGTCTTCGCGTCGACGTCCGGATTGACGCGCAGCGCGACCGGCGCCACGCGGCCCATCGCGACCGCGACCTCGGAGAGCATGCGCAGCTCCGGCTCCGACTCGACGTTGAACTGCAGGATCCCGGCGGCGAGCGCGGCGCGCATCTCCTCGGCCGTCTTGCCGACGCCGGCGAAGACGATCTTGCCCGCGGGCACGCCGGCCGCCAGGGCGCGCTTGAGTTCGCCGAGCGACACGATGTCGGCCCCTGCGCCCTCCCGTGCGAAGGTGGCGATCACCGCCTGGTTCGAGTTCGCCTTGAGCGCGTAGCAGATCGTGGGATCGAGCCCGGCAAAGGCCTCGACATAGGCACGGAAGCGCTGGCGCAGGGCCGCGGTGGAATAGACGTAGGTCGGCGTGCCGAAGCGCGCGGCGATCTCGCTCAGCGGAACGTCCTCGGCGTGGAGGACGCCGGCGCGGTAGGTGAAGCTCATGGCGGGCTCACTTGGTTGGATAGGCGCGCGGATAGGCCGGATCGGCAGCCGGCGGCGGCTCGGGACGTCCGCGCCGGCCGCAAGCGGCCAGCAGCAGCAGCGTCAGCGCGGCGAGCAGGCCGCGCCGGGCGCAGGCGATTGCGGCCGGCTTGTCGTTCACAGCCAGCGCTTGCGCGCGGCCTTGGCGGCGCGGGCCACGTTGTCGGGCGCGGTGCCGCCATGGCTGCGCCGCGAGCGGACGGAATTGTCGATCCCGAGCACGTCGAACACGCCCTTGGCGAGGCGCTTGTCGACCGCGCGCATCTCGGCGAGCGACAGGTCGGGCAGGTCGCAGCCCTTTTCCTCCGCCAGCCGCACCAGACGGCCGGTGACGTGATGCGCTTCGCGGAAGGGCAGGCCCGCCTCGCGCACCAGCCAGTCCGCGAGGTCGGTCGCGGTCGAGAAGCCGCCGCCCGCGGCGGCGCGCATGCGGTCGGGATTCGCCTTCATGTCGGCGATCATGCCGGTCATCGCGGCAAGGCTGAGCGCGAGCGCGTCGGCAGCCTCGAACAGCGCCGGCTTGTCGTCCTGCATGTCCTTGCCGTAGGTCAGCGGCAGCCCCTTGAGGATCGTGGACAGGCGCATGAACGCGCCGAGCGCCGCGCCGGCCTTGGCGCGGATCAGTTCGGCGGCATCGGGATTGCGCTTCTGCGGCATGATCGAGCTGCCGGTCGTGAAGGCGTCCGACAGCGTCACGAAGCCAAAAAGCGGATTGGTCCAGACGACCAGTTCCTCGGCCAGCCGCGACAGATGCGTCGAGGCGATCGCGCAGGCGGAGAGGAATTCGAGACCGAAATCGCGGCTGGCGACCGAGTCGAGCGAATTGTCGGTCGGTCCGTCGAAGCCCATGGCCTTCGCCGTGGCATGGCGGTCGATCGGGAAGGAGGTGCCGGCAAGCGCGGCGGCGCCCAGCGGCGACCGGTTGCCGCGCTTCGCCGCGTCGGCGAAGCGGCCGCGGTCACGGCCGAGCATCTCGACATAGGCGAGCATGTGATGGCCGAAGGTCACGGGCTGTGCGGGCTGCAGGTGGGTGTAGCCCGGCATGATGGTCGCCGCGTGGCGCTCCGCCTGATCGATGAGCGCGCCCTGCAGCGCGGCGATCGCGGCTTCGGCCTCGCCGCAGGCCCGGCGGAGCCAGAGGGCGATGTCGGTCGCGACCTGATCGTTGCGCGAGCGCGCGGTATGCAGCCGCCCGGCGGGTTTGCCGATCAGCTCGGCCAGCCGCGCCTCGACGTTCATGTGGATGTCCTCGAGCTCCGTCTTGAAGACGAAGCGGCCGGACTCGATCTCCTTGGCGACACGCCCGAGGCCGCGCGTGATCTTCTTCGCGTCGGCGGCGGAGACGATGCCCTGCGCGGCGAGCATCGCGACATGGGCGAGCGAGCCCTGGATGTCCTCGCGCCAGAGCCGCTTGTCGACGTCGATCGACGCGTTGATCGCGGTCATGACGGCCGCCGGACCGGCGGCGTAGCGCCCGCCCCAGAGTTGGTTCGCGGACACGCTCGCGCGGGCCGTGCGGGTCTTCCTGGTCGTCATGGGCAGCGATCCGTTGAAGCAGGGGATGAAAGCATCGACGTGGGCTGTTATAGGCCAGCCCACGCGGAGCCCGCACGCATGAATGTGAAATTCGCAGTTCTCCTTCTCGCCGCCGCCGGCCTCGCGCTCGGCACGACGCTGGGCCTGCGCGCGGTCCTCGCGCCGCCCGATCCGTCGCCCGCGCCGGCCGCCGCGCCCGCCGCAGCGACACGACCGGCGCTGGGCGTCTGGCAGCCGGCGGCAACGCCCGGCGCGCCGGTGATGCTCGCGTTCACCGACGGGACGGGGGCACCGCGCAGCCTCGCCGATTGGCGCGGGCGCGTCGTGCTGGTCAATCTCTGGGCGACGTGGTGCGCGCCCTGCGTCGAGGAGATGCCCGCGCTGGACCGTATCGCCGCGCGGCTGGGTGGGGCCGATTTCGACGTCGTGGCGATCGCCGTCGACCGTCAGGGAGACGCGGTCGTGCGCCCCTTCCTGGAAAAGCTCCGGCTGTCGCGGCTCGCGCTCTATCTGGATGCCAGCAACGCCGTCGTGCGCGTGCTCGGCGCGCCGGGACTGCCGGTCTCGGTCGTGCTCGACCGCGAGGGCCGCGAGCTTGGCCGCGTACTCGGCGCCGCCGAATGGGATTCGCCGGCATTCGAGGCGCTGCTGCGTCGCGCGATCGGCTCTTGATATCGCGGCCCGGGATCATGTCCGCGTCACGGCCGGACATCGCGTCCGCCCCCTTGGCCTGGATCGCGCAGTTGATCGCCGCGGATCCGCGGGCCATGGCGCAATTGCGGGCGGCACGGGAATTGGCGCTGCCCGATTGGTGCATCGCGGCGGGTTTCGTGCGCAACCGGGTCTGGGACGCGCTCCACGGACTGGCGCCGCGGCGCGAACCGCACGATGTCGACGTGCTGTTCTTCGATCCCGCGGATGCCGGGCGCGCCCGCGAGGCTGACGCAGAAGCGTATCTTGGCCTGAAGATGCCGGGCACAGCCTGGGAGGTGCGCAACCAGGCGCGGATGCATGTCGCCAAGGGTCTGCCGCCGCATCGCGACACCGCGCATGCCATGACCTTCTGGCTCGAGACGCCGACGGCGGTCGGGATCCGCCTCGATGCCGACGACACGCTCTCGCTCCTCGCCCCGTTCGGCGTGGAGGATCTCGTCGGCCTCGTCTG
>CAIOSQ010000175.1 GCA_903860935.1 uncultured Rhodospirillales bacterium | reverse complement strand
TGAGCCGACCGCGCCCGTCAGGCGCGCGGGCGCAGGGTCACGATCGCGGCGCGGGCCTCCGGGGCGATCGGCATGCCCCGTACGTCGATACCTGCACCATCGATCCGCAGCACATCGTCGGGATCGAGTCGCCAGCGCCCTCTGTCGCTCGCCGCCGTGAAACTGCCTGCGAGGGCCACGATCAGCGTCGTCGCACCGTCGGTCGCGATCCGGAACGGCAGCGCGGCGATCTCCACCGTGTGCGCGACGGCAGCGCGCCGCGTGATGACGTTGAGGTCGCGCGTCTCGCCGCCGAGCAGGCGCCCCTCGCACCCGTGTTCGCCCGCGAAGCGGAGCAGGTCGAAGCAGCCGCCACGCAGCGTCGCCCCGTCGGCGAAGTCGAGGGCGACGCCGCCGCCGGAGATCGGCACGAGCGTCCGGTCGCAGCCAGGGAAGGCAGAAAACGGTCCATCGGCCGAGATCGTCGCGATCGAGATCCGCCAGTCGAACTCCGTGCCGCTCGCTGGGTGGCGGGCGATCTCCGCGGTCCGTCCGAGCCCGTTCTTCCACGCCATGTCGGCATGTCCGGAGGCGGGGAGGAGGCGGATGGCGGGCGAAGCTTGCATGAAAGGTATCCTGCGGGAGCGATCAGTCGCGCTCGGCGGCCTCGAGCGCCTCGGCGGCGGCAAGCCAGGCCTCCTCGGCAGCGTCGAGGGCGGTGGCGACCTCGCCTTGGCGCCGCGCGAGCGCAGCGGCGCGCGCGGCATCGGCATAGACGGCCGGATCGCCGAGTTCGGTCTCGAGCCGTTTCCGTTCCGCGCTGAGCCGCGCCAATTCCTTCTCGGCGTCGCGGGCGCGATTGCGCAGCGGGGCGAGGGCGAGGCGCTTGTCGGCGGCGGCGCGGCGCTGGTCCCTGGCCGAAACGGCCGCGCCCTCGCCATTCTTGCGCGCCGCGCCATCATCCCCGCGGGCGCGTTCCGACAGGACGAGCCGACGATATTCCTCGACATCGCCGTCGAAGATCGTGACGGCGCCATCGGCGACCAGCCACAGCCGGTCGATCGCGAGTTCGATCAGGTGCAGATCGTGCGTCACGAGAACGACCGCGCCCTCGAAGGCGTTGATCGCGTCGACCAACGCCTCGCGCGAGGGGATGTCGAGATGATTGGTCGGTTCGTCGAGGATGAGCAGCGACGGCTTGTTGCAGGTCACCAGGGCGAAGTTCAGCCGGGCGCGCTCGCCGCCCGACAATTCGCCGACCGGCAGGTCGGCCTTGTCGCCGGAGAACCCGAAGGCACCGAGCCGTGCGCGCAGCTGCTCCGGCAGGTCGCGCGGCAGGACCTCGCCGAGATGCTGGAAGGCGGAGCGGGCCGGCCGCATGTCTTCGATCTGATGCTGGGCGAAAAACCCGACCTCCAGCTTCGGCGCCCGCAGGACATTGCCGGCCTCCGCCGCCAGCCGTCCGGCGAGCAGCTTCGCCAGCGTCGACTTGCCGTTGCCATTGGCGCCGACCAGCGCGATGCGATCCTCTGGATCGAGGCGAAGATTGAGCCGCTTGAGGATCGGGGCGCCCGGCGTGTAGCCGACGCTGACGCCCTCGAGCGCGATGAGCGGCGGCTTGAGCTGTCCCGGCGAGGGGAAGCTGAGCCGGACCGCAGGATCGTCACGCTCGACGCTGACGCTCTCGCGCTCCAGTCGCTCCAGCATCTTGAGGCGGCTCTGGGCCTGCCGCGCCTTGGTCGCCTTGGCGCGAAAGCGGTCGACGAAGGATTGCAGGTGCTTCGCGCGGACGGCCTGCTTGGCGGCCTGCGCCGCCGCATGCTCCATCCGCTCGGCGCGGACCCGTTCGAAACGGTCGTAGTCGCCGGGATAGAGGACGAGCTTGCCGTCGTGGAGATGCAGGATATGCGTCGACACGGCGTTGAGCACGTTGCGGTCGTGGCTGACCAGGATGAGGCCGCGCGGCCAGCGCTTCAGGAAGGCCTCGAGCCACAGGCTCGCTTCGAGATCGAGATGGTTGGTGGGTTCGTCGAGCAGCAGGAGGTCCGGCTCGGCGAAGAGGGCCCCGGCCAGCGCGACGCGCATCCGCCAGCCGCCCGAGAAGCTCGATAGCGGCCGCGCCTGCATCGCCGCATCGAAGCCCAGGCCGTGCAGGATCGAGGCCGCGCGTGCGGGGGCCGAATCGGCGCGGATCGCGGCCAGCCGCTCGTGGATCTCGGCCAGGGCATGGGCATCGGTGTGGTCGGCTTCGGCCGCGGCCAGGAGGGTCGTGCGCTCGGTGTCGCAGGCGAGCACGGCATCGAGCGGGGTCGTGGTCCCGCCGGGCGCCTCCTGTGCGACCAGCCCGATCCGCGTGCGTCCGGCGAGTTCGACCTCGCCCAGGTCAGGATGGATTTCGCCTGCGATCAGGGACAGCAGGGTCGATTTCCCCGCGCCGTTGCGTCCGACGAGGCCGACGCGCCAGCCGCTCGACAGCGTCGCCGACGCGTCGTCCATGATCGTATGCGGCCCGAGACGGACCGTGACGGCCGAGATGGTCAGCATGACGGCGTGCTGATAGCACGAACCCGGCGCGCGGCTCACCTGCGGCGATCGCATGTCGTCCGGCCGAGAAAGTCTGGCGCCGGAGCCACGCAAACGGCGAGACTGACGCTCTCAGATGGCCCAAGACTTCCGCCCGGACGCGCGTTCGCTGATCCTCGCACCGATCGGGGCCATCCTGTTCGGCATCGTGCCGTTCTTCGTCGTCGGGCTGGTGCGAGGCGGGATCGATACCGCCTCGCTGCTGTTCTGGCGCTATTTCTTCTCGCTGTGCATCCTGGTGCCGCTGGCACTCGTGCTGCGCCAGCCCCTGGTCGCCGCCTGGCGCGCCGGCGGGCGCGGCCTGCTCCTCACCAGCCTGACGCTGGGGGCGTTTCAGACCTTCTGCTATTTCAAGGCGGTCGAGTACATCCCGACCAGCATCGCGATCCTGTTTTTCTACTGCTATCCGCTGATGACGCTGTTGCTGCAGCGCGTGCTGCAGGGGATGCGCGCGCCCGGGACGACGATCGCCGCCTGTCTGCTGATCCTCGCCGGCGCCGGCGCGATGGCGGTGGGTGCGCTGCGGGGGGACGGCATCCACGTGCCGGGCCTGCTGCTCGCGGCGATCGTGCCCGTCTGCTACGGCTTCTACATCATATCGCTGTCGCGCTTCGCAGCGCGCCTGTCCGCCCTGCCGTCGGCGATCTTCATGCAGAGCGGATTGCTGTGCAGCTACGGGCTCGGCGCGCTGATCACCGGTCTCGATTTCGCCACCGACACGGCGGCCTGGATGCGATTGCTGGCGATCGCGACGCTCGGGTCCGCGTTGCCGATGCTGATCATGGCCTATTGCCTGCCGCGGCTCGGGCCGGCGGGGTTCGGCATCATGTCGAGCCTCGAGCTGGTGACCGTGGTCGTGGTCGGCGTGATGTTCCTCGGCGAGACGCTGTCGCCGGGGCAATGGGCCGGCATCGTGTTCGTGCTCGGCGGGATCCTGATCTACCGGCCGGCGAGGTCCGGATCCGACACCGATTCGAAGACATAGAGCCCGCCCAGCGCCGGCGGCGCGGCCGCGACGATGCGTGCGGCCGTGTCGCGCAGGATGGGGATGCCGCCCCTGCGTAGCTGCGCGCGCGTCGCCGCAAGATCTGCCACCCCGATGACGGGACCCGCGATCCAGGGCAGGGCGGGTGGCGTCGCTCCATAGGTGGCGGCGATCGTCGCGGCCTCCGCGAGGATCACCCGGCCGCGCGCCGTCGCGACGATCGCGCAACCGTCCTGCGTCGTGCCGGCGAGCCCGGTGAAACGCTGCCAGCGTGCAAGCGCGTCCGTGCGATCCTCGACCGCGAGCACCACGCCCGCGAGCGCCAGGGCGCCGTTGGGATGGGCGAGGTGGCGGGGCTGCCAGATCGCCTCGGGCGCGAGATGCTCGACGAACTGGACGCGGCCCTCGGGCATGCGATCCGGGGCCGCACGCATCACCGCGAAGCGCGCGAGGATGGTCGTGCCGTCGGCGCGCGCCACCTCGCGCTGGAGCGCGACGGCAGGCGGCGGATCGAAGCCCGCCGCGACGAGGCGCGCCTGGGTCGCCGCGGCCTCGGCGGTGCCGAAGCAGACGAGATGGACGCCCGTGTAGCGCGCCATCGCGGCGCGCAGCTTCGCCGCGTTGGGCGTGTCGCCGGTCGTGGCGAGGAATTCGAGATAGCCGCGACGCAGCATCGCGGTGCGGTTCGCGGTGCCGGCGGAGACCAGCGGTCCGCCTGGCTCGTTCCGGTGCATCTGGTGCGAGACCGGCGTGGGCGCGAAGCCCAGCCGGTCGAGCGCCTCCTCCGCGGCGGTCATGTCCGGAAGGAAATGCGCGACATGGTCGAGGACGATTTCCCCGGGCGCGGGTCGCTGGCGGGACGCATCGTCGGTCCGGGTCATGCGAGCAGCGCCCAGGTCAGTTCGTGCTTGTTGTGATGCAGATGCATCAGCCGTGATCCGGGAATGGCGGCGAAGGCGCGGGCGGTGGCGTGATCGGTCTCGGCCTGGAATTTCAGCGTGCAGACCATGTTGCGGGCATGGCCGCTGTCGCGCCATCGCTCGACCAGGGCGAGGAGGCGGCTCGGGTAGCAGATGATGTCGCTGAACAGCCAGTCGACCGGGCCGACGCTTTCGGGGGCGAGGCCGAAGGCACTTTCCTGGCGCAGTTCGACGCCGGGCATCGCGGCGATGCGCGGGTCGAGCGGCGCCTTGTCGACGGCGATCACCCGCGCGCCGAGCTTTGCGAGCACCCAGCTCCAGCCGCCGGGCGAGGCGCCGAGATCGAGACAGGTCTCTCCCGGGCCAGGATGACGGCCCAGCACGGTGAAGGCCTCCCAGAGCTTGAGATAGGCGCGGTTGGGCGGCCCGTCGCGATCCTCGGCGAAGCTGGGTTCGCCGTGGCGGAAGGCGGAGCTGCAGCGTGCCGCGGCGTAGATCAGATCGGGTTCCCAGAGCGTCCACGAGCCGAGCGGCGCGGTCGGTTGCGGCGCGGGAAAGACATGGGCGCGCGGCTTGACCGGCGGCAGCTTCTCCTCGATCAGGGCGGCGCGGCGAAAGAGCCCGTCGGCCGTCGGGAAGAAGGCCCAGTTGCGCTGGATCGCCTTGAGCTGCCGCGCGCCGTCGCCGATCGACGCGATGGGCAGTGCCTTCACGTCGTACCAGACATTCGCCGCCCACGCGGCCGGGCGGGCCGGACCGCGTGTCACCACCAGCCGGTCGCGCACCGCCTCGATCGTGGCGTCGTCGAGTTCGGCGCGCAGCTGGGGCAGGAATCCGTCGGCGGCGAGATAGGCGGTGCGCATGTCGTCCATGCGCGGGAGTCTAGACCGTGGACCGCGCGCGAGGCCATCGCGATGCCCGCGCATTGCGTCGCGTTTCTGGACCGCGGCGACGCCCTTGGGCATGATCGCCGCGCTCAGCCGAACAAGGAGACGACAGGATGAAGTGCTCGCTCGTGCAGATGAATTCGATCAGCGACAAGGCCCGCAACATCGAGATGGCCCGTGAGTTGATCGAGCAGGCGGTGGCGGAGGAGACGCCGGACTGGATCCTGCTGCCCGAGACCTTCGACTGGGCCGGCGGCACCACGGAGCAGCGCATGGCCGCGGCCGAGCCGGTTCCGGGCGGACCTGCCTACGCGATGTGCCAGGAGATGGCCCGCAAGCACCGGGTCTTCGTCCATGCCGGCTCGATCAACGAAAAGGTGCCGGGCGAGGACAAGGTCTACAACACGACGATCGTCTTCAATCGCGAGGGCACGGAGATCGCGCGCTATCGCAAGATCCATCTCTTCGACGTCACGACGCCGGACGGGCTGGAATACAAGGAATCCGCCCATGTGAAGCCGGGCGACGCGGTGGTCACCTATGATTGCGAGGGTGTCACGGTCGGTGCGGCGATCTGCTACGATCTGCGCTTCCCGGAATTGTTCCAGGCCCTGGCGAAGAAGGGCGCGCAGATCATCGCTCTCCCGGCGGCCTTCACGCTTCAGACCGGCAAGGACCATTGGGAGGTCCTGATCCGCGCACGGGCGATCGAGAACGAGACCTATTTCGCCGCGTCGGGCCAATGCGGCTCCTTCATGCAGGGCAATTCGCAGCGCCATAATTACGGCCACTCGATGATCGTCGATCCCTGGGGCCATGTCGTCGCCAAGGCCTCGGACGGGCCGGGCGTCGTGACCTCGCGCATCGACGCGCGGCGCGTGAAGCAGGTGCGCGACCAGATCCCGGTGCACCAGCACCGCCGTCTCCCGATGGGCGGCTGAAGCGGCGCGTCAGGGATCGGTCAGGGTGGCGCGCGCGGCAGGCCAGTCGGCCGCGTCGCGCGCGACCAGCAGCGGCTCGTTCCAGCGCCGCGGTGTGTAGTCGCGCTGGTCCGCCATGAAACGCGCCGCGCCGCCGCCTTCGCGCGCTATCAGGGCGCCTGCGGCATGGTCCCAGGGCCAGCCGCGCGCGAAATAGGCGAAATCTGCGGCCGCCCAGGCGATGTCGAGGAAGGCGATGGCGCCGCCGCCAGGGCGTGGGCGCAGGTCGAAGCGTCCCGGTGCGCGATCGCGCGCGCGGCCGCCATCGGGGAGCCGGCCGAGGACGATGGCCCGCGGAAGCGCGTCGGCGGGGCGGGGAGCCGACCCATCCGTGAGCGATGGGCCGCCGCGCATCAGCCCCGCGCCATGTTCGGCAGCCGCCCGCCGGCCGAGCGTGGGCTGAAGGATCCAGCCGGCCAGCACCTCGTCGCCGCGCGACAAGGCGACGATCAGCCCGAAATCCGGCTTCCCGTCGATGAAGCTGCGCGTGCCGTCGACCGGATCGATGATCCAGAGCGGCGTGTCGCTGTCGAGACGGCCCAGAAGGGCGGGATCCACCGCCGCGGCTTCCTCGCCGAGCGCCAGCGAGCCGGGCAAAAGCCCCTCCAGCCGCGGTGCCAGGAAGCGTTCCGCCTCGCGATCGGCGATCGTCACGAAATCGTTGGCGCGCTTCTCGTCGATGTCGCCCGCTTGCAGGGCGCCGAAGCGCGGCATGACCAGGCGTTCGCTGGCCTCGTCCATCAGGGCGACGACGTCGTCATGGGGAATGCGCATGCCGCATCGCCTACAGGCAAAGGGCGGGCGAGGGAAGGGGACAGGTGGCGCGGCGCGCTGGATGCATCGGGGGCCGAAGCTGCTATCCTCACGGTCATCTCGTCCGAATGGGGGAACGCATGATCGAAGATCCGCCGCTGCTGACGGTGCGCCGCAGCTTTTCGCGCCCGAGCGCCGCGCAGCTGGCTGCCTTTGCCGGAACACCGACCGGCTTCGTCGCCGACGCGATGAATGGCCGCGGCGCGCTCGACCATCGGATCAAGCCGATCGGTCGCACTCCGGCGGTCTTCGCGGGGGTCGCGATCACCTGCCATGCGGGTCCGGCCGACAACCTCGCCCTGTTCGGCGCGCTCGCGAACGGGGTGCCGGGAGACATCATGGTCTGCGCGACCGACGGCTTTGCGGCGACCGCGGTGACCGGCGATCTGCTGCTCGGCATGGCGCGCAATCGTGGGCTCTCTGGCTTCGTCACCGACGGCATGGTCCGCGACGTCGCGGGCATCGAAGCTGTCGGCCTGCCGTGCTTCGCGGCCGGCGTGACGCCGAATTCGCCCGCGCGCAACGGGCCGGGCACGGTGGGCCTGCCGGTCGTGATCGGCGGCGTCGCCGTCGCCTCGGGCGACATCGTGATCGGTGACGCGGACGGCGTGGTCGTCGTGCCGCTCGATCTGGCGGATACGGTGATCGCACGTCTTGTCGCCGTGCGCGCGGCGGAGGCCGATCTCGACGCCAAGGTGCGCGCCGGGCTGCAACTGCCCGGCTTCATTACGTCGATGATCGCCGCCGGGCGCTTCAAGGAAATCGACTGACCGCGCTCACTCCAGATCGAAGCCGCGGAGCTTCGTGGTGCGGCCGATCTCGTCGGCCAGGATGCGCAGGATCTGGTCGAAGATCGTGGCTTCGTCGTTCGGGGCGCCGAGATAGCTCGCCTCGCCGGACCATAGCCGCCGCCCGCTCGCCTCCTCGTCCAGTGTCATGACGATGGCGAATTTGACGCGCCCGCGCGTGTCGCGCACCCCACGCTGGAGGGTCTGCGGCACGCGCTCGATCCCGGTCTCGAAATTGAGCGCCAGCGCGCCCCCGTTCGCCCGGTAGGGGTGGCCGGATTGCCTGAGCGCGTCGGCAAGGCCGCGCAGGAGCCGCCGGTTCTCTGGATGGTCGTCGAGCGCGCGCGGCGTGATCGGCGCCCCGCCCGGGACGGGATGGTGGCTCGAGGCATGAAGCTGACCCCAGCCCGGGGCCGCCTGGCTGGCCGCCGGGCTCGCCGCGAAAGCGGCGGCGAACCCGGCGAGCAGCAGCGCGCGTCGCCCGGCGTCACTCCGCCGGGGCGTGGCCATGGCCGCTGCCGTGGCGGTGATCGCTTTCCATCTGCGTCAGGCGCTGCGCGATCGCGTTCATCGGCTTCGTGAAGGGCGCGAGCACGAGATAGAAGGCGGGGATGACGAAGATGGTCAGCAGCGTGGCGAAGGATACGCCGCCGATGATCACCCAGCCGATCGCCTCGCGGCTCTCGGCGCCCGCACCATGCGCCGCGGCCAGCGGTACCGCGCCGCAGATCGTGGCAATCGACGTCATCAGGATCGGCCGCAGGCGCGCGACCGACGCCTCGAGCACGGCGTCGTGCACGGTGCGGCCCTCGTCGCGCAGCTGGTTGGAGAACTCGACGATCAGGATGCCGTTCTTCGCCATCAGGCCGACGAGCAGGATCATGCCGATCTGGCTGTAGATGTTGAGGCTGATGCCGGTCATCCACAGCGCGCCGAGCCCGCCGGTGACCGCCAGCGGCACCGCGAGCATGATCACGAAGGGGTGGATCCAGCTCTCGAACTGGCCGGCGAGCACGAGGAACACGACGACCAGGGCGAGGCCGAAGGTGATCATCAGCGAGTTGGAGCTTTCCTTGAACTCGCGGCTGGTGCCCTGGTAGCTGATCCGCACCTCCGGCGGCAGGTCCTCGCGCACGATGCGCTCGAGGGTCTCGAGGCCCTCGGCGATCGTGAAGCCCGGTGCCAGCTGCGAGCGGATGGTGATCGAGCGCAGGCGGTCGACGCGGTTGAGTTCCTGGGGGCCGGCCGCCTCGGCCAGCACCACGACGTTGGACAGCGGGATGAGCTCGCGGGTGGTCTGCGAGCGCACGAAGATCGAGGCGAGATCCGATGGCGTCGCGCGATCTTCCGCGCGGGCCTGCATGATGACCTTGTACTCCTCGCCGCGGTCCACATAGGTGTTGATCTCGCGCGAGCCGAACATCGTCTCGAGCGTGCGGCCGATGTCGTCGATCGTCACGCCGAGATCGGCTGCCTTGGCGCGGTCGATGCGCACACGCAGCTCGGGCTTGTTCTCGCGGTAGTTGGAGTCCGGGTTGACGAAGCGCGGATCGGTGCGGATGCGATCGAGGACACGGTCGCGCCAGCCGCGCAGCGTCTCGTAATCGCTGCCGCCGATGACGAACAGGATCGGGCTGGGGTCGCCGCGCTGTCCGAGCGTGCCCGGGCTGCTGACGCGGGCGAAGGCGCCGGGGATCGCGGCGATCTTCGGCGACAATTCGCGCATCATGTCCTGCTGGGAACGCGTGCGCTCTTCCCACGGTTTCAGACGCACGAAGACATTGGCGACGTTGACGGGAGCCGGGCGCGCGAAGCTCGGCGCGAGGTTCGCCATGACCGCCTGGACCTGGCCCTGCTCGACCAGGGGCTGTACGGTCTGCTCGATCCGTAGCACCTGCTCGCGCGTGAAGCCGAGTGATGCGCCTTCCGGCGTGAAGACCTGGATCCACATCGCGCCGCGATCCTCGGGAGGAGTCAGTTCCTTCGGCAGGATCGTGAACAGGACATAGGCGAGCGACGAGATCCCCAGCGCCAGGGCGATGACCACGG
>CAIOSQ010000174.1 GCA_903860935.1 uncultured Rhodospirillales bacterium | reverse complement strand
GCCTGGACCAGGATCTGCTGGGATGTCAGCCGCGTCATTTCGGACGCGACGTCGAGATCCATGAGCAGGCTGCGCCCGTTCTCGGTGTTTTCGGCCATGGTGGTCAGGTTCTGCCGGCTGAACTCGAAACGATTCTGGATCGCGCCGATCTCGCCACGCACGGTCGTTGCGCGATTTACCGCTGCGTCCGCGAGGCCGACCGCTGCGCGCGCCGCACCCACAGTGCGGACATGGCTATCCGATAGGCCGAGCGCGCGCGCGGACAGCGGAGGGAGCCTGAACGCAAGCGTGTCGGACGCGAGGGTCGTGGCGCCGACCTGGAAGCTGAACGGATTGCCTTCCGTCTCCTGACCCGACACGCCGAACATGCGATGCGTGTTGAGAAGGAGCGCCGCGACCGGCTTGGTCTCTTCGCCCGTGAAGCTTAGGCCCGAGAGACCGTCGACGCTCTCTATCCGAAACCCGAGTTCGAGATACTCCGCGAGTTCGCCGCCCGTCTCGCCGTTGTGCACGGTGACGAGGACGGTATCGCCGGCACTGGGTCCGAGATTCGCGCCGCTCGGTGCCGACATCGAACGCAACTCGCCGTCCGAAGACCGGATCTGGACACGCGTGAAAACTTTCGGGACGTCGGTCCCGCCGGACAGCGACGTATCGCGTCCCTGGGTTCCGGTCTCGTCACGCAGATCGTCGACACCTATCTCGGCGTCGCTTGCCGCGGCGGCCCCGGTCTGGACGGTCGACACGGTCCCGGCGGCGGCGCCGCCCCGTGTCAGGGTGGTGGCCACGGAAGATACGTCCGCAGCCTCCTTCCAGAGCAGTCGGAGACCTTCGGTCCCGTTGGCCTCGATCGTGAAATCCGCCGCCGCATAGTCGGCGTCCGACTGCAGGCCGGATACCAGATTGGCCAGCGTCGCTGGTGTCGCGAGCGTCGTCGAGAGCGCGGTGCTGCCGACCGTCAGCACATAGGCGCCCGCGGCGGGTGTGACATCGACGTCGCGGATTTCGCTGCGATGCGAGACGTGGTCGTAAAGCGTCGCGACCAGCGGAATCTGGTCGGAGGTCGACAAGCGGATCTCCTGAAACGGGACCGGCAAATCGGCAAAATCGGGAAGCGCCCGCATCCTGAGGTCACCGATCCGCATACGACCGAGCCAGGACTCTCCGGCAAGCGCGGGATCGTCCGTCGACAGGATCTGGCGCAGCGGGTTCGTCGCGCCTTCACCGACCTCGGTGGTGGCGTTGAGGCCAAGCCAGGATTCGCCGGCCACCAGGGTTCCATTGGCCGAAGCGATGGTCGTCTGCTTCGGAAAATCGCGGTCGATCTGCATCGAGACACCGAGCGACCGGAACGATACGGTCTCCCGCTCCTGGTCGCCGAGCGCGCGGAAGCTCAGGGTTCGCGATTCGCTGTCGCCAGATGTGAGGTTGGTGAGCGTCAGCCGGTTGACCGTCGCGTCGAAGCTGGCCGCGAAGAGGGATCCAGCCATCGCTCCCGACGTGTCGAGCGCGACGACGCCGTTCGCGCCCGTCCAGGCGCCGAGCCCTTCGCGCGTCAGTTCGACCGGCCGCACGGGGCTTCCGGTGTAGTTGAGGACCCGCTTGCCGTTGAACGAAGCCGAAGCGGCGACGCGATCGATCTCGCGCAGCAATTGCTGATATTCGCTGTCGATCATCCCGCGTTCCGTGCCGGAGAGCTGGTCGGAAGCGGACTGGATCGCCAGCGTCTTCAACCGTGTCGTCATGTCGGCGACGATCGACGCCGCCCCGTCGGCGATCTGGAGCACGGCCGCCGCATGGCTGGCGTTGATTGCCGCCATTTGCATTGCGCCGACATCGGCACGAAGCCGCGTGCCCACCGCGAGCGATGCCGCGTCGTCAGACGCATAGACGACGCGCGAACCGGAGGACAGCCTGGCGACCATCCGTGTCGCCATGGCATCGTTTCGTTCGACCTGACGGTGGACGATACGGGCAGCGTAGTTGTTGACGATCGATAGCGACATGTGTGAGCGCCACGCCAATAATTTTGCGGTGCGAGACCGCGGTGCCCGACATACGCACGAACCGTGCCAGTCCGTTTCCGATCATTCTTCATCGGCTGCGTGGCCGCGGTCGCTCCATGATGGCGGCATCGAAAAGAGGAGAGGCCCGATGGCCGTCGATCGAAACGTCTTCGGCGGGTTGGCGCGGCAACTAGAGGCGCGCCTGACCGACTATCACTTCCTATGCCGTCGCATGGGCGAGGAACATTCGATCGTCGGCGACTGCATGGAGGACATACGCGCCCTGTCCGCGCGACTCGTCGCGCTCTGGGAGACCGAGGACACCGATGGCGAGGAGTCCTGAACGCGGCCTTCTCAGTAAGCGTAGCTGTCGACGAGCGCGGAGACCAGCATCCGCCAGCCATCGGCGAAGACGAAGTAGACGAGTTTGAATGGCAGGGCGACCAGCACCGGCGGCACCATCATCATGCCCATCGCCATCAGGATCGCCGAGACCGCGAGATCGATCACCAGGAACGGTAGATAGATCAGGAACCCGATCTCGAAGGCGACCCGCAATTCGCTCAGCATGAAAGCGGGGAGGACGACCCGGATCGGAATATCGGCCGGGCTCGCGATTCGGAGGTCCGGGGCGTTTCGCTGCGCGATAGCGAGAAAGACGTCGAGGTCCTCGCGACGCGTATTCTTGAGCATGAACTCGCGGAACGGACCGATCACCTCGGCGATCGCCGCCTCTTCGCCGATGGTGCCATTCAGATAGGGTTCAACCCCGCGCGAGATCGCGAGGTCCGTCGGGCCAGCCATGATGAACAGCGTCATGAAGATGGCGAGCGTCGTGATGACGATGTTGGGGGGCGTCTGCTGCAGGCCGAGCGCCGAGCGCAGCAGCGAGAGCACGACGACGACGCGCGTAAAGCTGGTCCCGACGATCACCAGCGTCGGCGCAACGGCCAGGAGCGTCGACAGGAGAAACAGGTTGATGGCGCTGCGCGCCACCGATCCGCCGCCGGCAAGGTCGAGCGTGATCGTCTGCGCCGTCGCCGGACCTGCCGTCAGGAGGCAGATGGCGCAGATCGCAAGGCTGCTCCGAATGACAATCGACAAGCGCATTCAGCGCGCAGCGTTCTTTGCGTAGGCCAACTGCGCGGCTGCAGCGGTCGCGTGCGCCGTCTCGTCGCGTCGGAGCGTTCTCAGGTCGCGCTCCACCTTGAGGATCATGCGGTCGAGATCGGCGATCAGCCGCGCCAGCACGCGCTCGGAGTCGGTGTCGAGCCGCGCCGCGCTGCGACCCATGTCGCCCAATTGCCTGACAAGGGAGGCGATGGGCTCGGCGTCCGTGGCTGTGCCGCCGAGGACGCCCATCTCCAGCCGGGCGATCTCCACGGCGAGGCTCGAGATCACGCCGATCGGCGATGGCTGCGCCTCAGAGCGCTCGGTCATAAAGGTATCCAGGCTGGCTGTCGTCGCGATCGAATAGCGCGGCAGGGGCTATAGCGGCCTGGTTCTCCGCCGCGACGGCGTCTCGCAACGCCGACGCGGACTGGCGCACACGCGTCGCTTCGACGCGTTCGGCGACTGGCTTGGGAGCCTCCATGGCGCCCGGCAATCTGTTGACCATTGGACTCTCCACGCAACACGAGGATGATGTCTGAGCACGCAGGCGAGCCGGCCCGAACTTGATCCAAACCGGACCGTCAGCGCGGGCTTTCGAGCGCGCGCAACCTCTCCAGCAGCCGCAACTCGGGCAAATCGTCCAGGCCGACGGCGGGCTTTCCCGAAAATGCATCTCCGACGATGCGTGCCAGGATTGCCGCCCGGCGGTCGGCGATCGCGACCCGCAATCGTGCGTCGCGGGTCGCGAGTTCCCAGACCGGATCGGAGGCGAGCGCCCCTTCGTCGAGCGCGCGTCGGATGTTGAGGTAGGAGTCGAGCGCGACCTCGAAGCGCGCGACGCGATCCGAATCCGCCGGTTCTGCCGCCGCGAGAAACTCGGCCAGCGCCCCTCGGGCCTGTTCGCCAAGCCCCGCTGCCGCGGCGAACCCGGCGCGCGCGAGACGCAGTTCCTGCGCGAGGTCTGCGAGTTGAGGCGTCCGTGCGAACCGCGCCGCGAGTTCGAACGCATGGGTAGGCGATCCAGCCGCCATGACCGCGTCGGGGCCAAGGATGCGACGCGCCATGGCCCGGTCGATGCGCGCCGCAAGGGCAGGCTCGGTGAGTGTGCCACGCCAAGCGGCGAGAGCGTCGATACGCGCGGCGAGTTCGGTGGCGGGCAGGCTTGCGATCGCCGACGAGACGGTAGCGGCATCGATGCGGCGGTCGCCGAAGCTGCCGCCACGCTCGGCGAGGTAGGAGAGGGCGACGGCGTCACCGAGCATTTCCACTGGGTTCGCGAAGCGCTCGAGCGCGCGCAGATCCGCACGCTCCCCGTTTTCGAGCAGAAGGTCGCGCAGCTTGCGTCGGCGGAAGGACGCAAGTTCCTCCTGACCGGCGCGCCCGAGCAGAAAGGCATCGAGGGCAAGCCAGTGCGGCATCTCCTCGATGGTGGCAGGGCGGTCGGCCGCGCGCAGACGCGTAAGGGCGCCGCGAACCTCCCCCGAAACCGCGAGGCGACGCGCCTCGCAGAGCACCAGGGTCGCCGCGATATCGGCTGGCAGGGTGCGCAGGTCGGGGATCACCTCGGCGAAGTCGACCCGCCGCTCGGCGATCGTCTCGACCGCGTCGTCGCGGCAGGCTCCGAGCAATTCGCGGGCAAGCGCGATGCGTGCCCGCGATTCCCGGACCGAGGACGGGGTCGGCGGGAAGACCGGAACCTCGCCGCGTCCCCCGAGGCTGGCAAGATCCGCGAGCATCGCCACGCCCGGGGCCGCTGCCGCGGGCGGCTGCGCGCCGAGCCGCGCCAGCACCTGACCGGCCTCCTGGGTGCGGCCTTGCATCAGCACCTCGTGGGCAATTCTGCCCGCAGCCGTCCAGTCCGTCGCAAGTTCGGGTGCGGCGAAGCGCTCCGCGGCAAGGTAGCGCGCGAAACGCGCGCCGTCCGTGATCTGTCGCGGATCGATGTCGATGTCGTCCGGCCGCATCGCCTCGAGATCGCAGCAAGCCGTGAACAGGATGCGCGTGTCGTCGCTCTCGATGCTGCGTTCGCCGCCGAGGTCGACGACGCGGCCTCCGGCTGGAAGGATCGCCACGACCGCGTCACGCGCCGGCAACAACCCAGTGCGTGCGTCGATGCACATGCCCGCGGTGGTGCCTGGCGTCCCCGGAAAGATCACATAGGTCCGTCCCTCACGGACGATCATCACATGCTCGTCGCTGCGTCCGACCGGCACGACCTTGACGCCGCCCCCGTCGCGCACGCGCGGGACCGGCGCCGGCGCGAAGGCGGGGCCGCGATGCCGACGCAGCAGGACGGTGGTGGTTTGCTCGGCGGAGAGTAGACCCGCGTAGCTCGGCGACAGCGACGGCGGAACGACGATCGCGCTCATCCTCTCGAATACCGCGAACACCAGATCGCCATCCGCGAAGGCCGCGATCGGCCGGCGCCCGGCCCCGCTGGGCGCTGCGAGCTGGTCGAGGCGCGCGACATCCGTCCGGCTGAGCGTACCAGGCGGCTCGCAGGCCGCCAGCGTGACGGAGGCCCACAGCCCGGCCACGAGGGCGAGGGCGAGGGCGGCAACAAAGCGCGGCGCGCGCCGGTCAGACGCGCAGCGTGAACCCTTCACGGATCGCTCCCTGCGCCGCCGTTCCGCGCGCCGGTTCTGCACCGGCCGCGGTACGCGACCCCGTCGCGGCAAGGGGTGCCGGGGTTTGCGCGATCTCGGACCAGGCGCGTTCCAGATCGCCAAGGATCGCAAGCACATGATCGTACAAAGCGGCGTTGGCGCGCACGTCGATCTGAATGATCACGACCTGGAGATGACCATAGATCGCGTCGAGCTGGCGGGCGATGGTGCCGCCACGCTTGAGGTCGAGATGGCCGCGCAGCACCGAGACGATCTCCGTCAGGCGCTGGTTCTCGTTGAAGCGCGCTTCGATCCGGCCCTCGGCAGCGGCGGCGGCGCCTCCGCGTGCATGTTGCATGGCGCGGCCCAGCAGCATTTGCACGAGCTTGGCCTTGGTCGCCGCGTCGATCGACGTCTCTCGGTAGCGCGAAGCGAAATCCGCCATGCTTGTACCTCAGGGGACGTAGCGGATGGGGTATTCGCCCTCCGCCATGATGTGCTGAACCGCGCTGCGCGCCCGCGTCTCCAGCAGGATCGGGGCTCGCAGATTGAGCGTGATGCCGCTCTCGGCCCGTGCGTTCGCGATGATGAGCACCGCCGTGTCGGCCAGCGCGAAGCCCTCGTCTGCACAGGCGTTGGCGACATGATCGCGCGCGTAGAGCGATTCGCCCGGTGGATCGGGAAAGACCAGGAACGCGACGCGCGGGTCCTCAAGGCTCTGGAGCAGCTGGAGCGGCCCGAATCGAACGCGGTCGAGCTGGATTCCGACGAAGGACCGGAGGGCTGGGAAACCCGCGAGGCCGACGGGCATGTCGATGGTCTGCGCCGATTCGATCCATCGCGGACCGACCCGCGTCTGGTGAAGCTTTCCTGCCGGCTCGCCGCCGCTACGGGCGAAGCGAAGATTGGACGGAGGCGGCGACGCGGGAAGACGGCGGGAGATCTCGGCGAGCATGCCTTCTGCCTCAGCGCATGTGGTTGACGAGCGACAGCTCGCCGAACTTAGACAGCATCATGTACGCGGCCTCGAGCTGCACCTGCTGTGATGCGATCTTGGACATGAGTTCGGCGACATCGACGTCTCTTATCTCCGAACTGGTCGATTCGGCGCCGATGAGCGCCACCTCGAAGCTCGATTGAAGCTGTTCGACCTCCTGGGCGCGCAATCCGACCATGGCCCGCAGCCCGCCGAAATCCTCGAGCGACTCGACCAGGAGCGCATTGGCCTGCGCCGCGAGACGCGGACCGTCGGGTCCCTGCATGTCCGCGTTTTCCAGCTGCCGCAGGGCTCGGACGAGCTTCTCGATCGCCGGTTCGTCGACCCGCACCGACGCGGCGACGGCGATGCCGCCCGAAATTCTGCGGGCGAGCGCCTCGCGACCGCCATCGGATGTCGCGTAATCGACGGTGCGCACGTCGATGTCGGCGCGCTCCCGTGTGTTCCTGATGCCGGTCTCGATGCCGCCGGGGGGATCCGTCGCGATGGACACGACGCCTCCAGGCGTCGCGTCGCCAATGTTGCCGAGCAGATACAGCGCGTCGGTGTCGGCGCGGATCTCGACCAGCGCGCCAAGCCGCCCGGCTGCCGTCAGCGCAGCGCGCAGGTTGTCCGCCGTCGCTCCGGCGTCGATCATGCCGTCTGCCGTCGCCACGGCGGCCTCGACTGTGAGCCCGTCGGCGAAGGCGACCGAGATTGTCGTCGCGGGTGCGGTGCGGTCGAAGGCGACCGTCCATTCGTCGCGAAAGGCGGCCGGCGGCATGTCGGGGGCGATGTCGTTGAACAGGAAGCGTCCCTCCGACTGGCGGTTCAGGACGTTGAGTGCGTCGTCCAGCATCGCCCGTGCCTGCGCGCTCACCTGATAGAGGTCGACCTTCGGATTGGCGAGGCCCATGGCCTGGACGAGCATGGCCCGCGCGCGCTGGGCCGTCTCTTCAAGGTTGCCGAGTGCGACGTCGGTGGCGCCGACGGTGCGTCCGAGGCCCTTGAGGGTGTCCATGGCCGCGGCGATGCCGGCGCGCTCGGCCCCGACATCGACGAGACGTCCGGCGTCGGCGCCGAGATCGGATAGTCGGGTATCGCGCCGTCCGCTTGTCGCCTGCATATGCAGGGACGACATCCGGTTCTGCTGCTCCAAAACGGACGTCACGCGTGACGCGAGGCTCTGGAAGGTTCCGATACGCATCGTTCAGACCTGCAGCAGACGTTGGAAGAGGTCGCCGATCGTCGAGAGCACGCGCGCCGAAGCCGCGTAGGCGTTCTGGAGGAGGATGAGCTGGGCCATTTCCTCGTCGACATTGACGCCGCTGAGCGATCCGAATTGCTGACCGAGCGAGTTCTCGATGGCCGCGGCTTCGGCGCGGCTGGCCTGGGCGTCGCCGTTTGCGCCAGCCGCCTCGGCGAGTTGGTCGCGCACCATCGCCGCCAAGCTTGCGCGGCGGCCGGCCGGGTCGCCGGCGATGGCGCGTGTGGCATCGAGCCCCGCTGCGAGCCTTTCGAGTGCCCGCCCATCGCCGGTTCCACCCGCGATCTCCCCGACGAGACCGGTTGCCGCGTCGACCATGCCGGTGGCGAGCCGCGACGGGTCGGACAGCAGGTCCATGCGCACCGCGATCGTCGCCGCAGAGGGCATGAACGCTCGCACCCGCGTCCCGGGAAGCGGTACCGCCCCATCCCATCCGCGGTCGAGCGTGGCCGTCTCCGTCGTCTGATCCCAGGCGATCACGCGCCGCAGCACGATGCTCCCATCGATCGCCCCAGGCAACGCAATCTCCCGGCCGACAAGGCTTGCGAAGCGCTCAGGCGCGCCCGCCACGCGCAGCGTCGCGCGCGGCGGATCGCCCGCCTGGGCCGCCATGCGCAGTTCGAAGGCGAAGGAGTCGGCTCCACCGGCGCCGACGAAGAGGTCATCAAGATGCAGCGCCTGCTTGAGCCCTGGGCCGTCGCCCCGCGAGGTCATCTCCAGCGACAAACCGCGCGCGCGGCTCGCGGGATCGATGCCGATCGCCATCTTCCCGGCGTCGCGCGACACCGTGAGGTAGGGAACGCCATCGGGATCGACCTTCGATGCGAGCGCGGCCCGCAATCCGGTTCGGTCGTGGACCATGGTCCCCGGCGGAAAATCGAGCTGGGCGATCACGCGGCCCTTGTCGTCGCGCAACAGGAAACTGGTCGCGCCGAGATCGACCGACTGGAACTCCTCGAAGGCATAGCCGGCGGTCCAGGTCTCGCGCGCCGCTGCGGACACCCCTGCTGCGTGCGCGGCGTTGACGGCGGCGGCGAGTTCGCCGGCGATTGCGTCGAGCCCGTCGCGGATCGCGGGGATCGCTTCGTCGCGCAGGGCGCGGAGGGCGCCGAGTTCGCCCCCCGCGATCTCCTGATCCACCGATGTGCCATCGAGGAAGAGGCTCGTGCCCCCCTGTCCGGTCCGCGCGTCGACTCGCGCGGCCTCCAGATCGAAGAGGCGGCGGCCCTGGCCCGCAAAAAGCGCTATGTCGCGCGACTCGCGGTCGAACCTCGTCACCGGCAAGAGCCCGGCGATTTCGGTCACCACGGCATCGCGGCGATCTTCGAGCGTACGCAACGCGCCGGTGTCATAGGCCGTCGTCACGATCGTCCGGTTGAGCGACGCGAGCGTGCCGAGCTTTGTCGTGAGATCGTTGCTCAGATCGGCATAGCGCGCGTCGAGCGCGCTGCGCAGCTCCGACAGCAGACCCGACATCTCGTTCAGGCGTCGGGCCAACCGATCCGCGCTCGTGACGAGCGAGCGGCGCAGGACAGGGTCCGAGGGCGCCGCCGCGGCGCGGGCCACGTCGGACCTGAACCCCGCGAGCAACGTGTCGAGCCGTGCGGCCTCGTCCGCGCCGGCAACGATGTCCTCCAGCCGCTGGCGTGTCTGGGCGGTGGTCTCGGCCGCAGCACTCTCGCCACGCGCGTCGATGCGCTTGGCGGCAAGGAACCTGTCGACGAAGCGTTCGACCGAGGCGACCTCCACCCCGCCGCCGAACCGGGCCGTGACGGCTGCGGTCTCGCGCACGTAGGTGGGGTTGCTCGCGTTCGAGACATTGTTGGACAGCAACTCGATCGACCGCTGGGCGACGCCGAGGCCGGAGAGGGAATTATTGATGGAAGCGAGCAGGGACATGTCTGGCCCGGGTCCCACCGCAAGACCCGTGCCAGATCGCACCGCCAAAAATCTGACAGGCCGCGCCTTACCCCCCGAGCGAACGGAGAAATTCGCGGGCCGCGACGCGCAACGCCGGACTGGCGAGCATCGAGCCGACGAGCGCCAGGCCCGCGAGGATCTGCAAGGGCATCACCAGCATGGACATCGGGAAAGCCGGCAGGAAGCGGTTCGCGACGCCAGCGGCCGCGTTGACGGCCGTGTTGAATATGGCGACCGGGGCGGCCAGAACGAGACCGAGCAGGATCGCGCGTCCCGATATCGAGATCGCGTCGCGCAAACCTGCAGCGCCGGGCGCCGCCGATCCCGCGGGCAGCGCGATCAGCATATGAAGGAATCCGAGGTCGAGCAGCAGGATCAGTCCCGCGAAGACGAACATGATGTCGATCAGACCGGATTGCTGAGCCTCCAGCGGATTGACCTGCGCCGCCATCTGCAGCCCGATTGTGCTCGACACGACGGCGCCGGCCATCTGCGTGGCGATGATCAGCGCGCGTCCCGCGATGCCGATCACAAGCCCCTCGCAGGCCGCCGCCACCGCCGCTTCGGCGAGGCCGCGCCCGGCCGGAAACTCCGGCGCGACGCCGCCGAGCAGCGCTGTGAGGAAAAGAGCCAGGGCGAAGCGCCAGCGCATCGTCGCGAAGGCATCGCCGGTCAACGGCAGCGCCATCAGCATCGCGGTGAACCTCAGGAGCAGAGGCGCATGGCCGAGATGGGATGCGATGTCGATGGCGACTGGCATGGACCTCCGGCGCTGGCACGCGGCTTGCTTCGACAGGGGGCGGGCGTCTTGCGCCTGCTGATTTCTTGGCGGTCCCTGGTGGCAGCGGATCGCATGGAGCGTGGCGATGAATGATCCGATCCGGAGCGTCGGGATGGTGCGGCAGGGCGTCGAGCGGGGTCGCGGCGCCGATGCGGCCGCGCAGCAGCGCTTCCTCGCGATGCTCGCGGCCGTGCGCCAGATCGAGACCGGCCCCGAGGCTCCGATACGCCAGCAGTCGACGGGCGCTGATCGCGACATCCATCATGTCGGCACCCTGTCTCGCGCGGCCGATTTGGATTCATCTCTGGAACTTCCCCGGGATCCGGTGCTCCGCGTCCGCGACGCAATGGACGCGACTGCGGCGCCGCGATCCTTGTCACAATCGCCTCGGCCGCGTGCCGCCGCGGATCAGATGCTGGCGCAGACCCGTCAGGACGGGGGCCGCGAGCGCTCCGCCGGGTCCCCGCGCGAGATCGCCCCGGGACGTTCGGGCGCATCCGCGCACCGCGCCTCCGTGCCGGCCCAGCCTGTCGCGCCTGGACCGACCCCCTTCGCGGCCGCGGCTGCGAACACTGTGTCGCCGACCGCCGGACATGCTGTGCAGCAAACGAGCGTCGTGTCCGCGGCGTCGGCCGTGGCCACGCCGGGCGGCGTGGCGCACACTGCGACCGGACCGTCGATGACCGAGCCGCGTTCGGGTGGGCAGAACAACGCCCAGAATGCCGGCGTCGTCATCGGGCGCACCGAGGTCGCGACGGCCGCGCTGCGGTCCGGTTCCGACACGCGGGCATATCTCGATGCACCTCCCGATGCGGCGCGCGCGCAGGGCGAGTCGCCGCCAATGTCCTTGCATCCGGACCTGCGTCAGGTCCGCCATGGCCGCGCGATCAATCGGTCCCCCGACGACGCGTCCGGCCGAGCTCCCGAGCCCGCCGACAGCGAGCTGGGTGCGATGCTGCGGCATCTTATGGGTGCCGGCGGCGCCCAGCGTGCGCAGCGTCTGGCGGATGGATCCTGGGCGACGCGGATCGCCATACCCGGCGAGGGCGCCGTGTCGATCCGGATCGCCCAGTCGCCGGAGCAGATCAGCGTCCGCCTGAGCGGCGATCCCGAACTCGTCCGCCGCGTGCGCGAGACGCTCGAGGCGGGCGGTGCGCGCGACGGGCGACGCCTGTCCATCCAGGACACCGCGGAGGCATGAGGAGCTGCAATGGCTGACCTTTCGATCATCGGCGGCGCGAAGACCGCCGGCGCGCCAAGCGCAGTCGCCAAGTCGGGCCAGAAGCTCGTGGGGAGCAATTTCGACTCGTTCCTGAAGATGCTCACGACACAGATGACCAACCAGAACCCGATGTCCCCGATGAGCACGCAGGAATTCACCGCGCAGCTCGTCCAGTTCTCTCAGGTCGAGCAGCTCATGAACATGTCGCGCAGCGTGGAGCGCGGCGTCGCGGTCCAGGAATCGACCAACCTGCTCCAGGCGGCTTCCTTGAGCGGATCGGACGTATCCGTGAAATCCGAAGTGGTCGAGATCCTGCGCGGCGCGACCGCCTTCGACATGGACGTCCCGGCTGGAACGAGCGCGCTCAGGGCGTCGCTGTTCGACGCCTCCGGCAGCGTGCTCGCGCGCAGCGATCTTCCCGCGGGCACCGGTCCACGGTCGATGACGCTGACACCGCGTATGGCCTCGGGCGCCCAGTTCCCCGATGGGAGCTATCGGATCCAGGTCGTCGGGCGCAACGCCAGCGGGATCGACGTTGTGGTGCCGACCACGGCCACCGTCCGCGTCTCCGGCGTCGAGCGTGCCGCCGACGGGGTGAAACTCAGGACCGCGACCGGCAGCGTTCCGCTGCAGGACGTGGTCGCGGTCAAGTGAGCGAACAGGGGTAGGCGAACCATGTCCATCTTCAGCGCGATGAGCACCGGCGTCTCGGGGCTCGCGGGACAATCCAAGAAGTTCCAGACGATCTCCGACAACGTCTCGAACATCGGCACGACCGGCTACAAGGCAAGCAGGATGGACTTCTCGTCGCTGGTCATCGAAACGTCGATGGAGACGGCCTATGCGCCCGGCGCCCTGTTGTCGCGGACTCGCCGAGAGATCGACGCGCAAGGCACGATCCAGGTGACGAACCGGGCAACCGATGCGGCGATCTCCGGAAACGGGTTCTTCGCCGTCCGTTCCGACCTCGAAGCCGGTGGCCTCGAATTCACACGGGCGGGCAGCTTCGATGTCGACCCGATGGGCTTCCTGCGCAACGGTGCCGGGAAGTACCTGATGGGGTTCCCGGTCGCGCTCGACGGCACCGTCACCGGCGCGACCGAGGGCGACCTGCGGCCGGTTTCGATTTCGGGCGTCACCGCCGCTGCGAGCGCGACCAGCGACATCGGCGTGACTGCGAATCTGCCCGCCGACCCCGGGTCTGCGCGCGCTGCCGGGGTGTTCAATGGCTTGACCGCCCCGATGCTTCCCGATCCGGACGACGCGGCGCGTACCCTCATGCATGTCGCCGAGCGCGCGCCACGCATCGGCGAGCGCTGGTCCGTCTCGCTCACGACGCCCGGGGACGATGGTGCACCCGACACGACGGCGCTCGTGGAGATCGTCGCCCAAGCCGGCGAGACGATCGACGACGTCATGCAAAGGCTCGCCGCGGCGTCCGACGGCGCGCTCGTGTGGACGCCTGACGACGACCCGTCGCGGGCCGGAACCCTGGCCGCAGCGGCTGCACCAGACCACGTCACGCTGGCGACGCATGGTGGATTCCGGACGCCCTCGACGGTCTATGACTCGCTCGGCAACGCGCATCGCGTCGACATCGTCTGGACGAAGACCGGCGACGCCGGCGGGTGGAGCGTCGACATCGACGGTCCGACCCTCGCGGGTGCGCAGAGCGGAACCGTGGGGACGGGATTTCCGATCACCGTCGGATTCGATGGCACGGGACAGCCCGCCGCCGGCAGTGGCCTGCG
>CAIOSQ010000173.1 GCA_903860935.1 uncultured Rhodospirillales bacterium | reverse complement strand
GCGCCGACCGAGGAGGATTTCGAGGACATCGTGCGGCGCATGGCCGCGATCGAGGCGCCCTTCCCGCAGACTCGGGTCGAGGTCGAGCCTGGCCCGGTCCGGCCGCTGTTCCGTGCGCAGCCGGGGACGCAACGGCTCTGGGACATGTGTCGGGAGATCGGGGTGCGTGAAGGCATTCCCCTCTATGCCGGCCAATTCGGCGGCGGCAGCGACGGGAATTTCACCGGCGCCATCGGTGTGCCGACGCTCGATGGGCTGGGCGTCGGCGGCGCAGGGCCGCATACGCATGACGAGCATCTGCTGGTCTCTTCGCTGGAGCCGCGCGCGCGGCTCTTCGCGGCGATGGTCGAAGAACTCGCGGGATGAGCTATCATCGCGCGACGCACGAGGGAGGACGGATGGCTATGGACGGATTCGAACCAGGGCAGGGCGGCCCCTTGTCGTCGGCGGATGTCGCGACCTACCGACGCGACGGGTACGTCGTCATGCGTGGCGCGATCGGCCAGCGCCTCGTCGCCGCGTGTGTCGACGAGATCGCCGGTCTGGCGAGCGGACGCATCCCCGCGCGGTCGACCGAGATCGGTTTCGAGGCCGGGGTCGTTCCCGCGACCCTTCGCCCCGAGGAGCGCGAGGACCACATCCGGAAATTCGCCTGGTATGTCGAGGACTCCGAGCCGCTGCGCGCGGCGGCGATGGCGCCGCGGCTCCATCACGCGCTTGACCAGATCCTCGGGCAGGGCAGGGTCCTGTTCCAGGACATGGCGCTCATCAAGCCGCCGCGGCGCGGCTCGGCGAAGCCTTGGCATCAGGACGCGGCGTATTTTCGCGTCAGCGATCCCAATCTGATCGTCGGCGTCTGGATCGCCCTCGACGCCGCCCGGCGCGAGAATGGCTGCATGGAGGTGATCCCCGGATCGCATCTCGACGGACCTGCGGTGCATCTGCCGCATGCCGACATGAACCAGTGCGAAATCCGCACCGACAAGCTGCGGCTTGCGGATCGCGTACCGGTCGAGCTCGATCCTGGAGACGCGCTGATCTTTCATTCGCTGCTGCACCACTACACCGCAGCGAACGTCTCCGATCTCCGGCGCCGGGCGATCCAGTTCCATTACCACCAGACCGGACTGCGCTGGCTCTCGCTCGAGGATCACCGCCGCCACTATCACGACGAGAGCGGCGCCTATGCGGGTTGCACGGTCCAGAGCGTGCCCACGACGCCCGGCAAGGAGTTCATCTACAAGGGCGGGCGGCAGCGCGATGTCGTTCCGGTCCCGGGTTGGGAGTGAGGACCATGCGACGTCTGGCGATGCTTCACACGGTCGGCATGCTGGTCGACCGCTTCAAGGGCCTGCTTGCCGGTGCCGTGCCGCCTGAGGTGGATGTCGTGCACATGCTCGACGAAAGCCTGTTGCGTGATCTGATGCGCGAGGGGCAGACGCCGGCGATCGTGCGACGCGTGGTTTCGCTCGCGACCCAGGCCGCTGATTCAGGCGCCGATCTGATCGTCTTCACCTGTTCGTCGACCTCGCCGGCGATCGATACCGCGCGGCACGTGGTTGGCGTTCCCATCCTCAAGATCGACGATCCGATGGCTGCGCGCGCCGTCGAGACAGGACGACGGATAGGGATCGTCTGCACGACGTCCAGCACGCGCGGCCCCAGCGAGGCGCTGGTGCGGGCCCACGCCGCCACGGCGGGGCGTGACGTGGATGTCGATGCCCTGCTGGTCCCCGGCGCGTTCGACGCGCTCCAGGCGGGGCGCAAGGACGAGCATGACCGCCTCGTCGTCGAGGCGGCGCGTGGCGTCGCGGCGCGCAACGACGTTCTGGTCCTGGCCCAGGCCTCGCTCGCCCATCTCGCCGAAACGCTTGGTGCGCAGACGGCGGTGCCGGTCCTCTCCAGCCCGCCGCTCTGCGTCGAGGCGATCCGTCGGTTTTACACGGCGTGAGCCGTCACATCGGTTCGGTCCAGACCCGTTCCTCGAGCAGGGCGCGCGCGACCGCGTCGGAGATCGTGTCGAGCAGGCGAACGCCCTTTTCAGGAGACGCTGCGCCGGCTTCGCCGATCACACCGATCGGCGAGCGGCTGGACAATTGGCGCCAGCGATAGACCCCGGGATTGACGCCGGCGATCGCGGACAGACCGGGAATGTAGGGGCCGTGCATCTGCGAGAGTTCGTCGCGGTCGATGAGTTCCGGCGTCAACGCGAGCATCATCGACGTCTCAGCCTCGCAGGCATGGAGCAGGTATTCCTGCTTTTCGAGGATCGCGGCGATCTCCTTCTGCGCGATGTTCCAGTAGGTCCCGCCGGCGATCGGCACGCGGTGGCGGACCGTGAATTCGGTGATGAACGTGTAGACGCCGTCGGTGTTTCCGCCATGCCCGTTGAGCACGAAGATGCGACGGAAGCCGTGGCGCATGATCGACTCGCAGGCGCAGCCGAGCACGGCGGCCATGGTCGCGTAGTCGAGCGTGATCGTGCCCGAGAGCGACATGTGGTGCTCCGACATGCCATACGGGATGGTCGGCGCGACGATCGTGGGATGCTCGTGCGTCATCCGGCGCGCGGCGCGGTGCGCCACCTCGGTCGCGAGGCGCGAGTCGACCTGCGTCGGCAGATGCGGCCCGTGCTGTTCGGTCGATCCGATCGGCAGGATCACGATCGCGTTCCGCTTCGCGAGCGCCGCGATCTCCGACGCCTTCAGCCTCGCCCATTCGATCTCTGTCACGTTCGCCTCCTGTCGGATTTGGGTCGAAGCGAGTAGTCTGTCGCCCCAGGTGCGAAGTAACGCATGGGCCGGTTTCTTGCGTCAAAGGCGTTTTCTCCGCCGCCGTATGGCGCGGTGGACGCGCGGCGAATCCTTCAGGGCGGGGCGGGCTCGACGGTCAGCACGATTCCGTCGGACGCGCTGATCCGGACATTGGTTCCTGTCGGCAGGTCCGGTCCGGTCACCTGCCAGAGCGTGTCACCGATGCGCAGGCTGCCGCGTCCGTCGGTGATCGCGGTCTCAAGGCGGGCGCGTTGTCCGACGAGGCGCGCGCTGCCGATATTGACATCGCGCGTCGCCAGCGCCTCGGGGGGCTTGTGCCGCAGCTTGAGCCCGAGGAGGACCGATGCGATCGCGAGCAGGATGAACGCCAGCAGTTGTGGTTGCCATCCCCAGGGCGCAAGGCCGGCGAGGTCGGCGGCGGCGAGGCCGAAGCCCAGGACTACGGCCGCGACGCCGGTCCAGAGCAGCAGCGTGCCGGGTGCGAAGATCTCGGCGATGGCCAGCGCGATGCCGACGACGATCCAGAGCCAGGGGGGCATGGCGATGCGATCAGCGTTTCGTGTCCTGTGCCCAGGGATTGCCAGCGCTCTGCGCAGCGCGCGCGGCGGTCGCATCACGCGCCAGTTCCGCGATCCCCGCCAGCGACCCGAGGACGGAGGTCGCCTCGATCGGGAGCAGCAGCGTCTTCTGATTCGAACTCTCGGCGAACTTGCCCAGGGCCTCGACGTATTTCTGCGCGACGAAGTAGTTCACCGCTGTCGCGCTGCCGCCGGCGATCGCGTCGCTCACCATCTGCGTCGCCTTCGCCTCGGCGGCGGCAAGCCGCTCGCGCGCTTCCGCGTCCCGGAACGCGGCCTCGCGCCGGCCCTCGGCCTCCAGGATCGCGCTCTGCTTCTGGCCCTCCGCCCGCAGGATCGCGGCCTGCTTGTCGCCTTCGGCGGTAAGGATGTCGGCGCGCTTCGAGCGTTCCGCCGTCATCTGCTTGCCCATCGCTTCGAGTAGATTCGCCGGCGGCTGGATATTGCGCAATTCGATGCGTGTCACCTTCACGCCCCAGGGCGTCGTTGCCTGATCGATGACGGCGAGCAGCTTGGCGTTGATGTGATCGCGCTGGGACAGCGCCTCGTCGAGATCCATTGCGCCGATGACCGAGCGGATGTTCGTCATCGCGAGATTGATCAGCGCAAGATTGAGGTTCTGCACCTCGTAGGCGGCTTTCGCGGCATCGAGGACCTGAAAGAACATCACGCCATCGGCGGTCACCGTCGCGTTGTCCTTGCTGATCACCTCCTGGCTGGGGATCTCCAGGACGGTCTCCATCATCGAGAGCTTGCTGCCGATGCGGTCGATATACGGAAGGATCACGCTCAGGCCGGGGGTCAGGGTGCGCGTGTAGCGACCGAGCCGCTCAACCGTCCATTCCTGGCCCTGCGGCACGGTCTTGACCCCCATGAGGATCGTGATGACGACCATCACGAGCAGCGCGATGAGGATCGGTGCGCCGGATTCCATTGACGTCTCCCGCGAGGTTTCGCGCGAAGTCTAAGGGGCAGGCCGGGGTGTCGCGAGGGAAAAGCGTTACCACCGACCCGTCCCCGCGCGCGTCTTGCCGCGATTGACGCGGGCGTGGCGCGCGACACATTTTCGGCTGTCATGGACGAATCGATTTCCTCCGCAAGCGATCGATGGCGGCTCGGTCCCGAGCCCGGGGCGCGCGTTGCCCTGCTTGGCGGTGCCGGCGGTATCGGCCGCGCTGTCGTCGCCGCCTGCCTCGAGTTGGGTGTCCGCGTCGCGGTGCTCGACCGGGCCGAAGCGCTTGAGGCGCATCCGCCGCCGCCCCAGGTGCATGGGATCGCCCTCGATGCGACCGAGCCCGGGTCGGTCGACGAGGCGTTCGCGTCGCTGGAGGATGAATTCGGCGCGCTCGACGGATATGTCGGCCTCGCCGGATTCATGACGCGGCGCACGCCCGTCGCGGCCATGGATCCCGGAGCGTGGGACACGCTGATCGACGGAAACCTCAATTCGGCCTTTCTCGGCGCGCGCGCGGCGGTGGGCCTGCTGGCGCGGGGCCGCGATCCGGCGATGGTGCTTGTGTCGTCGGGGCTGGCGCAGCGTGTGATGCCCGGGTACGGGGCGTATTCCGCCGCGAAGGCGGCGACGATCGCCCTGACGAAGGCGCTGGCGGTCGAGAACGCGCCCCGCATCCGCGCCAATTGCGTCGCGCCCGGGGCCGTCGAGACCGCCTTCCTGACCGGCGGGACGGGCCGGCCGCAATCGGCGGTGCAGATCGATCGGGATTCCTATCTGCGCGCCGTTCCGCTTGGCCGCATCGCCGAGCCCGACGATGTCGTCGGACCGATCCTGTTCCTGCTCGGACGGGCTTCCTGTTACATGACCGGACAGACGCTTTATGTGAACGGCGGCGGTCTTACCCCCTGACCGGCCGCTCGAGACGGATGGAGGAGACGATCATGCGACATTCAGTCGGACGCCGCGCGACTCTTGCCGGCATCGGCTCCGCCGGCCTCGTATCGGCCCTTCCGGCCGCGGGCCAGACTCTGACGCCGTTCACGGCGATCACGCCGTTCGGCTTCATCGCCGATTTCGGCGAATTGATGAATGCGCATTCGGCGGGCCATTTCCGTGCGCAGGGACTGCAGAGCACCGTCCTTGGCGGGCAGGGGACCGGGCAGGCGGTGACACAGTTGATCGCCGGCCAGGCCAAGTTCACGCGCGCCTCCGGCCTCGACATCGCGCGGGCGGTCTACGCCGCCAACGCGCCGTTGCTGGTCGTCGCGACGCTCTATCAGGGTTCGAACTGGTACGTCATCAGCCACAAGGACAAGCCCATCCGCACCGCGCTCGACATGAAGGGCAAGAAGATGGGTGTGGTCTCGGTCAACGGGACGACGGAGAACTTCCTCGACCTGATGCTGACCTCGGCCGGGGTGAAGCCCGAGGAGACCCCGCGCGAGGCAGTCGGCAACAGCCCCGCCGCGTTCCAGTTCATCAAGCAGGGGCGGATCGATGGCTTCATCGCGGCCTTCAGTGTCGCGATCGCGCTGCGCGAGGCCAAGGAACCATTCGAGTTCTTCACCAGCGACAAATACGCCCCGATGCCGAGCCAGGTGTATGCGACGACCCGGGAGGTCGCCGAGAAGGAACCGGATCTCGTCGTGCGGTTCCTCAAGGGCCTCAAGGCCTCGGTGGATGATCTTTTGACGCTCGACTACAACGTCGTGCTGGACCGGATCGCCAAGGACTTCGAGATCCCGGGCATCCGCAATCGTGCGCCGCTGATCGCGATCGCCCGCGAGGCGAAGGATCTGTGGTTCACGGAAGGGCGCGAGAACCTCATGCGCAATGTCCCTGCGCTCTGGCAGAAAGGGTCCGATGCGATCAACCGGTCCGGCCTCTTCAAGGTCGACGACATCGGTCGCCTCTACACGAACCGATTCATCGACGCGGCTCTCAAGTCGTGACGTCCTCGGTCCACCCGTCTGCCGCGGAGATCGATCTCCGCGGCGTCGAAAAGCGTTTCGAGACGCCCGACGGCGAGGTCCATGCCCTCGCCAGCACCGACCTCGCGGTGCGCAAGGGCGAGATGCTGATCCTGCTCGGTCCCTCGGGTTGCGGAAAGACCACGCTGCTGCGGATGATCGGCGGTCTGCTCGCGCCCAGCGGCGGGGAGTTGCGGGTCGCCGGCAAGCGCCTGTGGGACGGTGATCGGCGCGACGGCGAGGCCGTGCAGGAACTGGGCATGGTGTTCCAGGAGGCCAATCTTTTTCCCTGGCTGTCGATCGAGGACAATATCGCGCTGCCGCTCAAGCTGCGCGGCGTCGGCAAGGCCGAACGCCTTGCCAAGGCGCAGGCACTGACTCGTCTTGTCGGGATCGCGGGCTTCGAGAAGCGCTGGCCGCGCGAATTGTCCGGCGGCATGCGCCAGCGCGCGGCGATCGCCCGCGCGCTCAGCTATGACCCCGAGATCCTGTTGATGGACGAGCCCTTCGGCGCGCTCGACGCGATGACGCGCGACGCGATGAATCTCGAGTTGCAGCGGATCTGGATGGAGACTGGCCGGACCGT
>CAIOSQ010000172.1 GCA_903860935.1 uncultured Rhodospirillales bacterium | reverse complement strand
TGCAGGGGCCGGGATCCTTCCCGGCCCTTTTGCTTTGTCTGTCTCCGGTTCCGGTCGTCAGCAGGTCTTTCTTTTGGGCCTGCGCCGCAAACGAAAAACGGGACGGATCCGTGAGGATCCGTCCCGTGTTCGATTTCCGGTTCCGATCAGGCGGCCGGCGCGTCGTCCGAGGCGCTGGGCGCCGGGGCTTCCGATGAGGAGGCCTTCTCGCGCTCTTCCATCGCCGCCTTGCGGCTGAGGCGGACACGGCCCTTCTCGTCCTGACCCAGCAGCTTGACCCAGATCTCGTCGCCGAGCTGGACGATGTCTTCGACCTGCTTCACGCGGAAGTTGGCGAGTTCGCTGACGTGGACAAGGCCTTCGCGGCCGGGCTGGAATTCGACGAAGGCGCCGAAGTCCTTGATGGTGACAACCTTGGCCCGGAAGATCTTTCCGACCTCGAGCGGTTCACCTGAGGATTCACCGTCGCCTCCCTCGGCGCGGTCGCGTCCGCGTCCAGCACGAGGAGCACGGTCGCCGCCACGTTCGCCACCCCGGTCGCGTCCGCCGCGCGGACCCCGGTCGCCGCCGCGATCACCACCACGGTCGGGACGCTCGGAGCGTTCCGCGCGGGGTTCTTCGGAGGAGGGAGCTGCGCCTTCGGCAGGGGCCCCTTCCGCCGTCGCCGGAGGAAGTTCCCCGCGCTCTTCCATGGCCGCCTTGCGGCTCAGCTTCACGCGTCCCTTTTCGTCGACACCGATGCACTTGACCCAGATGTCGTCGCCCATCTTGAGGACGTCTTCGACGCGGGCCACGCGCTTGTTCGAGAGCTCGGAAACGTGGACGAGTCCGTCCTGGCCGGGGAACACTTCGACGAAGGCGCCGAACTCCTTGATGGTGACGACGCGTCCCTTGTAGATCTTTCCGATCTCGATCTCGGCGCTGAGGGCCTCGATCTCGCGACGGGCGATCTCCATGCCTTCCGGCGAAACGGAGAAGACCTTCACCGTTCCATCGTCCTCGATGTTGATCTCGCAGCCGGACTCGTCGACGAGGCGCTTGATGTTCTTGCCGCCGGGTCCGATCAGGGCGCCGATCTTCTCGGGGTTGATCTTGAGGACCACGATCCGCGGGGCGTACTTGGAGATGTCCGAACGCGGGGCCGGGATCGTCGACTTCATGTGGTCGAGGATGGCCAGACGGGCGGTGTACGCCTTCTGGACGGCCTCGATCATGATCGGGAGGGGGATGCCCTTGAGCTTCAGGTCGAGCTGGAAGCCGGTGATGCCCTTGTCGGTTCCGGCGATCTTGCAGTCCATGTCGCAGAACGCGTCTTCCCAGCCGATGATGTCGGTGAGGAGCTGGTAGCGGCTGATGGACTTGTCGGCGCCGTACTCGGTGCAGATGCCGATCGAGATGCCGGCGACGGGGCGGGTGATGGGCACGCCGGCGTCCATGAGGGCGAGGCTGGCGCCGCAGACGGAGGCCATCGAGGTGGAGCCGTTGGACTCCATGATCTCGGAAACGATGCGGACCGCGTAGGGATACTCCGCGAGGGGGATCACCGGGCGGACGGAGCGTTCGGCGAGGGCGCCGTGGCCGATCTCGCGACGGCCGGGGCCGGTGATGCGGCCGGTCTCGCCGACGGAGAAGTTCGGGAAGTTGTAGTGCAGCAGGAACTGCTTCTTGGTTTCGCCGCCGGTGTAGGTGTCGAACGACTGGATGTCGTCGCTCGTGCCGAGGGTGGCGAGACAGACCGCC
>CAIOSQ010000171.1 GCA_903860935.1 uncultured Rhodospirillales bacterium | reverse complement strand
GGCTCGGCTTGCCGGGATAGGCGAAGAAAGCAGTCGGCGCCTTGGCGCCGCACAGCACGATGGAGCGCGTATCCTTGAGCGCGGCGAGCGCCTGATCGACGGGGTAGGGGACGCGCTCGATCGGAAGTCGTCCGCGACCGCGCGCGACCCGCGCGTTGGAGCCCTCGGCAAGGATCCGGCATCCCGTCGCGGCTGCGATCCGCGCCGCGGCCTGCTGTCCGGCATCCCGCAGCGCGATCCCGCCAAGCAACAGCGTGGCGTCGCCGGCGCGCAGGGCTTCGGCCGCGACGCGGACGGTCTCGGTGAAGACCGGAAGACGCGTCGCGAGCGGCGGCAGGGACGCGACCCCGGCGCCCTCGTTCCAGGCCGTGTCGGCAGGAAGTATGAGTGTCGCGACCTGTCCCGGCGGCGCCAGCGCGGCGGCGATCGCCTCGGCGCCGTCCACGGCCACGTCGCGCGCGCTCATCGACGTCTTCACCCAATGGGACACGGGGCGCGCGATGCCCTCGATGTCGCTGGTCAGGGGCGCGTCGAACTGGCGATGGTAGGTCGCATGTTCGCCGACGATGTTGACGACGCCTGATTTCGCCTTTTTCAGGTTGTGGAGATTGGCGAGCGCATTGCCGAGCCCAGGCCCGAGGTGAAGCAGCGTCGACGCCGGACGGTCGGTCATCCGGTAATAGCCATCGGCCGCACCGCTGGTGACGCCCTCGAACAGGCACAGGACGCAGCGCATTCCGTCGACGCGATCGAGCGCCGCGACGAAATGCATCTCGGATGTCCCAGGGTTCGTGAAGCACACGTCCACGCCGCCCGCGACCATGGTCCGCACGAGGCTCTCGGCGCCGTTCATCGTCATCTCTTCCTCCGGGGTCGCTTCGCTCGCCGGCACGCCAAGGGTCGTGGACGCACCGCCTCCTTTTGCTACAGTCCTTCGCGGATGAAAGCGAGAGGGTCGGACATGGCGGGGGAGCGGGCTGACATCGTGCTGCGCGGCGGACGGATCTTCCGCGGCCTCGCCGAGGGGTTTTCCCAGGCCATCGCGATCTCCGGCGGTGCGGTCCAGGCGACCGGCAGCGACGACGACATAGAGTCCCTGATCGGTCCCGAGACGCGGGTCATCGATCTCGGCGCGCGCGTGGTCGTGCCGGGATTCAACGATGCCCACCAGCACATCCTGATGCTCGGCCTCGCGCAGTTGGAGGTCAATCTGCGCGGCGCGGAGGTGCAGACGATCGACGAACTGCTCCGCCGTGTTCAGGCGCGCGTCGCCGCCTCGCGTCCCGGCGAGTGGATCATCGGCGGGCGCTACGATCATTTCGAACTGGACGTGAAGCGCCATCCCTTCCGGGAGGAACTGGACGCGATCGCGCCGGAAAATCCGGTCTTCCTCAAGCGCACCTGCGGCCATATGGGCGTCGCGAATTCGATGGCGCTTCGCCTCGCGGGGCTTGGCGAACGGGTCTCGCAGCCGCCGGGCGGGCATATCGAGGTCCAGAACGGGCGGCTGACCGGATTGCTTCAGGAACGCGCACAGGAACTGGTCACGCGGGTCATCCCGAAGCTGCCGCTGGACGCATTGGTGCAGGGCATCGAGGCGGGTGGTCGTCTTCTGGTCAGCCAGGGTATCACCAGCGTCATGGATGCCGGCGTCGGCCTCAAGCAGGGCCTGGACGACTACGACGCCTTCATCGAGGCGCGGCGCCAGGGCCGTCTGCCGGTGCGCGCCTATCTCGCGCTCACCGGCGGGCCCAACGGGGTTCAGGACAAGGCGCTGGAGCGCGGCCTGCGCACGGGGCTGGGCGACGACTGGGTCCGCGTCGGTCCGGTCAAGCTCTTCACAGATGGCAGCGCCGGCGGCCTCACCGCGGCGATGTCGGTTCCGTACAAATGCAATTGCGACAATCGCGGGATCTTCATCTGGACCGACAGCCAGCTCGACGAGATGGTCGCGCGCTACAACGCCCACGGGCTGCAGATCGCCATCCACGCGATCGGCGACGCAGCGATCGCCCAGGCGCTCGCGGCGGTCGAAAAGGCGGACCGGGACGTCCCGGTCCGGGGACGGCGCCACCGTATCGAGCATTGCGGATTCATCACGCCCGCGCAGATCGCGACGATGCGCCGGCTGGGCATGACTCTCGCGCCCCAACCCGTCTTCCTCTACGAGTTCGGCGACCTCTATGTCGACGTGCTCGGAGACGACCGGCCCATGAAGTCCTATCCGATGCGCAGCTGGCTGGATGCCGGCCTCTCTCCGGCGGCGAGTTCCGACGCGCCCGTGTCGACCTCCGACCCGTTCGTCAACCTCTATGCGATGGTGGAGCGGCGGAGCAACCGGCGCACGCTCCTGGGCGCGCATGAGCGGCTGACGGTCGCGGAGGCCGTGCATTGCCTGACGCTCAACGGCGCGCATGCCAGCTTCGCGGAGGACATCAAGGGCAGGCTGGTCGCCGGCCAGCGGGCGGATCTTGCCGTTATCGACCGGGACATCTTCACGGCACCGGCGGAAGCCTTGCTGGAGGCGCGGGTCGACCTCACCATCGTCGACGGAGCAATCGCCTTCGATCGCCACGGCGCGATCGCGACGGACTGATCGGGCGACACCGTGGCGCGTCACATCGTCCATCGCCTGCTGGTCTCGATACCCGTCCTGTTCGGGGTCCTGCTCATCGGATTCTGTCTGCTCCAGGTGGTGCCGACGGATCCGGCGACCGTTCTGGCGGGACCGACCGCAAGCAAGGCCGAGGTCGACGCGATCCGGACCGCGATGGGCCTCGACGAGCCGGTCTGGGTCCAGTTCGCGATCTATCTCGGGCGTGTGCTTCAATTCGACCTCGGTCGGTCGATGATCTCGAACCGGCCGGTGATCGAAGAGCTTGGCGGCACGATCGGACCGACGCTGGAGTTGATGGCGGCAAGCCTCGCCTGGGCGATTCCGGCCGGTCTGACCCTGGGCACGCTGGCGGCGGTCAATCGCGGCCACATCCTCGACCGCGCCATCGTGGCCCTGTCCGTGGCCGGCGTCTCGATGCCGGTGTTCTGGTTCGGCCTTCTGCTTATCCAGTATGTCGGGACGGCCCTGGACCTGCTGCCGTTCCAGGGGCGCGGCGGCCCCTTGTGGTCGCTCGACGG
>CAIOSQ010000170.1 GCA_903860935.1 uncultured Rhodospirillales bacterium | reverse complement strand
CCAGCTCTGGGTCGCTTCGTCCCAGCGCAGGAAGAATTGCGGGATCGGCGCCCAGTTCCAGCGGTAATTGTTGAGATGCATCACGCGCCAGACGAACCAGCACAGCGCCGCGGTGGCGAGCGCCAGCAGGATCCAGTCGATCGGCTTGAAGGCCTGGCGTCGGGGCTTGGGTGGCGGTGCGGTCACGGTTCGTGCTGCGCGGGAGCTTCTGGAACCGGCGGGAGGCGGCAGCGCGCCGCCCCCCGCCGATGTCGGAGCCTGTGCGGTCAGGCCACCTTGTCCGCCCAGTCGCGGGTCTCGAACCAATAGGCGCGACGGGTCTTGAGGAATCCGTCGGCGTGACGCGCCTTGACCCACTCGTTGAGCGCGGCGAGCGTGGTCGGGTCGTTCTTGCGCATGGCGATGCCCTCGCGCTGCGGCTCGAACGGCTCCTTGAACGGCACGTACATCGTGGACGGGTTGTTCAGGGCGGAGAACATCGGACGCGGCGCCGAGGCGATCCAGGCGTGGGCGCGGCCGTTGATGACTTCCTGCTCGGCCTGGGCGTCGTCATCGAATTGCCGCACGGTCGCCTTCGGCATCAGGCGGCCGATGACGCCGGGCACGGTCGTGCCGCGTCGGCAGGTGATCGTGTAGTCCGGCCGGTCGAAATCCGCGATCTTCGTGTGGTTCGCCGCGATCTTCGAATTCGCGACGATCAGAAGGCCGGACGTCGAGTAGGGCTCGCTGAAATCGACCTGTTCCATGCGCGGCGGCGTGATCGACATGCCACCGATGATGAAGTCGAAGCGGCTGGCCAGAAGCGCCGGGATGATGCCGTCCCAGGCCGTCGGCGTCGGCTCGTACTTGACGCCAAGATCCTGGGCCAGGCGGTTGCCGACATCGAGTTCGAAGCCGATCAGGCCGCCCTGCTTGTCGCGCATCGCCCAGGGCACGAAGGTCGACAGTCCGGCACGCAGGACGCCGCGCTGCTTGACCTGTTCGATGGCCGGCGTGTTCGCCGCCTGGGCCCGGACGACTGCCGGAGCCGCGACGACCGCGGCGGCGGTCGCGATGAAACTGCGTCTTTTCATGTGGGATCTCCCTTTCTATGGACGCTGCAGAAAAACATGGACGTCGGGTTCGTTCAGCCCGGCCGCGCGAGGCGCCGCTCCAGCGCGGTCACCAGCAGGGACAGGGTCAGGGTGACCGCGAGATAGATCGCTCCGGTCGTCAGGTAGATCTCGTAGCTCAGGAACGTCTCGGACACGATCGTACGCGCCTCGTTGAACAGGTCGAACATCGCGATCGCGCTGACGATGGCGGAGTGCTTGATCAGCGAGACGCCGAGGCTGGTCAGCGGCGGCAGCATGATGCGCACGGCCTGCGGGATGATCACGAGCCGATAGGCCTGCGCGCGCCCGAGGCCGAGGCTCATCGCGGCCTCGGTCTGCCCGCGTGGCACAGAGAGGATGCCGCCGCGGAAGATCTCCGCGGCGAAGGCGCCCTCGAACACCGCGAGCGCGAACACGGCCGCGAACCAGCGATCGAAGTTCAGGATCGGAGCGAGGACGAAATAGAGCAGGTAGATCTGAACCAGCAGAGGGGTGTTGCGTACGAGTTCGAGATAGCACCGCGACAGGAACCGGGCGACGACGCTGTCCGACAGGCGGCACAGGGCGGTCGCGAGACCGATCGCGAGCGCGAGCAGGAAACTGACGACGGAGATCTCCAGCGTCACCACCAGGCCCTTCAGGAGCGGGCCGGGATAGAACGTCCCGTCGATGACCCGGACGATGAAGCGCGGCACCTGATGCCACTTCCAGGCATAGTTCATCTGCGCGGCGCCATAGGCGATCCCGCCGACGACCAGCATCGCGAACAGCGCGAACTTGGTCCAGGCGATCGCGGCGGCGGCGCGGGTGGTGCTGCGATCGGTCATGGTGCGATCGGTCATGGTGCGGGCGACGTCTCTGGCCGGGGGGCGCGGCCGAGGCCGCGCGCGATCAGATGCAATTGCGTTGCCAGATAGCCGCGCCGGACATCGGCAAGGTGCGGCGCGAGGATCGCGTGGAGCCGCGGCAGGGCATGGAACGGAACCGAGGGTACCGCGTGATGCTCGGCGTGGAAGGCCATGTTCCAGGCGAGCCAGCGCAGCGGCGTCCAGGTCAGAACGGTGCGCGTGTTGGCCAGCCAGTCGGCCACCTGGGGCCGTCCGACATGCTCCGACATGCGAATCAGGCGCATCACCGGCTCGCCCAGGATCCGCGGCAGGAGCCAGATCTCGATCGCGGCGAGGCTGCCAGTCGCGACCGAAAGGGCGGCGATCAGGCCATAGGCCACCCACATCAGACGCGTCTCGCGCATCGCGTCGGCCTGGCGCTCGGGCGACAGGAAGCCGCGCTCCTCGGCGTTGAAACGCCCAAAAGGAAGGCGGAGCAGCACGGAAAAGAGGCTGCGGAAATAGGGCCACGCGCTGGCGTAGAGCAGATAGCCGCCGATCGTCTCGGCCGTCGCGATCATCTCGGGATCGCGGCCCGGCTGCTGGGTATGCGCATGGTGTTCGGCGTGTTCGAGGCGGAAATGCGTGGGCGGCAGGCCCAGCGCCAGACCGCATGCCCATTCGACGGCGCCATTGACCCAGCGCGTGGCGAAGGCGCTGCCATGCGAGGTCTCGTGGAACGGCGCGAAGAGATGGACGATGACCACGCCCTGCAGGAACATCGGCAGGAGCGCCCAGGCGCTGTCCCGCCAGGCGAGGATCCACGCCGCGCCGAGCACGAGCAGTCCGGCATGCGCGGCCAGGAATACCAATCCCGGTCCGTCGCGGCGCGCGCTGAGGGCGCGCACCTGGGCGCGGCCGACAAGGCTGCGGATCTCGTGCTGGGAAGCCATGGCCGCCGCGGGATCCTGGCTCCGCCCGCCGTCAGCCCGCCCGCTGGCGGTATTTGAAGGCCTTGTCGAAGCGACCGACGATGTACTCGCCGCAGGTCGTCGGCGGATATTTCGAGGTGGCGGGATCGTCGAGCAGGTCGCGCGGGTCGATCACCGTGTCGAAGGACGGATCGAAGAACACGGCGACCGAATAGCGCTCGCGCCCCGAGGTGTTGATCACGCGGTGCGCGTTGGAACTGAAGCGGTTGTTGGTCCAGCGTGCCATCAGGTCGCCGACATTGATGACGAGCGTGCCGGGGATCGGATGCGCTGTCACCCAGTCACCCGCCTTGTTGAGGACCTGGAGACCGCCGGTCATGTCCTGCGACAGGAGCGTCAAGCCGCCGTAATCGGTATGCGGCGCGACGCCGAATTGCTGTTCGCCAAGGTCGGGCGGCTGGGGCGGATAGTAGACCATCGAGCCGCGGGCCAGCGGCTTGCTGAAATGCGGCTCGAAGAACCCGGCCGGCCGGCCCAGGCTCAGCGCGAAGCCGCGCAGCAACCGGTTCCCGCAGGCGACGATGGCGTCGTAATAGTCCGACAGCGTCGGCCGCATCTCCGGCATGAAGTCGGGCCAGTGATTGGGCCCCATCAGTTTCTTGCCCGCGCGCACGTCGGGATCATCGGCGCCGAGTTCGAGCCCCCACAGGAAGCTCTCCTTGAGATCGATCTTGGCGCCCGCATACATCTTCGCCTGACCGACGGCCAGCCAGCCGCGATGGATCTCGTTGATGGTGACGCGGCTCTTGGTTTCCGGAGGCAGGGCGAAGAAGTCGCGGCTCACAGAGAAGATCCGGTCGACCAGGTCCAGCGGAACGCCGTGGTTGCTGACGTAGAAGAACCCGATGCGTTCGGCGGCCTCACGCATGCGCGCGGCGACGTCGTGCTGCGCGGCCTCGTCGGCGGATGCGAGCCCGGAGACGTCGATGACCGGGATCTCCTCGACGGCGATCGTCTTTGCGGTGGCGTAGGCCATGGTCGGTGTCCTCGATGCGGCTGCGCGCCCACGAGACGCGCGGGGTGAAACTAGCGCTTCGGTGGTCGGCGCGTCACGGAGGCAATGGCACCGCGCGGGGCGGGCGGGCGAAGACCCGGTGCACCATCGGCTCGAAGACCGAGAGCGGCGCCTCGGGCAGGCGCGGCGAGATCGTGTTCTGGTCGTATTTCGCGACGAACTCCGCCGTGGCGACGAAGGCGGGATGACCACGCCAGCGCTCGCGCACGAAGCGATCGGTGCCGTCGAGCTCGCGGCAATGCAGCGCCTGGAAATACATGTGGCGCTCGAGCAGCCACACCAAGTCTTCGGTGACGTAGGGTGCGAGGAGCTGGGCGGCGAACTGTCCATGGCTCTGCGGACAGGCGATGAAGCCGATGTCGTGGAGCAGCGCCATCACCACGTAGTCCTCGTCGCGCCCGTCCTGCATGGCGAGCGTGGCCGACTGGACGCAGTGCCGGTAGTTGTTCACCTGATAGCCGAAAGACGGGTCGTCGGCGCCAGCGGCGAGGAGCCGCAGGGCCTGCCGCGCCTGCTCGGCGGCGTGGTAGAGGCGACGCTGCCCGTTGAGCAGCGCCCAGTCCGCGGCGCGGAAATCGTCGAGGGACTCCTTCTCGACATAGGCCCAGGCGGGCTCGAGGAGGGGGCTGCGTGTTCCGGTCATTCTGGGCCTCGGTGACGGTCGCTGGAGAGTGCTACGCGGCCGCGAAAATTGCACTCTCGTTTCCACGCGTGGTCAGGCTAGCTTCCCGCCATGCAACAGATGATCGTCCCAGGCGCGCTCACCTTGCCGGCCCTGCGCCGCTGGCGGCTGGAAGACGCGCCGCTCGTGCTCGACCCCGCCGCGGCGCCTGTGGTCGCGGCCTCGGCCGAGGCCGTGCAGCGCATCCTCGCCACGGGCAACGCCGTCTATGGCGTCAATACGGGTTTCGGGAAACTTGCCACGACGCGGATCGCGCCCGACCGGTTGCGCGATCTGCAGACCGCGCTGGTGCTGTCGCACAGCGTCGGTGTCGGTCCGGCCCTGCCGGCGGCGACAGTTCGGCTGATCGCGATCCTGAAGGCCGCGAGCCTGGCGCGCGGCCATTCGGGCGTTCGTCCGGTCGTGATCGAGTCGCTGCTGGACATGATCAATCGCGGTGTCGTGCCGGTCATCCCCGCGAAGGGGTCGGTGGGCGCATCCGGCGACCTTGCGCCGCTCGCCCATCTCAGCGCCGTGTTGATCGGTCATGGGGAGGCGTTCTTCGACGGAGTGCGCATGCCGGCCGCCGATGCGCTGCGCCGCGCCGGCCTCGCCCCCCTCCAACTGGAGGCCAAGGAAGGGCTGGCGCTGCTCAACGGAACCCAGGTCTCGACCGCGCTGGCGCTCGAAGGCCTGTTCGCCGCGGAGGATGTGTTCGCTGCCGCGGTCGTGACCGGCGCGCTCAGCATCGATGCGGCGAAGGGGAGCGACGCGCCGTTCGACGACCGGATCCATGCCATACGCGGCCAGCGCGGCCAGCGCGAGGTCGCCGCGGTCTACCGGTACCTGCTCGCGGGCTCGGCGATCCGCGCCTCGCATGTCGATTGCGAGCGGGTCCAGGATCCCTATTGCCTGCGTTGCATGCCGCAGGTGATGGGCGCGTGCCTGGATTCGATGCGCCATGCGGCAGACGTTTTCCTGCGCGAGGCGAACGGCGTGTCCGACAATCCGCTGGTCTTCGCGGATACCGGCGAGATCCTGTCCGGCGGCAACTTCCACGCGGAGCCGGTGGCGATCGCGGCCGATCTGCTCGCGATCGCGATCGCGGAGATCGGTGCGATCGCGGAGCGGCGCATCGCGATGCTCGTCGACCCGTCCACCAATGGCGGGCTGCCGGCCTTCCTCGTGCGCGAACCCGGTCTCAACTCCGGGTTCATGATCGCGCATGTGACCGCGGCGGCGCTGGCGAGCGAAAACAAGTCGCTCGCCCATCCGTCCAGCGTCGACAGCCTGCCGACCTCCGCCAACCAGGAAGATCATGTCAGCATGGCGACCCATGCGGCGCGGCGTCTGGGCGACATGGCGGAGAATACCGCGACCATCGTCGGAATCGAATTGATGGCGGCGGCCGACGGGATCGGTTTCCACGCGCCGCTCGCGACCAGCGCGCGCCTCGCGCCCGCCGTCGCGGCGCTGCGCGGGCGCGTGGCGCCGGTCGAGCGCGACCGCTTCCTGGCGGGTGACATCGAGGCCGCGCGCGCCCTTGTCGCAAGTGGCATGTTCAGGGATTGGATGATCGGCGGGCTGTTGCCCGGCGGTATCGATTGACGGGAGAGACGCGGATGACGAGCTGGATCAGGATGCTGCAATACGACGAGTCCGAGGGCTATCTGCGGCAGCTCTACGACCGCGTCAAAGGCCCGGCCGGGTCGATCGACAACGTCATGAAGATCCATTCGCTGCGGCCGCACACGATGGAAGGCCATTCGGCGCTCTACAAGAGCGTGCTGCACCACACCGACAACGCGACACCGGTCTGGTTCCTCGAGTGCCTGGGGATCTACACGTCGCTCGCCAATCGGTGCGACTATTCCGTGTCGCATCATTTCGCCGGCCTCACGCGCCTGTTGAAGGACGAGGTGCGGGCGAAGGAGATCTATGCGGCTCTGGCCGCCGGCGCGCCCGAGCGCGTCTTTGCGGGCAAGGAACTCGCCCTGCTGCGCTATGTCCGCAAGCTGACGCTCGCGCCGCAAAAGATGGAGGAGGCCGACGTGGGCGCCTGCCGCGATGCCGGATGCGCCGACGCGGAGATCTTCGAGGCCAATCAGGTCTGCGCCTATTTCAACTATTCGAACCGTCTGCTCAACGGCCTGGGCGTCACCACCCAGGGCGATCTGCTCGGCTTCTCGCCGCCCAATACCGACAAGCTCGACGACTGGGAGCATCAATGACCATGGCCGCGCCGTCCCGTCGCGACAATTCGCGCCGCATCGCCGCGCCGCGGGGCACCGCGCTCAGCTGCCGGTCCTGGCAGAGCGAGGCCGCGATGCGGATGCTGATGAACAATCTCGACGCCGAGGTGGCCGAGCGCCCGGAGGATCTCGTCGTCTATGGCGGCATCGGCCGCGCGGCGCGCGACTGGCAATCCTTCGACCGCATCGTCGCGAGCCTCCGCTCGCTCGAGGACGACGAAACGCTGCTGGTCCAGTCGGGCAAGCCCGTCGGGATCTTCCGCACCCATGCGGACGCGCCGCGCGTGCTGCTCGCGAATTCGAACCTCGTCGGGCACTGGAACAACTGGGCCCATTTCCACGAACTCGACCGCAAGGGTCTGATGATGTACGGCCAGATGACGGCCGGTTCGTGGATCTATATCGGCTCGCAGGGCATCGTGCAGGGTACCTACGAGACCTTCGTGGAGGCGGGGCGCCAGCATTACGACGGCGATCTGCGCGGCCGCTGGATCCTCACCGGCGGGCTCGGCGGCATGGGCGGCGCGCAGCCGCTCGCCGCGGTCTTCGCGGGCGCCTGCATGCTGGCGGTGGAATGCCAGCCCAGCCGCATAGAGAAGCGGATGGAGACGAAATATCTGGATCGCTGGACGCAGGACCTCGACGAGGCACTGGACATGATCCAGGCCGCGACCACCGCCGGGCAGGCGATCTCCGTCGGATTGCTGGGTAACGCCGCCGAGATCTTTCCGGAACTCGTCCGTCGCGCCCAGGCAGGCGATCGCCGGGCACGGCCGGACATGGTCACCGACCAGACCTCTGCGCATGATCCGATCAACGGCTATCTGCCGATCGGCTGGTCGCTCGACGACCACGCGCGTCTGCGCGAGAGCGATCCCGCGCGGGTCGAAAAGGCGGCGAAGGAGTCGATGGCCGTGCACGTGCGCGCCATGCTCGATTTCCACCGCATGGGCGTTCCGACGCTCGATTACGGCAACAACATCCGCCAGATGGCGAAGGAAATGGGCGTCGCGGACGCCTTCGACTTCCCGGGCTTCGTGCCGGCCTATATCCGGCCGCTCTTCTGCCGCGGCGTCGGGCCGTTCCGCTGGTGCGCGCTGTCGGGAGATCCCGAGGACATCTATCGCACCGACGCGAAGATGAAGGAACTCTTCCCCGAGGACAGGCACCTGCATCGCTGGCTCGACATGGCGCGCGCGCGGATCCGGTTCCAGGGACTGCCGGCGCGTATCTGCTGGGTCGGGCTCGGCGGCCGCGCGAAGGCTGGGCTCGCCTTCAACGAGATGGTACGGCGCGGCGAACTCAAGGCGCCGGTGGTGATCGGCCGCGACCACCTCGATTCCGGATCGGTCGCGTCGCCGAACCGCGAGACCGAGGCGATGAAGGACGGGTCCGACGCGGTCGCCGACTGGCCGCTGCTCAACGCGCTGCTCAACACGGCGTCGGGGGCAACCTGGGTCAGTCTGCATAACGGCGGCGGCGTCGGGATCGGCTTCTCGCAGCATGCGGGCATGGTCGTGGTCTGCGACGGCAGCGAAGCCGCCGATCGCCGGCTCGAACGGGTCCTGACCAACGATCCCGCGACCGGTGTCATGCGTCACGCCGATGCCGGCTACGACATCGCGGTGGACTGTGCGCGCGAGCATGGCCTGAAGCTGCCGATGCTCGGCTGAGCCCGGAGGTCGGATGGATCTCGCCGCGTTCCGGCTGTCGCTTGGCGCGGCCACGCTGCCCGACGGGTTGGCGCGGCCGGTCGCCGCGCTCTGGCATTGTGGCAGGGGCGAATGGGATGCCGCGCATGCGTTGGTCCAGGCGGCGGAGGGCGAACCCGATCATGACTGGGTCCATGCCCACCTGCACCGCGTCGAGGGCGATCTCTCGAATGCCGGGTACTGGTACCGGCGCGCCGGTCGCGAAGCGGCGCGCGGGTCGCTCGACGCCGAATGGGCGGAGATAGCTGCCGCGCTGCTCGCGAAGGTTTGACGCGAGCATCGGCACGAGGAAGGGGAATTTCGCCAATGAAGACGATCGTCTGCATCGAGCGGGCCTCGCTCGGTCCAGGGGTCAGCTTGCGTGCGCCGCGTTTCGCGCATGTCTGGCGCGACCATGACCGAACGCCGCCCGCGGATATCGTCGCCCGGCTCGCCGGTGCCGAGATCGCCGTGGTCAACAAGGTGCCGATCGGCGAAGACGTCCTTGCCCGCAGCCCGGACCTGCGCATGATCGCGGTGGCCGCGACCGGAACCGACAACGTCGATCTCGTGGCCTGCCGCAGGCGCGGCATCGTGGTGTCGAATGTCCGCGGCTATGCGACGACGACCGTGCCCGAGCATACCTTCGCGCTCATCCTGGCGCTGCGCCGTGGGGTCGTCGGTTATGCCCAGAGCGTCCAGCGCGGCGATTGGCAGAAGGCGGCGCAGTTCTGCTATTTCGACTTCCCGATCTCCGACCTGCGTGGCTCGCGCCTTGGCATCGTCGGCGGCGGCGCGATCGGCGCGTCGGTGGCGTCGATCGGTCGCGCCTTCGGAATGGATGTCGTCTTCTCGACCCAGCGCGGCGGTCCCGAGCGCTCGCATTACATTCCCTTCGAGGCGGTCATCGAGACCGCGGACGTGCTGACGCTCCATTGCCCGCTGACGCCAGCGACGCGCGGCATGATCGATCGTCATGTGCTTCGGCGCATGAAGCCAGGGGCGATCCTGATCAACACGGCGCGTGGCGGATTGATCGTCGACGAGGATCTGGTCGAGGCGCTGCGTGGAAACTGGATCGCCGGAGCCGCCATCGACGTGACGACGCCCGAGCCGCCGCCGGCCGACCACCCGTTCATGAGCCTCGCCGACCATCCCGGTTTCATCCTGACCCCGCATGTCGCCTGGGCAAGCGTCCAGGCCCGTCAGGCCGTCGCCGACCAGGTGATCGACAACATCGACGCCTTCATCGCCGGCGCGCCACGCAACGACGTGGCGAAGGCGTGACCTGACGACGCTCGGCGGCACGCCGCGCGTGGGCGATGCTGGAAGCCGGATCGGCGTTGCGCTTAAGCTTCGCGCTTTCCCGGGGGACAGGAAGGGGCGCCATGAACCATGGCATGATCTGCGCGCCGCAGCCGGAGGCGGTCGAAATCGGTGCCGCGATCCTCGAGCGGGGCGGCAACGCCTTCGACGCCGCCATCGCCTGCGCCTTCGCGCAGGGGGTCTGCGACAACCTGATGTGCGGGATCGGCGGGTTCGGTTTCGCCCAGGTCTATTCCGCCGCGCACGAGGTCCACACCAGCTATGATTTCATGAGCGCCGCGCCGGCGGCCGTGACGCCGGGCATGTGGGAGCCTCTGCTCGAGGGCGAGACGCGCGACGGGTTCGGCTTCATCCTGACCGGCCGGGTGAACGACATCGGCTACCGCTCGGTCGCGATACCCGCGATGCTGCGCGGCTACCATGCGATCCATGCTCGTTTCGGCAGCCTGCCCTGGGCCGACATCGTGGCGCCGGCGGCCGAACTGGCCGCGGCGGGCTACACGATCACGCCTTTCGTGCGCAGCTACTGGGTCACGCCCGAGCGGATGGGCCGCGTCGAGGTCATCGACCGCATCGCCCACAGCGCAGCCGCGCGGCCGCTCTATTTCGACGCTGCGGGCCAACCGCACGCGGTCGGCAGCAAGGTCCGAAATCCGGACCTGTCGGCCACGCTCCGGACCATCGCCGCCGAGGGCGTGG
>CAIOSQ010000169.1 GCA_903860935.1 uncultured Rhodospirillales bacterium | reverse complement strand
CGGGCCGCCTCAGGCGCGCCGTTCCGCGGCCTTCACAAGGTCCCAGACAGCGTCCATCTCGGCGAGGCTGGCGCGGCCTTCGTCTTTGCCTTGTTCCCTAAGAATGGCTTCCATCGCCTTGAAACGACGCTGAAATTTCAGGCTCGCGTCGCGCAGGGCCGTCTCCGCGTCGACGCCGGAGAGCCGAGCGACGTTGACGGCGGCAAAGAGCAGGTCACCGATTTCCTCCGCGACATGCGGTCGGCCGGGTTCCGCGAGCGCCGCCGCGACCTCGGCCTGTTCCTCGGCCACCTTGTCGAGCGCCGGGGCGGCATCGCCCCAGTCGAATCCGATCCGGCTGGCGCGCTTCTGGAGCTTCTGCGCCCGGGCCAGGGCGGGCAGGTTGAGGGGAACGTCGTCCAGTGCGCTCGGCGCGGCGGCGCCGGACTGGGCCAACTTGCGCGCGCGTTCGGCCGCCTTGTGATCCTCCCAGAGGCGGATCTGGGCCTCCGAATCGCGGCGCTCGGCGCCACCGAAGACATGCGGGTGGCGTGCGATCATCTTGTCGGTGATCGCCTGGACGACGTCGCCGAAGGCAAAGGCGTGTTTTTCCTCGGCCATGCGTGCGTGGAAGACCACTTGGAACAACAGATCTCCGAGTTCCTCGCGAAGCGCGGCCATGTCGCCGCGGGCGATGGCATCGGCGACTTCGTAGGCTTCCTCGATCGTGTAGGGCGCGATGGTGGCGAAATCCTGCTCGATGTCCCACGGACAACCGGATCGCGGATCGCGTAGGCGCGCCATGAGGTCGAGCAGGCGGTCGATCGGGGCTGCGTTCGAACTCATCTTATGGCCGCATAATATATATTATCGAAAATAATAAACGCGATTTCAGCACAGGCTATTAAGCCGAGGTCTTGAGACCGGGACGAAGCTCTGATCACGCTGCGTCCTGGATGTCGAGCATCAGGCCGTCATATCCGGGTTCGACGCCGTCAGGCAGACGCCGCACGAGTTCCGCATATTCCAGGCGATGCCCCATATGCGTGAGCACCGCGCGCCGTGGGCGGACGCGTGCGATCCAGCTCAGCGTCTGCGGCAGATGGCTATGGGCGACGTTCGGTTCGTCCTGCAGGCAGTCGACGATCCAGGTGTCGATACCCGCGAGCGCCTCGAACCCGGCCTCCGGCATCTCCCGCACATCCGTGGAGTACGCGAAGGATCCGAAGCGCAGGCCCAGTGTCGGCGGCCTGCTGCCGCCATGGATCTGGTGGAAGCTCCGGACGGCCATGCCGGCGATCTCGATCGTCTCGCCGACCGGGATCTCGCGCGCCACCAGCGACGGCGCGTACCAGATGCCGGCATTGGTCCGCGGCGGGCTGAAGGCGTAGGCAAAGCGCTCGGTCGCCTCGCGCAAGGTCGCGGCGTCCGACCAGATCTCGAGCGGCGCGTTGCGGTGGTAGTTGACCGCCCGCAGATCGTCGAGGCCATGCAGATGATCCGCGTGCGCATGCGTCAGGATCACGGCATCGACCTTGGTGAGGTCGTTGGCCAGGAATTGCTGGCGCAGATCCGGCGATGTATCGACCAGGATACGCGTGCCGGCCGCGCCCTCGACCACCACGGAGACGCGCGAGCGGCGGTTGCGCGGGTCCGGCGACCTGCACACGGCGCAGCCGCAGCCGATCAGCGGCACGCCGCCCGACCCGCCGCTGCCGAGCATCGTGACCTTCATGCGTCGCCCGGGAAGCGCGCGCGCGGGAACAGCGCGCGGAAGTTCCGGCTCGTCGCCTCGGTCAGCGCGTCCGACGTCACGTCCTTGAGCCGCGCCACATGCGCGGCCGTGTGGACGACGAAAGCCGGTTCGCAGGTCTTTCCGCGCATCGGGATCGGCGCCAGGAATGGCGCGTCGGTCTCGACCAGCAGGCGGTCCAGCGGGATCTCCCGCACCGTCGCGCGCAACTCGTCCGCGTTCTTGAACGTCACGATGCCGGAGATCGAGATGTAGAAGCCGAGCCGCAGCGCATGGCGCGCCAGTTCGAGCGACGAGGTGAAGCAGTGCAGGACACCGGTCAACGGCCCCTGCTCCACCGCCTCGTCCAGCAAGGCCGCCGTGTCCGCGTCCGCATCGCGCGTATGGACGATCACCGGCAGGCCGGTGGCGCGGGCGGCCGCGAGATGCGTGCGGAAATTCGCCTGCTGCGCCGCGCGCGGGCTCTTGTCGTAGAAATAGTCGAGCCCGGTTTCCCCGATCCCCACGACCTTCGGATGCGCGGCCAGGGCGACCAGGCGCTGCATGTCGGTTTCCTCGGTGCCAGCCTCGTGCGGATGGATGCCGACCGAACACACGACGTCGTCATTGGCCTCCGCGATGCCGCGGACGATGTCGAACTCGCGCAGCTTGGTGCCGATGGTCAGCATGCCGCGCAGTCCGGCGCCGCGTGCCCGCGCCAGGACCGCCCCGAGATCTCCCGTGCGCGCGAGGTAGTCCAGGTGGCAGTGGCTGTCGACGAGGCCAGCCATCAGCCCACCGCCATGTCCTGATAGCGCGGAAAGACACCTGCGGGCGCCGGCAGCGCGACACCCGGGCGCAGCGCCGCGTCGAAGGCGGCGAAGCTGCGCGCGTCGGCGGGAACGGCAAGCTGGTCGAGCAGCTTCGCCATGCTGTCCGGCATGAAGGGCTGCAGGAGGATCGCGACGCGCCGGATCGTCTCCGCCAGCACGTAGAGCACGGTGCGCATGCGCTCCTGGTCGGTCTTGCGCAGCGTCCACGGTGCCTGGGAGTCGACGTAGCGATTGGCCTCGGCGACGACCGCGAAGACGGCCTCGAGCGCGCGGTTGAAGGCCTGCGCCGCGACGAGATCGCCGCGCACCTGGACGAGCAGCCCGGCGGCGGCATCGAGCAGCTTGCGGTCCTCGGCCGAGAGCGGCCCCGGTTCCGGCACGACCGCACCGGCGTTCTTCTGGACGAAGCTGAGGACACGCTGGCCGAGATTGCCGAGGTCGTTGGCGAGGTCGGTGTTGATCCGGCGCACGATCGCCGCCTGGCTGAAATCGCCGTCCTGTCCGAACGGCACCTCGCGCAAAAGGAAATAGCGCACGGGATCAAGACCATAGCGCGAGATCATCTCGGCTGGCTTGACGACGTTGCCGAGGGATTTCGACATCTTCTGGCCCTCGACCGTCCACCAGCCATGGGCGAAGACCCGGCGCGGCGGCTCCAGACCGGCCGCCTTCAGGAAGGCGGGCCAGTAGACGGTATGGAACCGGACGATGTCCTTGCCGACCATGTGCAGGTCGGCAGGCCAGAAGCGCGCGAACAGCCCCTCGGGATCGGTCTCGTTGCCGGGCCAGCCGAGCGCGCTGACGTAATTCGCGAGCGCGTCCAGCCAGACATACATGATGTGCGCGGGGTCGCCGGGCACGGGAATGCCCCAGGTGAACGTGGTGCGCGAAATCGAGAGATCGGTGAGCCCCTGCCTGACGAAGCTCATGACCTCGTTGCGACGCGTGCCGGGGCCGACGAACTCCGTGTTGCCGCGCGCGTAGTGATCGAGCAGCCAGTCCTGCCAGGCGGACAGGCGGAAGAAATAACTCGGCTCCTCGACCCATTCGACCTCGGCGCCGGACGGCGCGCGCTTGCGTCCATCCGGGCCGGTGGTGAGTTCGTCCTCGCCGTAGAACGCCTCGTCGCGGACCGCGTACCAGCCGGCATATTTGCCGAGATAGATGTTGCTCTCGCCGTTCGGCGCCTCGCTCGAGGCCATGCGACGCCACAACTCGGCGCAGCAGGCCTTGTGACGTGGCTCGGTCGTGCGGATGAAGTCGTCGTTCGAGACGTTCAGATGCGACGCCAGGTCGCGGAAGTTGCGCGACACGCGATCGGTGAAATCCTGCGGCGAGACGCCGGCGTCGCGCGCGGCCTTTTCGACCTTCTGTCCGTGCTCGTCGGTCCCGGTGAGGAAATGCACCTCCCGTCCGTCGAGACGCATGAAGCGCGCAAGCACGTCGCAGGCCAGCGTCGTATAGGCGTGGCCGATATGCGGCGCGTCGTTCACGTAATAGATCGGCGTGGTGACGTAGTAGCGCGACATGGAGGATGCTGCCGGTCGGAGGGCGGATCGCGATGGTCTATAGGGCCGGGCGATGGGAGGCAAGCCACCGCACCTGCCGGTCCCGGGATCCCGGCATGCGCGCCGGCGCTCAGCCCGCGGCGGCCTCGCGCAGGGTCGACAGGGCCGCGAGCGCGGTCTGGCGGCGGTCGAGATTGATGCCCTCGGCGGCGGCCGCCAACGCGCGCAACCTGTCCCACGCGGCGAGCCAGCGCGGCGCGCTGCTCCGCGCCGTCAGCGCGGCGATCGCCTCGGCCTCGCCCGCGATGACCGCGGGGTCGGCGACCCCGGCCGCGCGGCGGCCACAGCGCGTCGCCAGATGCTCGACCAGTTCGCAGAAGACCCGGAACGCCCCCTGCCCTTCGCTGCCGAAGGCCCCGACCCGATCGGCGAGCGCATGCAGCCCGGCGCCCGTACCCGCGCCGTCGGCGGTCGTGCAGGTCAAGATCGCGGCGTAGAGCTCCAGCGCGCCGGCGGCGACGAGATCGATCGCACGTCCGATCGATCCACCCGCGAGCACGGAGACCGCATCGCGCTCCGCGGCATCGAGTTCGGGATGCTGGCGGGCAAGAAGGTCGGCGACCACCTTGGGCTCCAGCGCCGGCAGGTCGAGCCGCCGGCATCGCGACCGGATCGTCGGCAGCAGCCTGCCTGGCGCATGGGACACCAGAAGCAGCAGGCTGCGCGCGTGCGGCTCTTCCAGGATCTTCAGCAACGCGTTCTCGCTGTTGCGGTTCATCGCCTCGGCCTGATCGACGATCAGCACGCGCCATCCGCCTTCCGCCGGCGTCATGCCCAGGAAGGAAATCGCGCCGCGCACATGCTCCACCACGATCTCCGCGGTCTCCTTGCGTGTCTCCGGGTGGATCATGCCGGGCTCGAGAACCTGCAGATCCGCGTGGCCGCCCGCCGCGACACGGCGGAACACGGGATGGTCGCTGCCGATGGCGAGGCTGGCGGGGGGCGGCGGCGCGCCGCCGAACAGACCCGCCTCCCCGCCGCGGGGCTGCGCCAGGACGAAGCGCGCGAAGCGGAAGGCGAGCGTCGCCTTGCCGATGCCGCGCGGCCCGCCGATGAGCCAGGCATGCGGGAGCCGGCCCGATGTCCAGGCGTCGAGCAGAACTGCTTCCGCGCGCTCCTGGCCGAGCAGTGCCGGATTGGCGCGCGGCGTCGGCAGCGCGCCGCTCATCGCGCCGGCGATCCTGCGCGTGGCGGCGGATCGAGAAGCCGCCCCACGCGTCTGGTCACGCGACGATGCACGGCCTCTGCGTCGGCGCGCGCATCGATCAGCGCGCAGCGCCCGGGCTCTTCGCGTGCGATTGCCCGAAACCCCGCGCGCACCCGATGGTGGAAGGCCTCGACCATGTTTTCGTAACGCGTCTCCACGCCGCGTCTGGCGGCGGCACGCGCCAGTCCCTGCGCGACCGGTATGTCGAGGATCAGCGTCAGGTCTGGCTTGAAGCGTCCGAGCACCGCGCGGTGCAGCGCGGCGATCGCTGGCCGTCCCAGCGCGTGACCATGTCCCTGATACGCCATCGTGGAGTCGGCGAAACGGTCGCTCAGGACCCAGGTGCCCGCGGCGAGGGCCGGTCCGATCACGCGCGCTACGTGATCATGGCGCGCCGCGTAGTTGAGCAGGGCCTCCGTCATCGGTGTCCAGGCATCGGTCGCCCCTTCGACCAGGAGCGTGCGGATACGCTCGGCGCCTGCCGTACCGCCCGGCTCGCGTGTCGTCAGGACCGGGATGCCGCGTGCCTGGAGCCACTGCGCGAGCATGCGGATTTGCGTCGATTTCCCGGCGCCCTCCCCGCCCTCGAGCGTGACGAAGCGGCCGCGCGCCTGGCGACGGGTCATTTGCGGCTGAGCAGAAGGTGGCTGAGCCCGGCGAAGATGCGGCCGGTGTAGCCGAGCTTCTCGACATCCGCCTCGGCGTTCAGCGGGAAGGTCATGGCCGGACGCTCCGGCACCGCGATGATCAGCGTGCCGACCTGCTGGCCGCGCTGCACCGGGGCCGGCACCGGAGAGTCGAAGGCGACGCGCGCCGCGAGTTGCGGGCGCAACCGCCGTGGGATCGTCACGACGATGTCCTGCGCGGCGACCATCTGGACCGTCTCCGACTTGCCGAGCCAGACCGGAACGGCCTCGATCGGTTGCCCGGCCTTGAACAGCGTGTAGGTGCCGTATTCGCGAAACGCCCATTCGAGGAGGCGCTCGCCTTCCTCCGCGCGTGCGCGCGCCGTCTGCCAGCCATTGAGGACCATGACCACACGGCGGCCGTCGCGTATCGCGGAGGCGGACAGGCCGAAGCCCGCGCTCTCCGTGTGCCCTGTCTTGATGCCGTCGGCGCCGTTCTGGCGCGACAGCAGCGGATTGCGGTTGGGCTGGGTGATCGGCGTGCCACGGCTGTCCTTGCCGAAGGTGAAATCCCGCTCGCCGTAATAGCGGTAGTATTCGGGAAAATCGGCGACCAGCCGCATGCTCAACCGCAGCAGATCGCGCGCGGACATGTAATGTTCGGGGTCCGGCCAGCCCGAGGCGTTGCGGAACCGGCTGTCCTTGAGGCCGATTTTCGCGGCCATCGCGTTCATGCGCTCGGCGAACGCCTCCTCCGACCCGGCCATGCCTTCGGCCAGGACGATGCAGGCGTCGTTGCCGGACTGGACGATCATGCCGCGCAGCAGGTCCTCGACCTTCACGCGCTCGCCGAGCGGCACGAACATCTTGGAGCCCTGCATGCGCCAGGCGCGCTCCGAGACCGGCAACGTGTCG
>CAIOSQ010000168.1 GCA_903860935.1 uncultured Rhodospirillales bacterium | reverse complement strand
GGGAACCATGCCATCCGCGCGGCCGTCACCGCGATGAAATCCGTCTTCGCGCGCATCGCGGCCGAAGGCGGCATCGCCGGCGTCGACCGCGACATCGTCACGGTGGAGGAGATCTTCCGCCTCCAGCGCATGGACACGGTCAAGGACATCGAGCGCAGCTTCCTGCGCTGAGCGCGGCGCGTGGAGAACCATTTCGGAGCCGACTGGTGACCGTCGATCAACTCGCGAACGCCTTCGTAACGCTCCTGGTAATCGTCGAACCGATCGCGGTGGTGCCGCTCTTCCTCGGACTGACGAACGGGTTCGACGCGGCACAAAGACGGCAGACGGCCTTTCGGGCTTGCGCGATCGCCTTCGCCATCCTGGCGGGAAGCGTCCTCGTCGGCGATTGGCTGCTCGCGACCCTCGGAATAACCCTGCCGGCGTTTCGCGTCGCAGGCGGGCTGTTGCTGTTCTCGATCGCCTTCGAGATGGTCTTTGCCCGCCGCACCGAACGCAAGTATGGCGCGGTATCCGACGCGATGGCGAAAGACCGCATCCGCGACATCTCGGCATTTCCGCTCGCGATCCCGCTCCTCGCCGGTCCTGGTGCGATCACCGCGACGCTTCTGCTTGCAGGCCAGACAGGTATGGATCCGGCGCGCCTCGCGGCGCTGATCGCGATCGTCGCGGCGGTGATGGTGATCTCCTGGGCATGTCTGTGTCTCGCGCATCGTATCGGCGCGTTTATCGGCGCGACCGGAAACGCGGTGCTGTCGCGACTGCTCGGAGTCATCCTGGCGGCCCTCGCCGTTCAGTTCGTCGCCGACGGCGTCGCGCAACTCGCGCGGATCTGAGACCGACCTCAACCCGCGCACGCCAAGGCCACCTCTCGAAAGGTCGCCTTGAATTACATCATTCCGCTCTCGGGAACCCCAGCGGCCCACACGACCTGATCGGGCGCGATCGCCACCCGCGCCTCGCAGCGGATCGACTCGTAGGCCGCGCAGATCATGCGCAGCGCGCCGATGCCGTCAGCGAGGCCGATCGGTGGCGGTGCGCCAGTGGTCAATGCCTGCGCGAAGGCGATCGCGTTCTGATGATGGAAACGCCCCTGCTTGAAGCGCGGCACGATCGGTGAGACGTCCCAGGCACGCGGTTCCTGGCCGCGCCGGTAGACGCGCAGGAAACCGGCCTGGGTGATGTCGCGCGAGGCGAGATCGACACCACCGACCAGGGCCGTACCCTCGGTGCCGTAGAGTTCGATCGAGATATCCGCCGCGACGAAGGTGAAACTGGAGACGATCTCCGCCAGCATGCCGTCGGCATAGTCGAAGACCGCGATCGCCTGATCCTCGACCGCGAGGCCCAGCGTGGACGACGCGCGCGCCATGACGCCCGCCGGCATGCCGAACAGCCAGCGCAGCAGGTCGGCCGCGTGCACGCCCTCGTCGAGCAGCGCGCCGCCGCCGGACCGCGCGGGATCGACATACCAGCGCTGCTTGAATTCAGGGTCGAGCCCATAGAAATGACCGTGGCGGATCCGTGCCTGGCGGATCTGACCGAGCGCGCCCGTGTCGACGAGGCGCTTGAGCTCGTGCGAAACGGGATCGAAGCGCTTGGGAAAGCTCTGCATGAACGGCACGCCAGCCGCGCCAACGGCGGCGGCGATGCGCGCCGCGCCGTCGAGATCCGTCGAGAGCGGCTTTTCGCAGAGGATCGCGCGTCCCGCCGCGGCGGCGCGTTCGATCAGCGGCGCATGCGCCACGGTCTCGCTGCAGATCGCGACCGCATCGGCCGCCGCGATCGCGCGGTCGAGATCCGGCTCGAAGGCGACGCCGAAACGCTGCGCCGCTTCGCCGCCGCGTGCCGCATCGTCGTCCCAGATCGCGACGACACGGATATCCGGCAGTTCGAGAAACGCCTCGGTCCAGAAATTGGCGTGGTAATGGGCGAAGCTGAGGATCGCGACGCTGATCATGAGACCTCCACCGTCTTGCGTGCGCCCGCGGCGGCGGCAGACCGCGCGATCGCCTCGGCGACGAGGATCCCGGCCAGGGCGTCCTCGGCCGTGTCCTCGGGCGGTTCCACGCCCGTGATGCCGTCGATCCAGCGCTGGTGGTGGCGCTGGCCGAAGGGCGGGGCAGGCAGCGGCGGGCTTTGCCAGCCCGCGCCACCGCTGCGCGTCCAGGCGAGCGGTCCGCGTTCGCTGCGCAGCCAGATCGTGCCGGTGCTGCCGTAGATCTCCAGGCGGAAGCGGTCGCAGCCCGCAGCCTCGATCATCGACATCTCGTGCGATGCGATCGCTCCGGACGAAAAGCCGTAGGTCGCCCAGGCGCTGTCCGGATTTTCCACCCGCACGCGCCGGCCATCGGCGAGCACGCGCGCGGGCCGCAAGATCGCGGTGGTCGCGGCGACGCTGTCGATCGGTCCGCAGAACACGCGCAGCAGGTCGATGCCGTGCACGCCCAGTTGATGCACGACGCCGCCCGAGACGCGCGCGCGATCGAAGAACCAGTCGGCCCAGTCGGGACCCGGCGTTGCGTTGCGCATCCGCAGGCTCGTGACCTCGCCGATCGCGCCCGCGGCGATCAGCGCCTGCGCGGCGAAGACCTCCTCGAAATGCCGGTGCATGAAGCTGACCTGCAGATCCACGCGCGCCACGCGCGCCGCAGCCAGGATGCGCCGGCAGGCCGCGCTGTCGCCGGCCATGGGTTTCTGCAGCAGGATCGCCTTGCCCGCCGCCGCCGCGGCGACGGCGATCTCCTCATGCGTGTCGTCGGGCGTCGCCACCACGACGGCATGGATGTCGGCGCGCGCCAGGGTCGCGGCGAGATCGATGCTCGATGCGCGCACGCCATGGCGGCGCGCGACCGCCGCCGCCTTCGCCGGGTCACGCCCGACGACGACGGCGACATCGGCGCGCGGGACCGCGTTCAGCCCGGCGAGGTGATAATCGGCGATGGAGCCGGTGCCGAGGAACGCGATCCCGACGCGATCCATGGATCAGGCCTTCCAGCGGCCAGGCAGCTTGACCAGCGACGCGTCCGCCGCCGCCACCGGATCGGTGAAGGTGTAATCGAGCGGATGCTTGGGCGCGCGCACGCGGCCCGAGGCGACGAGATAGCGGCTCATCGACTCCATGTCGGCGACATAGGCGTCATCGAAGGCGGGGTTGAAGCTGTAATCGCCCCAGATCGCCGCGACCAGCGCACGGTCCTGCTTCGTCTGCGCGGCGACAAGGTCGAGGACCTCCTGCGCGTTGGCCGGGTCGGCGACGTATTTCTGCGCCCGGACCAGAACCGCCATCAGGATGCGCGTGGCGTTGGGATTGCGGCGCACGAACTCGGCGCTGGCGACGAAGATCGAGCGCGTCGCCGACATCGCGACCGCCGCGCCCTTGTTGTGGGCGAAGCCGCTCTGCGTTCCCGAATGCAGCATCGTCGTGTTGCCGAGCTTGAGCGCGTTATGCGCCCAGGGCTGCCAGCACAGCAGCGCCTGGATGTTGTTGCTGGTCAGCGCGGCGAGCTGCTCGGGCGGCGGCATGTTGACGACCTGCAGCTTCGTCTCGTCGAGGCCATAGGCCTTGGCGAGATTGTGCAGCGAGGCGCTGGCCGTGGAGCCGGCGAGCAGGCCGATGCGGATCCGGTAGAGATCCTCGGGCTTCGCGACATTGGCGTCGTTGCGCACGACCAGCTGCTCGGCCCTGGTGGCGATGCAGTTTGTGCCCAGCACGACCACCGGCACGCCGGAATTCGCCATCGAGATCGGCGGCAGGTTGCCCGGTGTCCAGAGCTGGATCTGATCGGCGATCAGTGCCTCGCCGGCCAGCGCGCCGCTGGTGAAGCTGGGCGTCGCGATCTCCGTGAATCCGGCCTCGCGGAGCCAGCCCTTCTGCATCGCGAGGATATGCGGCGCGAAGACCGGGTCGAGGCCGAAGCCCATGCCCAGCTTCGCGATCTCCGGCCGCGCCTGGGCGCGGACGATCGCGGGAGCGGCGATCGCGCCCGCGGTGGTGGCGAGGAACAGACGACGACGCATGGTGTTTTCCTTCCCTGTCATGGATTTCAGAAGCGGTGCCAGCGCCCGACGGTCCGGCGGATCGCCGCGGCGAGCTGGTGGTCGGCGACCAGATTGACGATGCCGATGAGGAAGATCCCGAAGACGGAGATGCCGAGTTGGCCCAGCTGGCGCGCCTCCATCACCAGATGACCCATGCCGCGCTCGGCGGCGATCAGTTCTGCAGCGACCAGCACGCCGAAGCCGAGCCCGAAGCCGATGCGCAATCCCGTCGCGATGTCCGGCATCGCCGCGGGCACGGCGACCTTGGCCAACAACCGCAGTCCGTCGACGTCCATGCTGCGCGCGGCGCGCAGGATCACCGGCGGAATCGACGCCATGCCGCGCGCGGCGGCGGTGAAGACGGGAAAGAACGTGCCGAGGAAGATCACGAAGATCTTCGACGGCTCGCCGAGCCCGAACCAGACGATCGCGACCGGGATCCAGGCGAGCGGCGGGATCGGCCGCAGGATCTCGACGACGGGCCGGCAGACCAGCGCGACCGGCCTGTACCAGCCCGCGGCGATGCCGAGCGCGACGCCGGCGGCGGCGCCCAGCGCGAAGCCGGCGAGCACGCGCCCCAGGCTGGTCGCGACATGCGCGGCCAGAACGCCCGGCGGAATGGTCGTCAGCGCCGCGAGCGCCGCCTCGCTGGGGGCGGGCATGATCGCGGGGTTGCGCCAGCCGAGCCGCGCCGCCGTCTCCCACAGCAGCAGGAAGGCCACGACGCCGATCGTGCCGGCATGGCGTTCGAGCCGCGTCATCGCGTCTGCGCCTCCGCGCGCGCCTGCCAGGGCACGAGCCGCGCTTCGAGCCATTCCAGCGCCGCCATGGCCGCGAGACCGAAGGCGCCGATGCACAGCATGCCGACCATGGTGATGTCGGTGCGGTAGAAGGTCCGCGCCTCCATGATCAGCGATCCGAGGCCGCGGATCGTGCCGATCATCTCGGCCCCGACGATGACCATGAAGCCGACGCCCAGGGCGATCCGCGCGCCCGAGAGCAGCCGCGGCAGGGTCGCCGGCAGGACGACGCGCAGGAAGATCGCCCAGCCGCCGGTATCCATCGTACGCGCCGCGCGGATCAGCACCGGATCGACCAGCTTCACCGCGGCGATGGTCGCCGACAGCATCACCCAGAAGCAGCCATAGCCGATGAGGAAGATCTTGGCGCCTTCGCCGGTCCCGAACCAGACCAGCGCCAGAGGCAGAAGGCTCAGCGTCGCGACCGACCGGCAGAAGGCGACGACCGGCGCGGTCATCCGGTCGAGCAGCGCATGGCTGCCGATCAGCAGGCCGAGCGGGATGGCGAGCGCCAGCGCCAGCGCGTGGCCGGCGAGGATCCGCTGCACGGTGATCGCGGCATGGACCCAGATCGTGATGCCCTCCGGAAATCCGTGGAACGCCAGATCCACGAAGCTCCCGGCCAGCCGGCTGGGCGGCGGAAAGCGGATCGGCCGCAGCCACCCCGCGGCAGCGGCGTATTCCCAGGTGCCGAGGAACGCCGCCAGCACCGCCAGCGGCACCAGTATCTCCGCCGCCCGCGCCCTCATGCATCGCCTCGCAGACAGGCCCATATCTCGTCGTAGAGCGCGATCAGGGCGGGATCGCTGCGCCGACGCGGGCGCGGCAGGTCGATGCGCCGCTCGAGCACGAAACGCCCGGGCCGCGGCGCCATCACGAGGATTCGGTCGGCGAGGATCAGGCCTTCCCAGATCGAGTGGGTGACGAAGACGACGGTCTTGCGCCGCTGCGCCCAGACGCGCAACAGCTCGTCCTGCATCTCGTTGCGCGTGATCTCGTCGAGCGCGCCGAAGGGCTCGTCCATCAGCAGGATCTTCGGATCGAGCGCCAGGGCGCGGGCGATCGCCACGCGCTGCTGCATGCCGCCGGAGAGCTCGAACGGATATTTGTGTCCCGCACCCGCGAGTCCGACCAGCGCAAGCAGCTCGTCGGCGAGGCGATCGGCCTCGGCCGAGGCGACGCCGCGGTTGCGCGCGGCGAAGGCGATGTTGCGCCGCGCAGTCAGCCAGGGAAAAAGTGCGCCTTGCTGGAACACCATGCCCTTGCCGCCGCCGGGGCCGGTGACCGGCGTGCCGCCGACCAGGATGCGGCCTGCACTCGGCGTCTCCAGCCCGGCGACGAGGTTGAGCAGCGTGGTCTTGCCGCAGCCGCTGCGCCCGAGGAGAACGACGAATTCGTTCTCCTCGATACCGAGATCGACCGCGCCGAGGACCGGCGGACCGGGATCATGCGCGAAGCTCTTCGCAAGCCCGGAGATCTCGATCGCGGCGGCCATCTCCCCGGCCCCGTCAGCCGAGATCGTGCGGCGCGCCGCCGGCGGCCGCCGAGGCGAAGGCCGCCTCCACGATCCGGACGGAAAGCAGGGCGTCGGCGAAGCTGCAGGCGACCGGGCCGCCGCTCCGGCACGCCGCGAGGAACTGGGTGGTGATCTGCCCCTCGTTCGGCTCCGCCGCGCGCTCTTCACGCGTCGCGCCGCGGCGGCTCAGCCAGGTCAGGGACCATCCGGTCGGCATGGTCAGCGGCCGACGCAGTTCGATCAGCCCGTCCTCTCCGAAGATCCGTACCTCGTCCCACATATGCCAGCCTTCCTCGATGCAGGTCATGCGGTACTCGAATTCGGGGAAGAGCATGTCGACCGTACCGCCGCGATCGCTGCGGCCCACGGGGCCAGGGCGCACGCGGCTGGACAGCGAAACCGGCCGCGCCTCGACAAGCCAGGGCACGAGATCGGCCATGTGGGTTCCGCGGCCGGTATAGGGCCCGCCGCCGCCGAGCGCTGGATCCATGAACCAACCACCGCGCTCATAGCCGAGCTGGATCGTCTCGACGAAACGCACCGCGCCGATGCCGCCGGCGCGAATGATCTCCCGCGCGCGCAGGCAGCCGGCGTCGAGACGGCGGTTGAACCCGACCGCGTTGACCAGCCCCGCGCGTGCGGCGTGTTCGATCAGGTGGCGCGCATCGGCGGATTTCATGACGAAGGGCTTGTCGACCAGCGTGGCGCAGCCGCGCGTCAATGCGTGATCCGCGTGCGCCGCGTGAAGCGCATGCGGCGTCGTCACCAGCGCGGCGTCGGCGTCGGGCAGGTCCTCGATCCGATCGACGAGCTTCGCGCCGGTCGCGGCGGCGAGGTCGCGCACTGCCGGCGCGGGGTGCGGGTCGAAGATCCCGGTGAGCCGCACGCCGGCATCCGCCAGCAATGTCGGCACATGGTAGCGGCGTGCGAACCCACCGCATCCGATCATCGCGAAACGCATCGTCATGTCTCTTCTCCCTTGGCCATATCGCGATGGGGCAGCCGGACGAAGATCGGGCTGGACCATGCGAAGCCGCCATTCCATTGCCGTACACGGACCCAATAGGCGTTCCATCCCGGCCGTGCGTCGGGATCGCGGAAGACGCCGCGCCACGCCATCGGTCCGAGATCAGCCGGCAGGCGCATGATCTCGAGTTCGCGCGCCGGTCGCGCATCCGCGAAGCGCGCGGGGCCGGCGGCGAGCGACGCCACCGGCACGCGGACCGAGATCTGCGGGGTCTCGACCGCGAGCACCGCATCGCCGGGCGCGTCGATCCGCGCGCTCACGCCATCCCAGTCGCCACCGGTCATCGACCGCCATTCCAGACGCTGCGGCTCTACTCGCGTGAGACCTTCGTCGGGCGTGTCGAAGGCGTGACCCGCGGCATCGGCGAAACTGCCGGCGCTGAGCGTGGCCGCGCCATCCCAGCGCATCCGGGCGCGCGAGAAATTGCCCGGCGCGCTCGCGCCCTTCCAGGCGATG
>CAIOSQ010000167.1 GCA_903860935.1 uncultured Rhodospirillales bacterium | reverse complement strand
GCGAGGCTGGCATCTGCGAGGCTGGCATCTGGGAACTGCCGGCCCGGAGCGTCGCTCCGGGCCGGCGTTCAGCCTGACCTCAGGCCTTCTCGACGTTCCACCAGGGGATGATCTCCGGCACCGGCAACAGGTTCCGGATATTCGCCCGATGCGCCGCCGGCTGGATCCACTGCCCGTAGTAGAGGTGGTGGACATAGCCCCAGGCATTGTCCTGGATCTGGCGCGCGATGGCCTGGCGCTCGGCGAGCGACTCGGCCTGCGCCCATTTCTCGCGCAGCTGTTCGTGCAGCGCGTTCTCCGGCCAGCCGAACCAGCCCTTGTCGCCGGTGGCGGCATGGGCGGCGAGGTTGATCGGATGCGCCGTCGCAGTACCACCGCCCGAGGTGATGAAGATGTTCCAGCCGCCTTGATCAGGGGCCGACTTCACCGAGCGGCGCTGGACCACGTTCGACCAGTCCATCGGCACGAGGTTGACGTTGAAGCCCGCGCCGCGCAGTTCCTTGGCCAGGATCTCGGCCGAGTTGCGCATGTACTCGATGTTGGTCGCCTGCATCAGCACGATCGGCTTGCCGTCGTAGCCGGACTCCTTGAGCAGCTGGCGGGCCTTGTTGAGGTCCGGCCCCTTCGTGAACCACTCCATGTTCACGTCGCTCTCCATCGGCGTTCCGCAGGTGAAGAACGAGCCGCAGGCGCGGGCGTATTTCGGGTTCGGGAAGGTCGCGGCCATGTGGTCCTTCTGGTTGACCGCCCACTGGACCGCCTGACGCGCCTTCACGTTGTTGAAGGGCGCATGCAGATAGTTCAACCGGATGTAGCCGACCTGGCCGAGGCTGTTGAGGACCGAGACCCGGACGTTACGGTCCGATTCGAGCTGCGGCAGCAACTCGATCGGCGGCGTCTCGTAGAAATCGATCTCGCCGGCCTGCAGCGCGGACACCGCGGTCTGCGCTTCCGGCATGTTGACCATGATCACGCGGTCGAGCTTGACGACCTTGCCGCCGGCGATGCCCGACGCGGCTTCCGCGCGCGGCACGTAGTGCGGGTTCTTGTCGTAGACATACTGCGTGCCCGGCTTCGTCTCGGCCATGTTGAGGACGAAGGGACCGGAGCCGACGACGCCGTTCGTGGTGTCGATCTTCTGGAACGGATCCGTCTCGGCGACCTTCTTGGGCATCATGAAGCACAGCGGCGTCGAGGTCTTCGACAGCGCGTCATAGACGAGGCCCCAACGCTCCTTGAGACGCAGGACGATGGTCTTGTCGTCCTTCGCCGAGAGGTCTGCGGTCTTGGACAGCATGATCTGGCCGGCACCGTCGCGCGCGCCCCAGCGGCGCAGCGAGGCGACGCAATCCGCGGCCGTTACGGCCGTGCCGTCGGACCACTTGAGGCCGTCGCGCAGTTCGAACGTATAGGTCAGCTTGTCGTCGGAGACGCCATGCCGGCCGACCATCTGCGGCTGCGGATTGAAGTTCCCGTCGATGCCGAACAGCGTGTCGTAGACCATGCCGCCGTGATAGGCGGCCATGTTCGCCGTGGTCCAGATCGGGTCGAAGGTCGGGATGTCGCCGTGCATGACGGCGCGGACGGTGTTCTGCTCGCCCCGGCGCGCCTGGCCGCGCGCGATCGCGGGAGCGCCGGCGACGGCGGCGAGGCCGGCCGAAGCCTTGAGGAGTGAGCGGCGTGACGGTTTCATGGTTGCCTCCCTTTTGGACTGTCGAAACCCAGACGACGGCGGCCGCGCCGAGCGGGCGCGCCACCACAGGGCCGTAGGCAATCACGGATCGGCGCCCGTGTCGACCACCTGTTGGCGCCGCCCGCCCCGGCGTCGACCCGACGGGCTTTTCGCGCGGCCCGGGCCACGTGCACGGGCCACGAGGGTGCCCCGTTCTGCGCGCCTTCCCGCAGCCTCGCGTTTCTATTCTGAACCGATTCGCTTTAGGCTCCGTGCCTCTGCAACGGGAGGATCGCGATGGCTGCGGAACGGATCAAGGTCGGGGTGGCGCGCTCGGCGCTGCTCGAGAACGGGGCTACTTTCTTCGATCCCGCCGCGCTCGGGATACTCGACGCGACGCCGGAGATCGACTGGGAATACCTTACCGATCCGGTGCGCCGGCTGACGGCGGATCATTGCGCCGCCTATGATGTGATCTGCGCGGTTTCCGAGGGCATCGGCCCGGAGGCGCTCGGCCGCCCGGACCTGCGGTTACGGCTCCTGGCTGGTTTCGGTGCGGGCTACGACACGCGCGACGTGAAGGCCCTGACCGAGGCCGGTGTGCTGCTGACGAACAATCCGAACGCGGTGCGCCGTCCGATGGCGACGACGCAGCTGACCTTCGTCCTGGCGCTGGCGCACAAGCTCCTTGTCAAGGACCGCCTGACGCGCGAAGGGCGCTGGACCGAGCAGCGCAGCCATTACGGCACGGGGCTGGTCGGCCGCACCCTCGGATCGCTGGGGATCGGCAATATCGGCCGCGAATTGTTCCGCATCGCGAAACCGCTCGACATGCGCTTCATCGCTCATGACCCCTTCGTCAAGCAGGCGGATGTCGCCGAGCTCGGGGTCACGCTGGTCGATTTCGACACGCTGTTCCGCGAATCGGACTTCCTGGTCACCAACGTGCTGCTGAACGAGGCGACCCGCGGCATCGTCGGCGAGCGCGCCTTGGGCCTGATGAAGCCCAGCGCCTATCTGATCAGCGCTGCGCGCGGACCGGTCGTCAACGAGGCCGCACTCCATCGCGCATTGGTCGAGAAGCGTATCGCAGGGGCGGGCATGGACGTGTTCGAGGTCGAGCCGACCCCGCCGGACAATCCGATCCTCAAGCTCGACAACGTCATCGTGTCGCCGCACTCGCTCTGCCATACCGACGAGTGCAACCGGTCGCTCGCCGAAGGCTCCTTCCGCGCCGCGCGGGCCTTTGCCCAGCGGACACGGCCACCGCATCTCATCAATCCGGCGGCGCTCGTCCATCCGCACCAGGCCAGCTGGATCGCCTGAAGACTGGATCGCCTGAAGAGGGCGCCCGGCATCCCGCGGCGAGCGGGTGCCGGGCGACCCGTGGCGGTCAGAAGATCAGGCCGGGTGTGGTCTGTTCGTCCAGCGGCCAGATCGGGCGCTGGACCTTGGTGTAGGGGATCTTGCGGTAGTCGCGGCTGAGCGGCCCGTCGGAATCGATGTACATCACCTTTTTCGCGATCGGCCCGAAGGCGGCGCGGAAATGGTTGGTGGACTTGACCGCGACGATCTTGCGCTCGGTGGGCTCGATGCCGACGTTGCGGAAGAGCTCCAGGCCCAGCGCCTGGGTGCGGTTGGAGATCAGAACCACCTCGACCCCGCCGATCCGGATCGCGGCGCAGTCGCCCATCGGCACCTGGGTCGGTCCGAAGCTCTGCCAGCAATCGCGCTTCAGCCCGACGACCTTGACCGTCGCATCGATCGGCAGCCCCGAGCTCGGCGCGATCTTGCCGCCGAAGCGAAGCGGGAACTCGGCGCCCATGCCCGCTGCGAAGCAGAGCTTGACCGCGATCGGATCCCATATCGGGCCGAGGCACGCGCTCTCCACCTTGCGCTCGATCAGGCGGCGCAGGATCGTCGTGTTGTCGGATGGCGCGCCGCCGCCGGCGTTGTCGGCGGGGTCGGCCATGACGACCGGCGCGTCGTTGTACTCGAGCGCGGCGCCGATGCCGTCCTCGACGCCGTGATAGGCGGGCGCGGTCTTGCCGCGCATCGAGATGAATTCCTGACCGATCTCGGTCGCCAGGGCATCCGCCTTCGCCTTGTCGCCATCGGTGACCACCAGGATGCGCCCGGTCAGTTCCTCGACATCGGCGTAGGGGAAGCAATGCCCGATCGAGATCGACAGCACGCCGTTCTTGCCCTCCATCGCCATCATGCGATCCACGAAGGCGCGCATCATCGGCTCGGTGGTCGGGTAGCTGCCGATCTGGCGGCAGTCATAGACCGACATCACCGGTTTGATCTGGCCGCGGATCGTGCGCAGCACGAGGTCGAGGACCTCCTCGGCCCGGTCGACCACGTCGGTATGCGGGAATTCCTTGTAGAGGATGACGATGTCCGAGCCCTTCACCCGCTTGAGGGTGAGGTGGCAATGCGGGTCGAGTTCCACGCCGATCACGCATTTCGGTCCGACGATCTCGCGCACGCGCGCGATGACGTCGCCTTCGACGTCGTCGTAGCCCTGGGCGACCATCGCGCCGTGCAGGCCGAGCAGCACGCCATCGAGCGGCATGGCCGCCTTGCATTGCGCCAGGATCTCGTCGCGCATGGCCTCGTAGTCGGCGCGCACGGTGGTGCCGGACGGGCTGGCGGCGAAGCAGCTGCCCTCGATGAGGGTGAAGCCCTCGGCCGCGGCGCGCTTGCGCGCGACGAAGAGCGGCGCGGTGCACATCAACGGCGTGTCGGACGGGTGCTCGCCGGGGCGCAGAAACACGCCCTGCTTGTAGTCGTCGAGGCACGTCGCCATCGGCGAAAACGTGTAGGTCTCGGTGGCGATCGTCGCAGCGAAAAGGCGCATCTTTCTTTTCCCCCTCGTCGTGATTGGAGTGTCGGCATTAGAGCGCGGGACGAGGCCGCGCGCGAGTCATCCCTCTCCGGCGTTTCGCGCGGCGCGGGCGCGGACCTGCTCGCGCCACCAGACATAGAGACCAGACCCGATGATCACCGCCGCGCCGGCGAGCGTCCACCCGTCCGGCAGGGCGCCGAAGACGAGCCAGCCGAGCAGCGTCGCCCAGACGAGGACGGTATAGGCAAGCGGTGCGATCGTCGCGACGGGCGCGAGTTGCAGCGCGCGCACGATCAGCCACTGCCCGCCGAGATTGACGCAGCCATTGACGACCAGCCAGCCCGTCTCGAGCGCCGTCGGTGTCTTCCACGTTGCCAGCGCGAAGGGCAGGGACAACACGAAGCCCGTGATGGCCTGCCAGACCAGCATGGTCGAGGCGTCCGTCCGTCCCGCGATGCGTCGCGTCGTGATGACGCCGGTCGACCAGCACAGCGTCGCCGCTAGGACCAGCAGCGCGGGCCAGCCGACCGACGCCGAGTCCGCCCCGGGGCGGACGACGATCAGCATGCCGGCGAAGCCGACCGCGATGGCGGTCCAGCGTCGCCAACCGACGCTTTCCTTGAGGATCAGGGCCGAGAGCGCGGTGACGATGAACGGTCCGACGAAGCCCAGCACGGTCACGGTGGCGAGCGGCATGCGGATCAGGGCCGCGGCGGTGAACACCGTGGCGCCGAGCATCGCGCATCCCCGCAGGATCTGAAGTCCACGCGCGGGTGCGGCGGTGACGTGAGCCGGGCGCCGCAGGATCAGCGGCCCGAGGAAAAGGAGAAACACCGCGAAACGGCTCCAGACGACAAGCATCAGGGGCACGCTGTCCATGAGCCATTTCTGCAACGCGTCGGTCAGGCCGAAGACCGCCTGCGCCGCGATCATGACCGCGACGCCGCGCGCCGCATGGTCTTTCTGGATCAAGTCGTCCCCTCGCGGTGGCCACCGGATCATCACTGCTTGCGAAGCCGCGCCACGGGTTCGATGATAGCGCGGAAACGCCGCGTGGAGGATTGCATGAACGGCAAGACGCGTATCTGGTCCGATATCGACTTCGAGCAGCAGGGCAAGCAGGTCAGCTGGGTCAACCTGCCGCATTCGGTGACGCGGTCGGCGTACGGGATGATCGCGATCCCCATCGCCGTGATCCGCAACGGAACCGGTCCCACCGCGTTCTTGATGGCGGGCAACCATGGCGACGAGTACGAGGGGCAGATCGCGCTCTGCAAGCTGATCCGCGCCATCGATCCCGCCCAGGTTCAGGGGCGCGTGATCGTCATGCCGGCGGCGAACCTGCCCGCTGCGATGGCCAGCGCGCGCGTGTCGCCGATCGATGGAGGCAATCTCAATCGCTCGTTTCCGGGCGACCCGGAGCGCGGCGTGACGCAGGAGATCGCGCACTACATTGACAGCGTCGTCTTTCCGATGGCGGATCTCTTCGCCGACCTCCATTCCGGCGGTTCGTCATTGGCCTATATCCCGTTCGGCAGCACGAACGAGGGGCCGGACGCGGACCTCAACCGGCGCTCGCTCGCGGCGCTGACCGCGTTCGGCACGGAATATTCGGTGATCTGGAAACATGCCGATCCCCGCTATTCGCCAGGCGCCGCGATCAAGCGGGGCCTCGTGCAGATCGCGGGAGAATTCGGCGGTGGCGGCAGCGTCAACCGCCGCATGCTGCGCAATGTGGAAGATGGGCTCTGGCGCGTGCTCAAGCACATGGGCATCTGGGACGGCCCGACGGCCCCGGCGCCCGCCACGCGGTACATGAACGTTCCCGGCCTGGATTGGCATGTCCATGCGCCGTCGCCAGGGCTGTTCGAACCCGCCACCGATCTCGGCGACTGGGTCAAGGCGGGCGATGTCTGCGGCCATGTTCATTTCGTCGACGATCCGGGCCGCGCCCCGGTGCCGTGCTTCTTCAAGCGCGATGGCCTCGTGATCTGCCAGCGCCATCCCGCGCGCGTCGAACGGGGCGATTGCGTCGCCCACCTGGCCGTCGATGGCGTCTGATCTCGCCTGGCTGGGCGCCCGCGAGATGCTCGCGGGCCTCGCGCGCCGCCGCTTCACCGCCGCGGCGCTGACCGAATCCTGCCTCGACGCGATCGCGGCCCGGGACGGCGCGATCCACGCCTTCGTGCGGCTCGACCCGCATGCGCGCCGCGCGGCACGGACGAGCGACGCCCGGCGCGCGCGTCGGGCGCTCGAAGGACTGCCCATCGGGATCAAGGACCTGATCGACACTGCGGAGCTGGGAACCGAGTACGGTGCCAAGGTCTTCGCTGGTCACGTCCCGGCCCATGACGCGCAGGTCGTCCATCGGCTTCGCGAGGCCGGTGCGGTCCTGATCGGCAAATGCGCGACCACGGAATTCGCCAACATGCATCCGGCGGCGACGCGCAACCCGCACGGGCTGCGGCATACGCCGGGCGGGTCGTCGAGCGGTTCCGCGGCGGCGGTGGCGGCCGGCTTCGTGCCGCTCGCGCTGGGGACGCAGACCGGCGGGTCCGTGATTCGCCCGGGATCCTTCTGCGGCGTCTTCGCCTTCAAATCGTCCTGGGGGCGGACCGAGACGCATGGCGTGCACGAACTCGGTCGGTCGCTCGACACCGTCGGCTGGTTCGCCCGCGCGGCCGAGGATCTCGAGGTTCTCGCCCCGATCCTGCTCACCGCTCATCGCCGCGCGTCCGCTCCGGCGAAGCCGCGCTTCGTGCGCCTTGCGACGCCGTATGACGACGCGGCCTCGCTCGAGATGCGGCGCGCCTGCGACGCCTTCGCGCGGGACATCGCGAAGGCGGGGGGCACCGTCGTCCGGCGACGGCTTCCAGCCTGGTTCGCTCAGACGCGCGAGGCCCATCGCGTCGTCATCTCGGTGGAGGCGAGCCGCGCCTTCGCGCGCTATCTGCGCGAGACGCCGGCAAAGTTGAGCGCGAATATCCGTGGCTTCATCGCGCTCGGTCAGCGCAACGAGCGTCACTACAGCGAGGCGCTCAAATTCGGCGACCGCGCACGGACCTATCTCGAGACGGTGTTCGGCGAGAACGACGCGTTCATCGTGCCGGCGGCGCCCGGTACAGCGCCGCGCGGGCTCGCCTGGACGGGCGACTCGGTGTTCAGCGGCTTCTGGTCGCTGCTGCGCGTGCCCTGCACGACGTCGCCCTACGCCACCGGTGCCGACGGGCTGCCCCTCGGGGTCCAGTTGATCGGCCGGTTCGGAGAAGACGAGCGCCTTCTCGCGCTGACGACCTGGGCGGCGCGCAAGCTGGCCATCACGGCGGTCCGACCCGCGTGACGGGCGTCATTCCGGCGCAGCGGTCGCGCGCGACGGCGCCGGGATGACGCCGGGCGACATCGTCCTGGCGGCGCTTGCGACGGGCATCTGGTCGGGCGCCTTCGTCGCCACGGATACCGCTCTGCGCGAGGCGCCGCCGATCCTGTTCGCGGCGCTGCGCTTCTGCGTCTCGGCGCTCGCGCTGCCGTTCCTGCCGCGGCCGCGTGTATCCTGGCGTGTCCTGCTCGTTCTCGGCCTGACGATCGGTGTCGGTCAGCATGTCGGGATCTTCTTCGGCATGGCGACCGGGGTGACGCCGGGCATGGCGGCCCTGCTCGCGCATACGCAGAGTTTTTTCACGCTCGCGCTGGCCTGGGGGCTGATGGGCGAGACTCTCACGCGGCGCAAGCTCTGCGGCTTCGCAGCCGCGCTTGGCGGCCTGGTGCTGCTGATGGCGGAGCGCGGGACGCCCATGCCGCCCCTGGCGATCGTCATCGTCCTGTGTGGCGCGCTCGCCGGCGGCCTTGGCAATTTCGTGCTGCGACGCATCGGCGGCGCGGATCCGATCGGCGTTGCGGCTTGGCTGTCCGCTGTCGCGGCGCCCTTGCTGCTGGCGCTGTCGATCTCGGTCGAGGGGATGGATCCGCTGCGCGTGATCCTGTCCGGGCCGAGCCTCGGTTTCGTGGTCGCCACGGGCTATTCGGGTATCCTGTCCGGGCTCATTGCCTATGCGATCTGGGCGCGGCTGTTCGGGCGCTACGAGGCGCATCGCATCGCGCCGTTCATGTTGATGGTGCCGGTCGGCGCCATCGCGCTGTCTGCCCTCTTTCTTGGCGAGCGACCGAGCCTCTGGCGGCTCGGCGCCGCCGCGGCGATCCTGGTCGGACTTGGGCTTAACCTCGTGCCCGCGCGTCAGCGTCGCTGAACCGAGGCGCGCCGGCCCAGGGCGACGATGGCGATCACCGCCACGAGGAAGAGCAGTGCTTCGGGATCGAACGCCTCGCCGGCGATCGCCCAGCCCCCGGCGAGGGTGAAGAAGCCCTGGAGGAGCTGGACCTGGCCGACACGCGCCGTGCCGCCCAGCGCAAGACCGCGGTACCAGGCGAAGAATCCCAGGAACATCGACCCGAACCCGACATAGGCGAAGCCGACCCAGGCGGAGGGACGCGCCTGCGCTATGCCCGAGGTTGCGGCAAGATACGCGACGGGCAGGACGATGACCGGGGCGGAGAGCACGAGGATCCAGGAGATCGTCTGCCATCCGCCGATGCTGCGCGAGACGACCGCGCCCTCGGCATAGCCGAAGGCGGCGCAGGCGATGGCGAGGACGAGCCACGCATCCGCGCCTGAGATGCCGTCGCCGCCCGCGCGCAGCGCGAAGACGACGACCACGGCGCTGCCGGCCGCCGCCCAGAGCCAGAAGGTCGGCGACGGACGTTCGCCGCCGCGTAGCGTCCCCGCCAGCGCTGTCGCCAGCGGCAGCAGACCCAGGACGACGGCGCCGTGGCTGGACGGCACCGTCGTCATGGCGATCGTCGCGGCGACCGGAAATCCGACCACCACGCCGAGCGCGGCGAGGGCGAGGCGCGGCCTCAATTCAGACGGCGGAAGCCGCGTACGCGTCGCCGCCAGGATCGCGGCCGCCGGGATAGCTGCGAGCACGGCGCGCCCGAGCGCGACGAAGACCGGATCGAGATCGACGAGGGCAAGACGCGTGAAGGGCAGGGTGAGCCCGAAGATCGCGACGCCCAGAAGCCCCCAGGCGAAGCCACGCGCCTCAGCGTCGCCTAGAGGCACGCCTGCTCCGCCAGTCGATACGCTCATGCGGGGTGCCACCATTTGCCGCCGATCACGACGCCGGAGCCGAGCAGCCTCTCGCGTCCGACGACCTGCTCGCCGATCACGTCGAGATATTCGAATTCGCCCGCGCGCAACTCGAGGATCGAGGCATCGCCGACGGCGCCGGCCTCGAGGCTGCCGAGCTCGGGCTTGCGGATCGCCGTGGCGGCATTCAGCGTGGCCAGCTTGATGACCGTCGCGAGATCGACGCCGAGCGCCAGGAACTTCGACATCGTGGTCACCAAGTCGAAGGCCGGACCGTCGATGGACAGCGTGTGGATGTCCGAGGAGATCACGTCGGGCAGGAACCCGTGCGCGAGCATCGCGCGGGCGGTCTTGAAGCCGAACGATCCGCCGCCATGGCCGATGTCGAAGATCACGCCCTTTGCCCGCGCCGCGAGCACCTCGTCACGCACGCGGCCATCGGCCGTCGACGGCGCGTTGGGGAAGGGGCGGAAGCAATGGGTCAGGATATCCCCGGGCCGGAGCAGCGCGAGCACGTCCTGGCGCGAAGGCGGCGGATAGTCGAGATGGGCCATGACCGGAAGCCCGACTTCCTCGGCGACCTCGATGGCCATCTCCAGCGGCATGTTGGCCAACTCGTTGCTGGTGCCACGACCGACACGCACCTTGATGCCGAGGACGAGATCACGGTTTTCCTCGATCACCCGCACGCATTCGCGCGTGTCGAGCAGGCGCAGATCCTGAGACTCCCCGACCATGACCGCCTTGGAAAAGGCGAAGATGCCCGGGAATGACAGGTTGATGTAGGGCAGGATGCGAACCGGCGACGGCTCGATCACATGGGCGCGGAAGCCATGGAAATTACCCGGACCGGCGCTGCCTGCATCGACGAATGTCGTGACCGAGCCGCTGCGCGCGAGGGGCTCCGCGGCGACGCCGAGCGACGTTCCGCCCCAGTAGACATGGGTGTGCAGGTCGATGAGGCCGGGCGTGACGACTTTGCCGGCGACATCGCGCGTGTCCGTACCCGACAAGCCGTCGCCGATCCGGGCCACGCGGCCTGCCGCGAAGGCGACGTC
>CAIOSQ010000166.1 GCA_903860935.1 uncultured Rhodospirillales bacterium | reverse complement strand
GCGGCCGGTCTTCGAGTTGACCGCGCCGGCGGTCGAGCGCGGGGCGGCCTTGCCCGCCGACTTCGCCGCGTAGCCGCCCGCCGCGCGCGCGTCGGCGACACCCGCCCCGGCGGCGCCGGCGGGCATCTCGACTTCGATCGATTCGAGGCGGCGGATCTCGTCGCGCAGCCGCGCTGCCTCCTCGAATTCGAGATCGGCGGCGGCCGCCTTCATCTTCTCCTCGAGTTCGGTGATCACGGCGCGCAGATTGTGCCCGACCGCATGATCCGTCCCGTCGACGCCCGTCTCGACCAAGACATGGTCACGCTCGTAGACCGAGCCGAGGATGTCGCCGATGCCCTTGCGCACGCTCTCCGGCGTTATGCCATGGGCCTCGTTCCAGGCGACCTGCTTGGTCCGGCGGCGCTCGGTCTCCTCCAGCGCGGCCTTGAGCGACGCCGTCATCGTGTCGGCGTAGAGGATCACCCGCCCATCCACGTTGCGCGCCGCACGGCCGATCGTCTGCACCAGCGAGGTGCGGGATCGCAGATAACCTTCCTTGTCGGCGTCGAGGATGGCGACCAACGCGCATTCCGGGATGTCGAGCCCCTCGCGCAGCAGGTTGATGCCGATCAGAACGTCGAAGGCGCCGAGACGCAGGTCGCGGATGATCTCGATGCGCTCCAGCGTCTCGACGTCGGAATGGATGTAGCGCACCCGCACCCCGGCCTCGTGCATGTATTCGGTGAGGTCCTCGGCCATGCGCTTGGTCAGCGTCGTGACCAGGGCGCGCTGGCCGCGCCGGGCGACGTCCCGGACCTCCGCGAGCAGATCGTCGACCTGTTTCTCGGTCGGCCGGATCGTGCAGACCGGATCGATCAAACCGGTCGGACGGATGATCTGCTCGACGAAGACGCCGCCCGTCTGCTCCAGTTCCCATGGCCCCGGCGTCGCCGAGACGCAGACGGTCTGCGGCCGCATCGCGTTCCACTCCTCGAACTTGAGCGGCCGGTTGTCGGCGCAGGACGGCAGGCGGAATCCGTATTCCGTGAGCGTCGACTTGCGCACGAAGTCGCCGCGATACATGCCACCGATCTGCGGAACCGTGACGTGGCTTTCGTCGACGATCAGGATCGCGTCCTTGGGCAGGTATTCGAACAGGGTCGGCGGCGGTTCGCCCGGCTTGCGACCGGTGAAATAGCGCGAGTAGTTCTCGATTCCCGCGCAGGAGCCGGTCGCAGCCATCATCTCCAGGTCGAACTGGGTCCGCTGCTCCAGGCGCTGCGCCTCGAGCAGCTTGCCGGTGCCGCGCAGCTCCTCCAGCCGGAGCTTGAGGTCGCGCTTGATCTGCTCCATCGCCTGGTCGAGCGTCGGCTGCGGCATGACGTAGTGCGAGTTCGCGTAGAGCCGGACCTTGTCGAGCGTCGCGTATTTCTCGCCGGTCAGCGGATCGAATTCGTGGATGGCCTCGATCTCGTCGCCGAACATCGTCAGGCGCCAGGCGCGATCCTCGCAATGCGCGGGGAAGATCTCCACCGAATCGCCGCGCACGCGGAACGCGCCGCGCGCGAAGCTGGCGTCGTTGCGGCGGTACTGCAGCTTGACCAGCTGGCGCAGCAATTCGTTGCGCTCGACCATGCGGCCGGCCGCGAGGTCGAGCACCATCGCCGAATAGGCCTCGACCGAACCGATGCCGTAGATGCACGACACGGACGCGACGATCACGACGTCACGACGCTCGAGCAGCGCGCGCGTCGCCGAATGGCGCATGCGGTCGATCTGCTCGTTGATCGAGGATTCCTTCTCGATATAGGTGTCCGTCCGCGGCACATAGGCCTCGGGCTGGTAGTAGTCGTAGTAGCTGACGAAATACTCGACCGCATTGTCCGGGAAGAAGCTCTTCATCTCGCCGTAGAGCTGCGCCGCCAATGTCTTGTTGGGCGCCAGGATCAGCGCCGGGCGCTGCAGGTTCTGGATGACATGCGCCATCGTGAAGGTCTTGCCCGAGCCGGTGACGCCGAGCAGGACCATGTCGCGTTCGCCGCCGGCGAGCCCGGTGGTGATCTCGCCGATCGCCTGCGGCTGGTCGCCGGCCGGCGTGTACTCCGACACGATGCGCAGCGGCGCCATCGCGCCGCCGCTCTCTTCCGCGAGGGGCGGCAGCGCCGGGTTGAGCAGGGCTTCGGGGACGGGATGGGAGATGCGGCCGGTCATGGCGCAAATATGCATCGCCCGGCGCCGGATGCGAGTCTCGGCCGCCGCCGCCTCGGCGCTATACTCATGCCATGTCCTGGCCCCTCCCCGCCGCGCTCGTCGCCAACGCCATCGCCCGCCGCGGGCGGCTCGAGGTCTTCGCGAGCCTCGATCCGGCGCGCACCGCGCTGTTCGTCGTCGACATGCAGCTCGCCTGGACGTCCCCGGACGGCCCGATGCATACGCCGTCGACAGCCGGGATCGTACCCCGCATCAACGCCCTGGCCGCGGCCCTGCGCGCGCGCGGCGGCCTCGTCGCCTGGATCCAGCACAGCAACGCACCGCCGGGCGACCCGCTCTACTGGGCGACCTTCTACGACAATTTCATCCGTCCGGAGCGTCGGGCCGCGTCGCTGGCGACGCTGGCGCCCGGCGCACCGCTCCACGCCCTCGACCCGCGCCTCGACACGCACGCCGAGGATCTGCGGTTCCGCAAGTACCGTTTCAGCGCCTTCACCCGCAACCCGGAGGACCCGGAGGCGCTGTTACGCGCGCGCGGCATCGACACGGTCGTGGTCGCCGGCGTCGCCACCAACATCTGCTGCGAGTCGACCGCGCGCGACGCGATGATGCGCGACTTCCGCGTCTTCATGCCCCATGACGCGGTGACCGCCGGCGACGCCGAGGCGCATGGCGCCGGGCTGCTCGCGGTCGCCCAGGTGTTCGCAGACATAAGGCCGGTCGAGGCGCTGCTGCGCCTGATGGAGGCGTCGTGAGCACCCCTCCCGCCGTGCTGCGCGTGCTGCGCGCCGACTATGCCGACAAGGCGCACGCACGCGCGCTCGTCGACCTGCTGGACGCCTATGCGCTCGACCCGACCGGCGGTGGCGCGCCGCTCGGCGCCCATGCGCGCGCCAATCTCGTCCCCGGCCTCGCGGCGCGGCCCCACGCCTTCAGCGTGCTGGCGTTCGAGGGCGACGAACCGGCGGGTCTCGTCAACTGCTTCGAAGGCTTCTCGACCTTCGCGGGCCGCCCGCTGGTGAACATCCACGACGTGTTCGTGGCCGCGGGCCGGCGCGGGCGCGGCATCGCCGAGGCCATGCTCGCACTGGTTGAGCACATCGCGCGCGAGCGCGGGGCCTGCAAGCTGACGCTCGAGGTGCTTTCGGGCAACGCGGGGGCGAAGCGGCTCTACGCCCGGCTCGGCTTCGGCGCCTATGCGCTCGACCCGGCGCTGGGCGACGCTCGGTTCTGGCAGAAGCCGCTCTCACCGTGATTGCCGGTCCCGGCTTCGGGGCATAAGGTGCGCGGCCGCGGCCCCCGGCGGGGGTCGCGTCGTCCCACTCCAATTCCAGGACCGCGTCCCATGGGAATCCTCGCCGACCGCCTCAAGGTCATCAAGCCCTCTCCGACCATCGCCGTCACCAACAAGGCGCGGGAGTTGAAAGCGGCCGGCCGCGACGTCATCGGCCTCGGCGCCGGCGAGCCCGATTTCCCGACGCCCGAGAACATCAAGCAGGCGGGCATCCGCGCGATCGCCAGCGACGACACGAAATACACCGCCGTCGACGGCACGCCCGCGCTCAAGCAGGCGATCATCGGCAAGTTCAAGCGCGAGAACGACCTGACCTACGCGCCGAACCAGATCATCGTCGGCACCGGCGGCAAGCAGGTGCTCTACAACGCGCTGGTGGCGACGCTGAACCCCGGCGACGAGGTCATCATCCCCGCGCCCTATTGGGTCAGCTATCCCGACATGGTGGCGCTCGCCGACGGCACGCCCGTGTCCGTCGCCTGCCCGCAGAACAACGGATTCAAGCTGCGCCCCGAGGACCTCGAGGCCGCGATCACGCCCAAGACCAAGTGGGTGATCCTCAACTCGCCCTCCAACCCGACCGGCGCCGGCTATACCTGGGCCGAGATGAAGGCGCTGACCGACGTGCTGCTGCGCCATCCGCATGTCTGGGTGATGACGGACGACATGTACGAACATCTCGTCTACGACGATTTCAAGTTCTGCACGCCGGCGCAGGTCGAACCGAAGCTCTACGACCGCACGCTGACGGTGAACGGGGTGTCGAAGGCCTATTGCATGACCGGCTGGCGCATCGGCTATGCCGGCGGTCCCGCCGAACTCATCAAAGCGATGGGGACGATCCAGTCGCAATCGACGTCGAACCCCTCCTCGATCAGCCAGGCCGCGGCGGTCGAGGCGCTGAACGGACCGCAGGATTTCATCCCGCGCAACAACGAGGCCTTCAAGCGTCGCCGCGACCTGGTCGTGTCGATGCTCAATCAGGCCACCGGGCTCCAGTGCCCGATGCCCGAAGGCGCCTTCTACGTCTATCCGTCCTGCGCCGGGACGATCGGCAAGAAGACGCCGCAGGGCAAGACGATCGAGACCGACAGCGATTTCGTCGAGTACCTGCTCGAGGCGGAGGGTGTCGCCGTGGTCCAGGGCAGCGCCTTCGGCCTCGCGCCCTATTTCCGCATCTCCTATGCGACCGCGGACGAGGTCCTGCGCGAAGCCTGCACGCGCATCCAGCGCGCCTGCGCCGCGTTGCGCTGAATCGTCACAGCCGGCGCGGCCGCGCCGGCGATCTTCGCGCCTTCCCGACGGCGCGCGACCGCTAAAGCGGCGCGCGCCGTTTTTCTTCATCTACCGCACCTGGCTGGTGATCGGAGCGCCTCGTCACGCGACCGGAAAGCGCATGCGCGAGCCCATGGCTCTGGCCCGTGTCACATGATCCAGCGCGTCACGGATGGCCGCATCCGCATGATGGCTGGCCCTGCGCATGGCGGGCAGGAGGCTGGCGATCGCGGCGAGCGCGTGCAGCGCTTCCGCCCGCAGTGCGCGCAGGCGGTCGAGGCCATGCGCCATCTCTGCTTCGAACCGCGCGCGGGCCACGTCGATGTCGTGATCGCCGCCTCCGAGCGCCGCGAGGATGCCGGCCTCGAAGGCCACGCCGACGAGGTCGGCGAGGAATAGCCCGTCGGCATCCTGGCGGAGCCTGGCGTACTCGTCCGCGCGGCCGGCGGCCCGGGCGATCTCGCCCGGCGCCGGGGTCCGTGCCGTCGCGGCGAGCAGCGCGAGGACGGCGTCGCGGGGCGTGACGGGGTCCCGGCTGGGCGTCTCCGCAAAAAGAGGCATGGCGTCGCACCGGAGCATCTCGATCGCGCTGAACGCGACATCGGGAGAGCAGAGGCTTGCGCTGCCACCCCAGCCGGCCGCGAGCATATGCGGCACCTTGCGCAACGCCGGCATGCCGTCGGTCCGCTCCGCAGGCTCCCGCGTGTCGACGACGACCCAGGCCGTTCCCTCGCAAAGCAGCCGATGCGACAGGGCGAGCCGCGTTGCCGCCTCGTCCGGAAGACCGGCGAGCTGCGCGGCCGCGGCAAGCCGCGCGAGCGTGGACGGGATACCATCGGCGCCGGCCGCTATCGCGCCGTCCAGCGCGATCTCCTGACGATGGCGTGCGCCATCCGCGGTCGTGAAGTCGAGCGCGACGTGCCCCGGATGCGCGGCCGCGCCGAGCCTTGCGAAGGCATGGACCGTGTCGCCATCGAAGATCGCCGGCGGGAGCGCGGGCGCCAGGGGGACGGCGCCCTCCGGCCAGGCGATGGCGACCCGGGTCGCCCGCGGCGCGCGCATGCGCTCGAAATGGCGGGCGACGCGCTCGGCCATCGCCTCGTCCGGGGTCACGAACTCCGCCGCACCCCCTGTCGCCAGCGCGAGGCCGGACAGGAAGGGCTCGGCGACGGCATGGCCGACACCGACGGCGAAGACCCGATGCCCAGCGGCGCGGGCACGCTCCACGAGCCCCTGCCAGCCGGCGACCTCGCCGTCGGTGACCAGGAAGAGATCCGCCTTGCGGCCCGTGGCCGGCGCCGCCGCCATGGCGACCGCAGCATCGAGCGCGGCGCCGATCTCCGTGCCGCCAAGATTGGCGTCCAGCCGATCGGCGAAGGCGCCGAGCGCCGCGAGACCGGGCGCGGTCGCCTGCAGGCGACCGCCATCCAGGCACTCGGTCTTCGAGCCGAAGGCGACGAGGCCGAGCCGATCCTCAGGGCGCAGGCTGGCCAGCACGGCGCGCATCGCCTTGCGCGCCTGGTCGATCGAGGTGCCCGCCATCGATCCGGAGCAGTCGATGATCGCGACCGCGTCCAGCGCCGTGTCGGCCGCAAGCCCTGGCAGGAAGGGCTGGAAGCTCGCGAGGGCGACGACGCCATCCAGGCCCTGGCCGCGCAGCACGAAGCTGGGGCGCGGGTCGCGATGCCGGATCTCCACGACGATGTCGCGATCCATCGCCGCGGTCTCGTCCACGAATACGAGGACGCGTTCGCCATCGTCCTCCAGCGTCCGGACGCGGTGCGACGGGCAGGCGATGCGCGCCGCGCGCAGGTCGTCGGCGAGCGCGATGCGCAGCGCGCACCGGTTCTCGACGATCAGGCTGGTCTCGGGAACGGCGTGCGGCGCCGCATTCCAGACGCCGTAGCGCGGCGCGATGGTGGTCGGCAGGACGAAGCGCAGCCGGTCGCCGGACCAGCGGTTGAGGCTGGCGAAGGCGTAGGACACATGCGCCGTTTCTCCGGGGCGCAGATTGCCGGCGTTGAGGGTGAAGACGCCGGGCTCGGTCTGTTCCAGGAGGAAGGCCCCGTTGCCCTCGGCGACCGCGTCCTCGTAGGTCTCGCGCGCCGTGTCGAGGGCGACGACATCGCCCTGGAGACGGCGGCCGCCGATCTCGACCCCGACATCGAGCAGCACCGCCCCGGCCGGCAGCGGAAAGCTGTAGACCGCCTCGATCGGCGCATCCTCGGTGTTGTGGAAGCTCTGCCCGATCCGGATCTCCGCCATCGCGCCCGCGAGCCGGGCGTCGATGCGCGCCCCGGCGAGCGCCACCGGGATCGCGTGGGAGGTCTTCGTGCGGGAGGTCTTCGTGCGGGGGGCCTTCGTGCGGGGGGTCTTCGTGCGCGGGGTCTTCGTGCGGGGGGTCTTCGCGGCTGCGGTCTTCCTGGCCATCGTCACGCCTCCGTTTCGCCGGGCGCGAGGTCCGCGCCGGGTATCGCTTCGGGATCCGCGCCCAGCTCCGCGTGCAACCGCGTCACCGCGCGAAAGAACGCACGCACCTGCTCCGGCGTCAGCCCGGCGCGCGCTGGCTCCAGCAAAATCTCCACGCCGTCGGCGACGACGAGATGGCTCCACACCTCGACCGTACCCGGGCGCCGCGGCGCCGGCGGCAGCACCTGTCCGGGCGCGGGGCGCCGCGTCACCTCGGCGATGCGCTCCAGCGACAGGCCGGCGAGCTGCCATTTGCGGATCTGCAGGATCTGCTCGACATGGCGTGCCGTGTAGCGCGCGCCGCGGGCCTTGCCCTCGGGCGGGTCGAGCAGGCCGATCTGGACGTAGTAGCGCAGCGTCCGCCGGGGCAGTTCGACCAGCCGCGCGAGGTCTTCGATGTCGTAGGTGGGCGCATCATTCATGACACTCATATACGACAGTTTTACTGTCTTTAAAAGAGCGCAGCGACGGACCGTTGAATTTTCAACCTCAGATAGGTCTTGCGATGATCTCAGACCGCCATGTTGTCGATCAGCCGCGCCCGGCCGAGCTGTACGGCGGCGAGGATCCGGGCCGCGCGCTCCGGGCTCAGGGGCCCCGGCCCCAGGCGGGACAGGTCGACGGCGTCGCGCACCTCGAGATAGTCGATCCGTCCAAATCCCGCGGCTATGAGCCGCGCACGGGCGCTGGCTTCGGCAGTCTCGACCCGCGCGCCCGCGCGCAGCACGCCGACGGCATCGGCCAGCGCGGCGGCCAGTTGCGGCGCCCGGCCCCGCTCCTCGGCGCTCAGGTAGACGTTGCGCGATGACAACGCGAGCCCGTCATCGGCCCGCGCCGTGGGCGCGCCGATGATCTCCACGCCAAGGTCGAGGTCGATGGCGAGGCGCCGGATCACCTGCAATTGCTGGTAGTCCTTCTCGCCGAAGACCGCGACGTCGGGCCGGGCCTGGTTGAGCAGCTTTGCGACGACCGTGGCGACACCCGCGAAATGCCCGGGCCGGACCTCGCCATCCAGGGGCTCGGACACGCCGGAGACGGTGACCACCGTCGCCGCCCCGGGCCGATAAATCTCGCTCACGGCGGGGGCGAACAGGAGGTGGCACCCCGCGCCGGCGAGTTTGGCGGCATCGCCAGCCTCGTCGCGCGGATAGGCGGCGAGATCCTCATGCGGCGCGAACTGGGTGGGATTGACGAAGATCGAGGCCACCACGCGGTCCGCGCGCGACAGACCGATGCGCACCAGCGACAGATGCCCCTCATGCAGCGCGCCCATCGTGGGAACCAGCGCGACACGCAGCCCCAGCGCGCGCCAGTCGGCGATCGCGGCGCGGAGCCCTGCCACGGTGCGGACGATGGGAATCGGGGTCACGGACGATCTCCGGTCGGCTATGCGCGCAGGGCCGCGATCGGGCGGTACGGCGGGTATCAGCCGCGCGCGGCGGCGAAGGCATCGCCGAAGAAGGCCGCGAGGCGCGCGTAGAGAACCCTTTGGTTGCGTGGCTTGAGGATGCCGTGGCCTTCGTCCGCGAACTCCAGCACGTCATAGACGATCCCCGCCGTGTCGAGCGCCGCGCGCATGGCCGCGACATTCGCCGGCGTGACATTGGGATCGCGCGCGCCCTGCACGATCAGCAGCGCACCGCGCACGCGATCGGCGAAATTGACCGGCGAGCGCTCGCGATAGCGCGCGGGGACCTGATCAGGCCGGCCGCCCATCATCTCCTCGCTGTAGGGGCGCAGATCGGGGCGCGTGGTCTCGTAGTCGACGACGAGGTCCGTCATGCCGCAGATCGGCGCCGCCGCGGCGACCGTCTCCGGCGGCCAGCGCGTGATCGCGCACCAGGCCGAATAGCCGCCATAGGAGGTGCCGGTGATGCCGACGCGACCGGGGACGGCGATGCCCTCGCGGATCAGATGCTCGATCCCCGTCCGGATGTCGTCCTGCTCGAGGCCACCCCAGCCGGTCTGCTTGATCGTCTCGCGGAAGGCGAGCCCGAACCCGGTGGAGCCGCGGTAATTCGGCTCCAGGACATCGAAGCCGCACCAGGCCATGTACTGCACGAAGGGGCTGATGCGCGCCTCCGTATGGGCGGTCGGACCGCCATGCACCTGGACGATCAGGCCGCGCGACGGCTGAACGCGGGCGCGCGTCAACCAGCCCTGGATCTCCAGCCCGTCCACGGAATGCCAGGCGATGCTCTCCGGGGCGGAGAAATCGACCGGCCGGAGCCGCGTGTTGGGCCAGCCGCGCGACAGGCTGAGCGCGGCGCCGGGAAACTCCTTCGACAGACGCACCACGTCGCGCGGATGGTGCGGATTGACAAAGGTCCCGACCCAACGGCCATCGGCGGTCGGCGCCAGCGGCATGAAGGTTCCCGGCGGTCCGCCAAAGGGCGGCAGCGCGACGCCATCGGCGTCGTGGATCGTGGCGCGGGTGACGGCCCGGACCGTTTCCACGACCACGAAGCCGCCATGGCCCTTGAGCGGATAGGCGCTTTCGACGTCCCGCGCCGGGTCGTCGACGATCCAGCGGACCGATCCTTCGGCGAGCGACCAGATGCCGACACGCTTGTGGGTCGCGGTCTCCGCGACGACGACGGCGCGCCCGCTGCCGGACAGCCAGCGTCCGGAGACCTTCGCCGTTTCACCGGCGTCGAGAACCTCGCGATCGCCGGCGCCATCGATGCCGACGCACCAGAGTTGGGTGCCCGCCGGGTGGCGATCCTTGCGTGTGTAGAGGACTTGGCGCCCCTGGTCGTCCAGTTGCGGGGCGCCGGTGCCGGCGCGCAGCGGTCGGGCGATCACACGTCGCGTGCCGTCGACGACGTCATGGGCGTAGACGAGGAACGGCTCGATGGCACCCCCCGTCAGGGGATCGCGATTGGCGGCGTAGACGAGGGTGCGGCCGTCCGGCGCCATCCGGCCGCCGCGCAGGAAGAAAGCCGGCGCGTCGTCGGTGAGCAGACGCCGGGCGTGCGGAGGCGACGCATCGACCGCGAAGAGGCGCACGCGCTCGTCGCCGCCGCGATCTTCCGCGATGATCACTGCGCTGCCATCGGGCATCCAGCCGATCACATAGCTGTCGTCCGGGCTGTCGGTGATCCGCAGCGGCGGCGCCATGCCATCGACCGGCGTGACCCAGACGTCGACCGCGTCCCCGCGCCCCGCCCAGGAAAAGGCGACGCGTGCGAGATCCGGCGCGACGCTTTCGGCGACGACGCGCGGCAGGACAAGGATCTCGGACAGGAACTCGTCCGGCGTGCCTTCGAAACTCATGACGTCAATGCGCCTCCGCCCAGGATCGGCCGTGCCCCGCCTCGACCACCAGCGGTACCGACAGCGCGACGGCCGGGGCGGCCGCCCCCTCCATCGCGGCACGAACGACCGCGATGGTCCGCTCGCGCTCGGCGGGGTCGATCTCGAAGATCAGCTCATCATGGACCTGCAGCAGCAGGCGCGCCGACAGCCCGGCCGCGGCGAGCACGCCGGGAATGCGGATCATCGCACGCTTGATGATGTCGGCCGCGCCGCCCTGGATCGGGGCGTTGATCGCCGCGCGCTCGGAAAAGCTGCGCTGCGCCGGGTTCTTCGACGCGATGCCGGGCAGGTGACAGCGCCGCCCGAAGGGCGTCACGACATAGCCATGCTCGCGGGCGAATTTGCGCGTCGCGTCCATGTAGGCGCGGATCCCGGGGTAGCGCCTGAAATACGCCTCGATGTAGGCGCGCGCGTCGCCCTGCGGGATCGAGAGCTGGCGCGCGAGGCCGAAGGGCGAGATACCGTAGACGATGCCGAAATTGATCGCCTTGGCGCGGTTGCGGATCTCCTTGGTCATCTCCGCGAGCGGCACGCCGAAGACCTCGCTCGCCGTCAGCGCGTGGATGTCCTGGCCCTCGCGGAACGCCGCGCGCAGCACGTCGATGTCGGCGACATGCGCGAGCAGGCGCAGTTCGATCTGCGAGTAGTCGAGGCTGAGCAGTTCCATCCCGTCCTCGGCGACGAAGGCGGTGCGGATCTTGCGGCCCTCCTCGGTGCGGACCGGGATGTTCTGCAGGTTCGGATCAGACGACGACAGGCGGCCGGTCGAGGTCGCCGCCATGGCGAAGGAGGTATGCACGCGCCCGGTCGACGGATCGATCTGTTCCACCAGCGCGTCGGCATAGGTGGATTTCAGCTTCGCGAGCTGACGCCAGTCCAGCACCAGCTGCGGCAGCGCATGTCCCGCCGCCGCGAGATCCTCGAGCACGTCCGCACCCGTCGCATAGGCGCCGGTCTTGGTCCGCGCCGGAACGGCCCCGTCGGGCAGCTGCAGCCCCATCTCGTCGAAGAGGATCGTGCCGAGCTGCGCCGGCGAGCCGATGTTGAAGGCCCGGCCGGCAGCCGCGTGGATCCGGACCTCGAGATCGTCGAGACGCAGCGCGAGGTCGTTCGAGACCCGACGCAGCGCGTCGCGGTCGACCTTGATGCCCGCGCGCTCCATCGCCGCGACAATCGGCACCAGCGGCCGTTCGATCGTCTCGTAGACGCGCACGAGATGCTCCGCGACCAGGCGCGGGCGCAGCAGACGGTGCAGGCGCAGCGTGATGTCCGCATCCTCGGCGGCATAGTCGCGGGCGCGATCCAGCGGCACCTCGGCAAAACCGATGCGGTTCTTCCCGGTGCCCGTCACCTCGTCGTAGGTGATCGTCTTGTGGCCGAGATGGAGTTGCGCCAGCTCGTCCATGCCATGCCCATGCGCGCCGCCCTCGAGCACGTAGCTGATCAGCATCGTGTCGTCGACCGGCGCCACGGCGATACCGTTGCGGGCGAGAATCAGCGCGTCGTACTTGATGTTCTGCCCGACCTTGAGGACCGACGGATCCTCGAGCAGCGGCTTGAGCGCCGCGAGCGCCGCGGCGCGGTCGACCTGGCCGGCAACCGGGACAGGTGCGCCGCCGAAATCGAGTTCGCCCGCCGGGCGCGCGGCACCGGGCGCGACATGGGCGAGCGGCAGATAGGCGGCCTCGCCCGGCTCCACCGCCAGCGAGACGCCGACCAACTCGGCCTGCATCGCGTCGAGCGACGTCGTCTCGGTGTCGACGGCGACCGTCCCGGCATCCCGCGCCCGCGCGATCCATGCCTGCAGCGTCTCGAGATCCTGGATCAACGTATAGCGGCCGGGGCCGGCGACCGGCGCGGGAACCGAGCCGGAGGCACCGGCGGGGCGCGTGGCCGGCACCGCCTCACGCGCACCATCTGCGGCGGCCGGAGCGACGCTGCCATCGGCCTGGAACCGGGCGAGCAGGCTGCGAAAGGCCTGCGCCTCCAGGAAGCCGCGCAGGATCTCGGGATCAGGCCGGCGTTTCGCCAGCGCGTCGATCGTCTCGGGAAGCTCGCAATCGTCCTTGAGCCGCACGAGATCGCGGCTGATCCGCGCCAGGTCGGCATTGGTCAGCAGCGCCTCGCGCCGCTTGGGCTGCTTGATCTCGCCCGCCCGCGCAAGCAGTGCGTCGAGATCCCCGTAGGCGCCGATCAGCTCCGCGGCGGTCTTGACGCCGATGCCCGGCACGCCCGGCACGTTGTCCGTCGAATCGCCGGCAAGCGACTGGACATCGACGACGCGGTCGGGGCCGACGCCGAATTTCTCGCGCACCTCCGCCTCGCCGATCGCCTTGTTCTTGAGGGGATCGAACATCGCGACGCCGGGGCGGACGAGCTGCATCAGGTCCTTGTCGGAGGACAGGATGGTCACCCGCGCGCCGGTCTCGGTCGCGCGGCGCGCATAGCTGGCGATGAGGTCGTCGGCCTCGTAGCCCGGGACCTCGATCGCCGGAATGTTGAAGGCGCGGGTCGCCTCGCGAACCAGCGCGAATTGCGGCACCAGTTCGGGCGGCGCCTCCGGACGGTTCGCCTTGTAGGCCGGGTAGATGTCGTTGCGGAAGCTGCGCCGTCCGGCGTCGAAGATGACGGCGATATGGTCGCAATCCTGCTCCTGCAGGAGCTTCCAGAGCATCGAGCAGAAGCCGAAGACCGCGCCGACGGGCGTGCCGTCCGGGCGCGTCATCGGCGTCTTGATCGCGAAGAAGGCCCGGAAGATGTAGCCCGACCCGTCGACCAGGCAGAGATGCCTGAGCGGCGGCGGCACCGTGGCGTCGGGATCGCTCATCGGCAGGACCTCGGGCAGAGCGGTCCGCGGCGGAGGGCCGGCCGCGCGCGGATCAATGGGCAGCCGCGCGCGCGCCCTTGCGGAGCACGAATTTGCGGTCGCAATAGCCGCACTCGCCGGTGCCGTCCTTGCGCAGGTTGATATAGACGCGCGGATGGCCAAGCGCGCCGCCGCCGCCGTCGCAGGCGACGGTGGTCGTGTCGACCTCGATGGTCTCGGGCGGCGGGGGCGGTGCGGAACTCGTGACGGCCATGGGACACTCGATCGGCTGGATTGCGCGGACTGGCGACCGGATGATAGCGAACGACCCCGGCGATGCAACGAGCGATGGGAGCCAGACGATGGGCAAGGTACCGGCGAACGCGGTCGACATCGTCGATCTCGCGAAGACCTATCGCGGCATGGGCAAGGCGCCGCCCAAGCGCGCGCTGGACGGGATCTCGCTCACCGTCGCCCGCGGCGAGATGTTCGGCCTGCTGGGGCCGAACGGCGCCGGGAAATCGACCCTGATCAACATCATGGCCGGCCTGGTCGACAAGACGGCGGGACATGTCTCGATCTGGGGCATCGACATCGACCGCGATCCGCGCGGCAGCCGGGCGGCGATCGGCGTGGTGCCCCAGGAACTCAACCTCGACGCGTTCTTCACCCCGCGCGAGCTGCTGGAGGTCCAGGCCGGGCTCTACGGCGTTCCCGCCGGCGAACGCCGCACCGACGAGATCCTCGCCGCCGTCGGCCTCGCCGACAAGGCCGACAGCCATGCCCGGGCGCTGTCCGGCGGCATGCGCCGACGCCTGCTGGTCGCCAAGGCCCTCGTCCACGCCCCGCCCGTACTGGTCCTCGACGAGCCGACCGCCGGCGTCGATGTCGAACTGCGCCAGCAACTCTGGAGCTATGTCCGGTCGCTGAACGCGCGCGGCGTCACCGTGCTGCTGACGACGCATTACCTGGAGGAGGCGGAGGAGCTCTGCGGCCGGATCGCGATCATCAATCGCGGCCGGCTCGCCGCCTGCGACACCACCGCCAATCTCAAGCGCGTCTTCGACCGCAAGACCCTGCTGGTGACCCCTTCCACGCCGCTCGCGGAGGCACCTGCGGCCCTCGCGTCCTTCGCGCCGGAGGTCCAGGCAGACGGGGTCATCGTCTTCCGGTACCGACCGAGCCAGGTCCAGGCGGGGCAGATCCTCGCCGCCGTCCAGGCCGCCGGGATCGGCATCGCCGACGTCTCGACCCGCGAGGCGGATCTGGAGGACGTGTTCCTCACCTTCACGCGGGCGGCATGACACGGCCCCCCTTGCGTCTGACGGGCCCGGTTGCGCTCGCGCCCGTGCTGGCGCTTGTCCTGGCGCTCGTCCTGGCCTTGGGGGCCTGCGCGCCGACCGTGACCGGGCTCGGCGCACCGCTCGCGCCGCCGGTGCTCGAGGCCGACCGCTATGTGGCCCGGGACGGAACGGTGCTGGCGCTGCGGCGCTGGGAACCGGCGCAGACGCCGCGGGCGATCATCCTCGCGCTGCATGGCTTCGGCGACTACGCGGCGGGCTTCGAGATCCCGGCCGCGGAATGGGCGGCGTCGGGCATCGCCACCATCGCCTACGACCAGCGCGGTTTCGGCGCATCGCCGACCCGCGGCCGCTGGCCGGGCTCCGAGGCACTGATGGCCGATCTCGCCGACACGGTGGACCTGCTGCGCGCTCGTCACCCCGGCATACCGCTCTTCGTGCTCGGCGAGAGCATGGGCGGCGCGGTGGCGATGATCGCCGCGGCGCATGGCCGGCTCGGCAAGGTCGACGGGCTGGTGCTGTCGGCGCCGGCCGTGCGCGGCAGCGCCGCGATCGGCCCGGTCGGCAGCTTCGTCCTGAAGCTTCTGGCCCATAGCGTCCCCTGGCTGGCCGGCCCCTCCGGCAGCCAGGCCTTCCGGCCGACCGACAACGAGGCGGTGCTGCGCGCCTGGGCCGCGGATCCGCTGATCCTGCGCCATCCGCGCATCGACATGGCCTGGGGGCTCGTCGGGCTGATGGACGAGGCGGTCGCCGCCGCGCCGCGCCTCGACCTGCCGCTTCTGGTCCTGGTCGGCGCCCGCGATGCCCTTGTCCCGGGCGGCGCGATGGCCAGCATGATCGCCAGCCTGCCGGAGACCGGCCGCGAGCAGCGGCGGATCGCGGTCTACGAGACCGGATGGCACCTGCTGCTGCGCGATCTCGACGCCGCCCGGGTCCGCGCCGATGTCGCCCATTGGGTGCGCGCGGGCCGCGGCGGCGGCGAAGGCCTGCCCTCGGGCGCCGATCGTCCGGAGGTCCTGTCGCGCAACGCGCTGCGCTGAGGTGGGCATCGGCGCCGGCGCCCTTGTCGCGGGCCCGCCGACGGCCGATCTTTCGCCCATGGAGTCCGCTTCCGGAGTCGCCGCCGGCGGCCGCATCGTCGCGGTGCTGGGGCCCACGAACACTGGCAAGACGCATCTCGCCATCGAGCGGATGCTCGGCCATCGCAGCGGCATGATCGGCTTTCCGCTGCGCCTGTTGGCGCGCGAGAACTACGACCGCATCGTCCGGCTGAAGGGCGAGCGCAACGTCGCCCTGGTCACCGGCGAGGAGCGCATCGTCCCGCCCGGCGCGCGCTGGTTCGTCTGCACGACCGAGGCGATGCCGATCGCCGCGCGGCAGGTCGACTTCCTCGCGATCGACGAGATCCAGTTGATCGCGGACCGCGAGCGCGGCCACGTCTTCACCGACCGGTTGCTCCATGCCCGTGGCGTCAGCGAGACGATGTTGCTGGGCGCCGCGACCGCGAAGCCGGTCATCCGCAAGCTGGCGCCCTTCGCCGAGTTTGTCGAGCGCCCGCGGCTGTCGACGCTGACCCATGCCGGCCCGCGCAAGATCACCCGCCTGCCCCGCCGCTCGGCGGTGGTGGCGTTCTCCGCCAACGACGTCTACCGGATCGCCGAACTGATCCGGCGCCAGCGCGGCGGTGCGGCGGTCGTCTTCGGCGCGCTGAGCCCGCGCACGCGCAACGCGCAGGTCGCGATGTACCAGGCCGGGGAGGTCGACTGGCTGGTCGCGACCGACGCGATCGGCATGGGGCTCAACATGGATATCGGCCATGTCGCCTTCGCCGAGTTGAGCAAGTTCGACGGCCGCGCGTCGCGCCGGCTGACCGCGTCCGAGCTTGGTCAGATCGCGGGCCGCGCCGGGCGGCACATGACCGATGGCAGCTTCGGCACGACCGCCGAGGCCGGGACGCTGGAGCCGGAACTCGCCGCCGCCATCGAGGAGCACCGGTTTCCGGCGATCGCCCAGGCCTTCTGGCGCAACGCGGCCCTCGATTTCGGCAGCCCGGCGGCGCTGCTCGCGAGCCTCGAGGTGCGACCGCCCGCGCCCGAGTTGGTCCGCGCGCGCACCGCGGAGGACCATGCGGCGCTGGCCGCGCTCGCCCGCGACGACGAGGTCCTCTCGGCGGCGCGCGGACGCGCGCGCGTCGCGCTGCTCTGGGAGGCGTGCCAGATCCCGGATTTTCGCAAGGCCTTCGATGGCGGGCATGCGCGCTTCGTCAAACGGGTCTTCCTGGGCCTCGCCCAGCATGGTCGCCTGCCCTCTGACTGGGTGGTCGGTCAGGTCGCCCGGCTGGACACGACCGAGGGCGACATCGACACCCTGCTGCAGCGCATCGCCGAGACCCGGACCTGGACCTACATCGCCCATAAATCCGACTGGCTCGCAGATCCCCTGGAGTGGCAGGGGCGCACCCGCGCCATCGAGGACAAGCTGTCCGACGCGCTGCACGCGCGTCTCACCCAGCGCTTCGTCGACCGGCGCGCCGCCGCGGTCGCGCGCCGGCGCGCTGCCGGCGAGGAATTGCTCGCCGGGGTGACGCGCAGCGGCGAGGTCGTGGTCGAAGGCGAATCGGTGGGCGCGCTCACGGGCTTCGACTTCGTCGGCGCGCGCGACGACAGCCAGGGCACGCGCGCGATGCTGGCGGCGGCCAATCGCGTCCTGCGGCAGGATATCGGGGCGCGCGTGCGCCGCCTCGTCCAGGGCGGCGACGAGGCCATCATGCTCGGCGCCGATGGTGCGCTGATCTGGGAGGAGGCTCCGGTCGCTCGGCTCGCGGCAGGCCCGGAATGGCTGGCGCCCAAGGTCGAGGTGCTGCCGAGCGACCTGCTCGAAGGACCGCATCGCGAAGCCATCCGGCGGCGGCTGACCGCCTGGCTCGACGGCCATCTCGCGGCCCAGCTCGCCCCGCTCTATGCCCTGCGTGCGGCCGAGCTGACCGGGCCGGCGCGCGGCCTCGCCTACGAGCTGACCGGGGCGATGGGCTGCGTCCTGCGCCGCCGGGTGGCGCCCCTGGTCGCGGCCCTCGCCCCGGCCGACCGCGCCGACTTGACAAGACTTGGCGTCGCGATCGGAGAACACGCGATCTTCATGCCGGCGCTGCGCAGCCATCGTTCGGTGGGCGTGCGCGTCACCTTGTGGCGGATTTTTTCCGGCGCGGACATGGCGCAGCCGGTCCCCCCGCCGGCCCTGTCTCACGCGCGCGACGAGGCGGTGGACGCAGGCACGATGGCGGCGCTGTTCTGCTTGCCGGCGGGGCCGCGCTTCATTCGCGCCGATCGCCTGGAACGGCTGGCGCGGGAGGCCTATCGCCGCGGCCGCGGCGGCCCCTTCGCGATCGACCCGGCCTGGCTGCCTTTGACCGGCGTGCCCGCCGAGGCGATGGAGGACGTGCTGCGCGCCCTGGGCTTGCGACTGCGCGTCGAAGGCGAATTGCGGCTGCTGGCCCTGCCGCCGCGCGAACGGAGGCGCCACCAGGCGGAGGCGCGACGCGAGGCGACAATCGACGCCGCGTCGCCCTTCGCGGGTCTCGCCCGCCTGATCGTCCGATGAACGAGCCGCCCGCGGACGCGGCGATGCGGCTCGACAAATGGCTGTGGTGCGCGCGTTTCTTCAAGTCGCGTGCCATGGCCGCGCGGTACTGCGCCGAGACCGGGCTACGGGTCAACGGAGCGCCGATTCTCAAGCCTCATTACGCGATCCGGCCAGGGGATGTGTTGACCTTCGCGCTGGGCTCCCATATTCGGGTCGTCCGCGTCGTCGCGCTTGCCTGCCGCAGGGGGCCGGCGCCCGAGGCGCGTGGCCTTTACGACGACCTGTCCTCGACCTAAGGACCGGGCGGTTCCCTCCCCTCCAGCCGGAACAGCGAGCAGACCAGGATGTTCGACATCGCCATCACCACGGACGCCCTGCTCAGCCTGTTCACGCTGACGGCGCTCGAGATCGTTCTCGGCATCGACAACATCGTGATCATCGCGATCATCTCCAACGCCCTGCCCGCGCATCAACGCGACCGGGCGCGCGTGATCGGCCTCGCGCTTGCCCTGATCACCCGGTTGCTGCTGCTGTTCTCCCTGGCGTGGCTCGCCAGCCTGACCAAGCCGATGTTCCATATTCTGGCGCAGCCCTTCTCAGGGCGCGACCTGATCATGCTCGCGGGCGGGTTGTTCCTGCTCGTCAAGGCGACGAAGGAGATCCACGAATCCCTGGAGGAGGCGTCGGAGGCGGAGGACAGCCCGCGACGGGTCGGTTCCTTCCGCAGCGCGATCATCCAGATCGTGCTGCTCGACATCGTGTTTTCCTTCGATTCAGTCATCACGGCCGTCGGCATGGCCAACGAACTCTGGGTGATGTCGGCGGCGGTGATCATCGCGGTGATCATCATGCTGATCGCCTCCGGCCCGATCGTGCGCTTCATCCATGCCCATCCGAGCATCAAGATGCTGGCGCTGGCCTTCGTCATGCTGATCGGCGTCGCGCTGGTCGCCGAGGGCATGCGCTTCCACATCCCCAAGGGCTATCTCTATGCGGCGATGGCGTTTTCCGTCGCGGTGGAGGCGCTCAACATCACCCTCGCCCAGCGTCGCGCCCGCGCCCGCGGGCAGCGTCAGGACCACGGCGGCTGAAGGGTTGCGGCGCCGCCGAGGCGCGTGCTACCCACCCGGCTTGATCGGCATTCCCGCAATAGTCGGAGCGAGCCCGCAACATGGCGTATGTCGTCACCGAAGCCTGCATCAAGTGCAAATACATGGACTGCGTCGAGGTCTGCCCCGTGGACTGCTTCTACGAGGGCGACAACATGCTGGTCATCAAGCCCGACGAATGCATCGACTGCGGCGTCTGCGAGCCGGAATGCCCGGCCGAAGCGATCATCCCGGACACCGATCCCGGCGCCGATAAATGGCTGACCGTCAACAAGGACTACGCCGAGTCCTGGCCGAACATCACCCGCAAGGGGCAGGCCCCGGACGACGCCGACCAGTGGAAGGGCGTCGCGGACAAGTTCGCCAAGCATTTCTCGCCGGATCCGGCCAAGCGCTGACCTCCGGCGGCCGGCCCGTCGCCAGCCGTTTATTTTTCGGCCCATTCGTGGTAAGCATCCACCAGTCGCGATCGCCGGATCGCGTCTCAATTCCGAGTTCCTGAAGGCACCCGCAACGACCGCTCGCTTGGTCGGCGGAGGGCGATGCGGCCGCGAAAGTCGGCCGGGCCCATGTCGTCTGCCCTCGCGGGCATGCGGTCAAGGCCGCCAGGACCACGGAGGGCTGGTTTCGATGGGCAACCCTGCGAAGGACATCATGGATATCGGTTTCGAGGTCGAAGATCACGTCGTGTACCCGACCCACGGTGTGGGCAAGATCACGGGCATCGAGGCCCAGGAGATCGCGGGCCAGAAGCTCAACCTGCTGGTGATCCAGTTCGAGAAGGACCGGATGACCCTGCGCGTCCCGGTCGCCAAGGCGAAGACCTCCGGTCTGCGCCGTCTGTCGACCAAGAAGGAGATGCAGAACGCACTGGTGACGCTCAAGGGTCGCTCGCGCGTCAAGCGCACGATGTGGTCGCGCCGTGCGCAGGAATACGAGGCCAAGATCAACAGCGGCGACCCGCGCCAGATCGCCGAGGTCGTGCGCGACCTGCACCGCAACGCCGGTCAGCCAGACCAGTCCTTCAGCGAGCGGCAAATGTACCAGGCCGCCCTGGATCGCCTCGCCCGCGAGTTCGCCGCGGTCGAAAAGATCACCGAGGAAGTCGCGGTCCAGCGCCTCGAGACGATGTTGAAGGCCGCCTGATGCCGACGCGGCCCGCCCTGGCATGCGCCAGGGCGGCGCGGCGGCCCTGCGCAACATGGTCGAAACCGACAAATTCGCCATTCTCAGAGGTGGCCGCCGGGTCTGGACGGTAGGGGCAATCCATGGCGAGGCCAAGCGCCTGATGGCGCTGCACGACGCCCTGGAAACGCGTTTCGACGTGCCGGGAGACCGGCTCGTCTATACCGGCAACTATCTCGGCCATGGTCCGGATGTGCGGCGCACCGTCGCGGAACTGATCGATTTCCGCAGCCGGCTTCTCGGACTTCCCGGCATGTTCGCAGCCGACATCGTCTTCCTGCGTGGCGCCCAGGAGGAGATGTGGCAAAAACTGCTGCAACTGCAATTCGCGGTGAACCCGCGCGAGGTCCTGGAGTGGATGCTTGCCCATGGAATCGGCGCGACCCTGACCGCCTACGGCCTCTCGCCAGAGGCCGGTCTGGCGGCGGCCCGCGACGGCGCGCTGTCGCTCTCGCGCTGGACCGGCCGTATCCGCGCCGCCATCGCGGCGCAGCCCGGCCATCGCGATCTGCTCTCGGCCCTTCGCCGCGCCGCCCATGACGTCGAAGGGCGCCTGCTCTTCGTCCATGCCGGTCTCGATCCGGCCCGCCCGCTCGCCAGCCAGGGCGACCGATTCTGGTGGGGGGCGCCGGGATTCGGCGCCTGGCCGGAGCCCTACGAGGGCTTCCGCCGCGTGATCCGTGGCTACGACCCGGGGCATGGCGGAATCGCCCATTTCGCCCATGCGATCACCGCCGATGGCGGATGCGGCTTCGGCGGGCCGTTGACAGCCCTGTGCCTGTCCGCCGAGGGCGAGATCGTCGATCGCATCGACATATGATCGCCCGCAAAGACCAAGTGATCCGGTAGGGGTAGACACGCGTAGACAGCCCTGCAACCTGACGAGGGCTTCGAGATGGCGCATGCAGATGACGTGATCCACGGCGCGACCCTGACCTTCGTGCGTGGCGCCATGAAACGTGCGCTGCTGAGCCGCGAACGCGAGTTCGAACTCGCCACCAGCTGGCGCGAGACCGGTGACCAGACCGCGCTCCACGAACTGATCAACGCCTATACGCGCCTTGTCATCGCCACGGCCACGCGCTTTCGGCATTACGGCCTGCCCTTCGGCGATCTGATCCAGGAAGGCAATCTCGGCCTGATGCACGCGGCGGCGCGTTTCGAGCCAGAGCGCGAGGTGCGCTTCTCCACCTATGCGGCGTGGTGGATCCGGTCCCAGATGCAGGACTACATCCTGCGCAACTGGTCGATCGTCAGGACCGGGACGACGGCCGCCCACAAGTCGCTGTTCTTCAATCTGCGGCGGCTGCGGGCACGGATCGACAACGGTGCCGGCCCGGCTCAGCTCACGGCCGAGCAGCGCGGTCGAATCGCCGCCGAACTCGGCGTGACCGTCAAGGACGTCGCCGACATGGAAGGGCGCCTCGCCGCCAGCGACCAGTCGCTCAACGCCGGGGTCGGCGAGGATCAGGATGTCGAGGTCCAGGATTTCCTGGTCGATGATCGTCCGGGGCCGGAGACCACGACGATCGAGGCCCATGACCGCCGGCTTCGCCTCAAATGGCTGTCCGAGGCGCTTGGCGCGCTGAGCCCGCGCGAGCGGACGATCATCGCCGAGCGCCGCCTGCGCGAGGAGGGCGTGACCCTCGAGGAACTCGGCCGCGAGTTGGGCGTCAGCAAGGAGCGCGTGCGCCAACTGGAGGCGCGCGCCATGGGCAAGCTCAAGGCGGCGTTGGAGCGACTGGCCGGCGATGAGCGCGACGTGTTCGCTGTGTCGTGAGCCGGTCTTTCGGGCAGGGCGGTCGTCTGGCCGCCCCTGCGCCGCTCACTCGGCGATGATCTTGTAACCCAGCCCCGGCTGCAGCGCTTCGCCCGCGCGCAACCCGTTGAGTACCTGGAAACGCCGCAGCGCCGCGTCGCGCACGACCATCCGCCGGGCGAGCGCTTCTTGCGTGTCGCTCGTCCCCGCCTGAACCACGCTGATCCGGAACGGACGCTGCGCGCCCGCCTCGGCCTCGGTCATCTGGCGGAAGGAAAATGCCGTCTGCCGCAGGGCCGCCGCATGGCGCCCCGTGGCCTGGGGCGACGACAGAAAGCGGAAACGCCAGACGCCCTGCTCGCCAGCGATCAGGAACAGCCGCAGATCCATGGCCTGCCCGCCCTGTGTCCGGACCCGGCCGATGCCCGTCGCGGCGGCCAGCCCACCCACGCTTGTCTCCTCGACGCCCTCGGCACCCAACTGACGCAGATAGGCGGCAAGCTGTCCGCGCGGTGCGCGCGGATCGCGATCGAAAAGGATGCGGACGGCATCGGGCCCGACCGCCACAACGGCGCTGTCGCCATTGATGATCCGGAAGCCCTGCGGAACCTCGAAGCGGAAGCGCAGATCCGGATGGATGAACTGGGCGTTCTTGACGAAGCCGTTGCGGGCGTCCCCGCCCCAGCTCAAGCCGTCGATCGCCCGCAGATAAGCCTCGCGCAGCACGCGTGGCTCCGCCGGCTTTCCAGCCTCGCCGGCCTCGCGGATCGCGAGCCGGACGCGGTCGGGCGTGCGCGGATGGCTCTGCAGCAAGCTGAATTCGTCGGCGGCACCGGGGCGGCCGGCGAGCTCGGCCTGAAGGGCGGTTTCCGCCTGAAGCTTTTCCAGGAACCGCGCCATCGCCGCAGGATCGTAGCTCGTCCGGACGAGGTAGCGGATGCCGAGCTCGTCGGCCTCCAGTTCCTGGTCGCGGCTATACCCGGCGAGCGCGAGTTGCGCGCTGCCGCCGACGGTGGTCTGGGCAAGGCGCGCGCCGGGATCGCCGAGCAGCACGCCGCCCAGGATCGTCGCGGCGACCGTACCGGCCTGGGCGAGCACGCCGGAGCTGTAGCGCTGCGCCGAATGCCGCGCCGTGACATGGCCGATCTCGTGGCCGAGCACGCCCGCAAGCTCTGCCTCGGACGAGGCCAGGGCGATCAGTCCACGGGTCGTGTAGATGAACCCGCCCGGCAAGGCGAAGGCGTTCACGATGTCCGAATTGAGCACGGTGAAACGCCAATCGAGCCCAGGCAGCTCGGAGCGCTCGGCCAGCGATCTGCCGAGCCGGGTCACATAGGCGTTGAGCGCGGGATCGGCGTATTCGCCGCCGAATTGCGCGACGATCCTGGGGTGCTGCTCGCGCCCGACCCGCACCTCGTCGGACGGAGACATGAAGGCGGTGAAATTGCTCGCCCCGGTGGCGGGATTGACCGAGCAGCCACCGAGCTGGAGCGACCCCAGGACGAGCAGGAGAAGGGCGATCACGGGCTTCATGGGCGCGATGCTTGGCCGGCCACGCATCCCGGTCAAGCCTCGCCTGCGCTGCGGGCGGGGAAGCAGGGTTGACCGGTCGCGCCGCGGCGGGGACAGTAGCCGCCATGCCGCCCATCGATCCGCCGCGTCGCGCCGACATCCATCCCCATATCGAACCCCATGCGAGCGGACTGCTCGAGGTGTCCGCCACGCACCGGATCTATTGGGAGGAATGCGGGAACCCCGCCGGAATCCCCGTCGTATTCCTCCATGGCGGCCCCGGAGCGGGAGCGTCACCGGCGCACCGGCGCTTCTTCGACCCCTCCGCGTTCCGGATCGTCATCCTCGACCAGCGCGGCGCAGGACGGTCGCTGCCGCATGGCGACCTCACCGACAACACGACGCAGCACCTGATCGCCGACATCGAGACGCTGCGCCGCGCGCGCGGCATCGGACGCTGGATCGTGTTCGGCGGATCCTGGGGATCGACCCTGGCGCTGGCCTACGCCCAGGCCCATCCCGAGCAGGTCCAGGCCCTCGTGCTGCGCGGCATCTTCATGAGCCGCAAACTCGAACTCGACTGGTTCCTCTACGGCATGCGTCATGTCTTCCCCGAAGCGTGGCGCGCCTTTTCCGGGTTCCTTCCGCCCGCCGAGCGCGATGATCTCCTCACCAGCTACCATCGCCGGCTGGTCGATCCCGACCCGCGCATCCACCTGCCGGCAGCCCATGCCTGGAGCACCTACGAGGGCGCCTGTTCGACCCTGCTGCCCAGCCCCGAGACACTGGCAAGCTTCGCGGACGACCAGAAGGCGCTCGGCCTCGCCCGGATCGAGGCGCATTACTTCGTGCATCGCTGCTTCCTCGACGAAGGCGAGTTGCTCGCGCGCGTCGACCGGATCCGCGCGATCCCGACCACCATCGTCCAGGGCCGCTACGACATGGTCTGTCCGATCGTCTCCGCCGACGATCTCGCACGGGTCTGGCCCGAGGCCAATTACGTCGTGGTTCCGGATGCCGGCCATTCGGCGATGGAGCCGGGGATACGCACCGCCCTCGTCGCCGCAATGGAGCGCCTCAAGGGATAGCCGCCCTGTACGCGGCTCAGGACGCCGCGAGCAGCCGGCGCAGCTTGGGCAGCGCGGTCTCCGCGCCTTCCTGCGGCGCGATCGTCCCGGCCAGACGCCCGTCCGGACCGACGAGGTAGAGCGTCGCGGTGTGGTCCATCGTGTAGCCGCCGCCGGCGAGCGGCACGCGCCGGTAGACGATCCGCCATGCCCCGGCGATCGCCGCAAGGTCCGCCTCCTCGCCGCGCAGGGGCCGGATGCGCGGATCGAAAAGCCCCGCATACGCCGCCAGCTCCCCCGGCCCGTCGCGCTCCGGATCCACGGTCACGAAGAACACCTGGAGCCGGTCGGCCGCCGCGCCGAGCTCGGCCATCCAGCCGGCGATGTCGCCAAGGGTGGTCGGGCAGACATCCGGGCAATGGGTGAAGCCGAAGAAGAGCAGGCTTGGCCTGCCGAGAAGGTCGCGCTCCGTGACCGTCGCACCCGCGACGTCGCGCAGCACGAAGGGGCCGCCCATCGCCGGCACCGCCGCGACGGGCGGCGACGCCCGACGCCCGGCCGGTCCGCCATCGGCGAACCAACCGAGCGTCAGCGCCGCGGCGCCGAGGGCGAGCAGCGCCACCAAAGCCCAGGCGGCATAGCGGATCGCGCGCAGCCAGCCCATCGCCCCCTCCCGCGCTCAGTGGCCGTGCTTGTGCGGGCCGGCGGGTGCGGCGTGACCAGCGCCATGATCGCCATGTCCGGATTGCCGCGCCGTTGGTGCCTCGACCTTCAACTCGACTTCGATGCGACCGGCGCGCTCGAAGACCAGGGTGACGGGCACCGGGGTCCCCTCGCGCAACGGCGCGCGCAGGTCCATGAGCATGAGATGATAGCCGCCCGGGCGCAGCGCGACCGTCTCGCCGGCGGGCAGAGCGAGGCCCTGCGCCAGCTCGCGCATGCGCATGACGCCGGCATCCATCTTCATTTCGTGGATTTCGACCCTGCCAGCAACGCTAGAGACCGCGGAAACCAGCCGGTCCGGCGCGCCGCCGCGATTGGCGATCGAGAGATAGCCGGCGCCGACCTTGGCCGAGGGCGGGGTCGCGCGCGACCAGGGATGACCGATCTTGAGGTCGCCAAGCGTGTAGTCATGGGCGCTGGCCGGAAGCGCGGCGACGACAAGGGCGAAAGCGAGGCTGAGTGCGGCCGCGGCGCGACCGGGGCGTGCGATGCGAGGCATGATGAAATCTCCGAACGATGTCCAGGAGCGCGGCGCACGGCCGCGCATGGTCTAGCGGGGTCGTTCGGAGAGAGGCGGCCCGCGGGCGCGGTGAAACGCGACGAAGAGGGCGGGCGCGTCCGGGTCATGGGCCCGGACCCGAACGGTGCGTGCCTGCGGGGCCGGCGGCGGGACTGGCGGCTCGGCCAGCAGCGACGCCGGCGGTTCGGGTAGCCGGCAGAAGGGACAGCCAGGGGCGTCGGTCGCGACGGCGGGGGCCTCGTCCTGCGCGGCACTCCGCACGATGTCGGATGGCAGACAAAGGGCCGCGGCGCTCGCCGCCGCATGCGGCATGGCCCGCGCGGGCGACAGGATCTGTGTCCAGACAGCGAGCAGCGCGAAGGCGAGCAAAAGAGGCCGCCAGGCGCGCGAGCGCAGGACAACAAGGGCAACGGGGCGACTGTGGCGAAGCGACATCACAGCGCCACGACATGACGTCTCGTCCGGCGCAAGTCAATGCAGCGCCCCCCGCCATCTGGCATAAGGGGCGTGGGCGTGCCGCAGCCGCCCTCGCCTCAACAGCCACGGACGACACTGCCCATGACGACCGTCATTCCCGCCTGGTCCCTTCCCACGATCGAGGTCGCGGGAGAAAGCGCGCGCTTCCCGGTCCGTCGCATCTATTGCGTCGGCCGCAACTACGCCGCCCATACCCGCGAGATGGGCGGCGACCCGACCCGCGAGGATCCGTTCTTCTTCGCCAAGCCGGCGGACGCCATCGTCGCCAACGGCGCGACCCTGCCCTACCCGCCGGCGACCCGGAACCTGCATCACGAGATCGAACTCGTCGTCGCGCTCAAGGGCGGCGGGGCGAATGTCCCGGCCGGCAAGGTGATGGACCTCGTCTACGGCTACGCGGTCGGCCTCGACATGACCCGCCGCGATCTCCAGAACGCCGCGAAGGCCGGCGGCAAGCCCTGGGACATGGGCAAGGGCTTCGACCGCTCGGCACCCGTGACCGCGATCCAGCCGGCCGCGCGGATCGGCCATCCGTCGAAGGGCGCGATCTGGGTCAAGGTCAACGGCGTCGTGAAGCAGAGCGGCGACCTCGCCGACATGATCTGGAGCGTGCCTGAAACCCTCTCCTACCTGTCGGGCCTGGTCGAGCTGGCACCCGGTGACCTGATCTTCACCGGGACGCCGGACGGCGTCGGGCCGGTCGTCGCGGGCGACACGCTCGAAGGCCATGTCGACGGCGTCGGCGACCTGACCATCCGCTACGCCTGAAAACGGGGGCGCGGCCACCCAGGCACCGCGCGGGCATGTCGGTGACCGCGATGGGTGGCGCGCCCGTCGGTCGTCAAGAGAGGCCCCCGGGACCGGGCGATCGGCTAGCCTTGCCGCGCCTCGCGTTCCGAGGTCAAGCGGAGGACCAGCAATGACCGGCATCGTCACCTTGCGCAGCGGCACGCTGCGTCTCGATCTCGCGCCCGCGATCGGCGGCGCCATCTCGCGCTTCGCGAGCGAGGGACCGGACGGGACGATCGAGTGGATGCGCCCGATGAGCGACGCGGCGATCGCCGCCGGCGACGTGCTCGGGGCGTCGTGCTTTCCGCTGGTCCCCTATTCGAACCGAATCCGCGACAACGCCTTTGCCTTCGACGGCCGCCACGTGCGCATGGAGCATCCCTACGCCCATGCCCTGCACGGGCATGGCTGGCTCGCGCCATGGCAGGTTGAAGGCGCGGCCGCCGACCGCGCCAGCCTCGTCTTCGCGCGGAACGCGACGCCCGACTGGCCCTTCGCCTATCGCGCGCGGCAGGATTTCATCCTCGCTGGTGGACGCCTGGACATGCGCATCGAGATCGTCAATGCCGGCGACAGGCGCATGCCGGCGGGGTTCGGGCTGCACCCCTATTTTCCGCGCACGCCGCGCTGCCGCCTGCACGCCGCCGTCACCGGCCTCTGGGAGACCGATGACGCGATCCTGCCCACCAGCCTCGTCGCGCCAGAGGCGCCGCGCGATCCGCGCATCGGTCTGGCGGTCGACGCGGTGCCGCTCGACAATTGTTTCACCGGTTGGGGCGGTCATGCGGAGATCGTCTGGCCCGAGACCGAGACGGCGCTCGCCATGACGGCGGACGGGCCGATGGACTTCTTCGTGGTCTACACGCCGACCGGAGAATCGTATTTCTGCGCCGAGCCGGTGAGCAACGCCACCGATGCCGTCAACCTCGCCGCGGCAGGGCGCGACGATACCGGCCTGCTCGTCCTCGAACCCGGCCCGGCGGCGTCGTCGCGCATCGTCTTCGCGCCGCGCGGGCCGGCCTGAGACGCCCGTCCAGTTGGCGCGCGGAGGATCGGCGCACGCTTGCCGCGTGGCGCGGCGCGCGCCAATCTGCAGGGCATGAAATTCTCGCTTCTCTCGCTCGCGCGGCAGGCCCTGCGCGGACATGCGGACTGGCCCGCGCAGTGGCGGTCGCCCGATCCCAAACCCGCCTACGACGCGATCATCCTCGGTGCCGGCGGCCATGGCCTCGCCACCGCCTATTATCTTGCGCGCGAACACGGGATGCGAAACATCGCGGTG
>CAIOSQ010000165.1 GCA_903860935.1 uncultured Rhodospirillales bacterium | reverse complement strand
GGTTGGCGAGGACGGTGTCGTGTCGCCGGTGATCGTCACGACGACGGCGGACAAGGACGGCTCGGAGACGGTGAGCTACCGGGTGTCGGGGATCCCTGCCTCGGCGACGCTGCTGTCGCAGGGCTCTGATCTGGGCGGTGGGTCGTGGCAGTTCACGGCGGCGCAGATGGCGACGCTGTCGCTGCGTCCGGCGTCGAACAGCGACGCGGACCTGACGCTGGGCGTGACGGCGTATGTGAGCGAGACGGACTCGGTCGAGTTGACGGCGGAGGGCGTTCTGCCGATCTCCGGTGCTCGGGTGGCGTCGACGTTGACTGGTGATAGCGGCGCGAATGTTCTGAACGGCCTGCGCGGCGACGATACGCTGCGCGGTGGTGGTGGAAACGACATCCTCGATGGCGGGTTCGACATCGATACCGCTGACTATGGGTATGTCGTGTCGCAGGCCCTCAACGTCACGCTCAATTCGGCAGCGACCGTGACTGTGACGGTCGCTGCGGGAACCGACGTCGACCTGCTGATTGGCATCGAAAACCTGATTGGTGGCGCGCTAGGCGACCAGTTGACCGGTGACGGCGGCGGCAACCGTCTCGCAGGTGGTGATGGGAACGATGTTCTCTCCGGTGGCGCGGGTAGCGATTTCCTCCTTGGACAGCTTGGTGACGACATCCTGTTCGGGAATGCCGATGGCGACACTCTGGAGGGTGGCGCGGGCAATGACACATTGTCCGGCGGTGCTGGCAGCGACAGGTTCCGTTTCGATACGGATGCCCTGTCCGGTGCCGACGTGATCAAGGATCTCGCTTCCGGGGATGTCATCGATCTTGATGCGCTGCTCTCTTCCCTCGCAGGGGACGGAGCGAGCAGCGCGGCGCGCGAGGCCTTCGTCCAATTCAACGCTCCCCTCGGCGGTGGGGTGGAGATCTGGATCGATCGCGATGGTACCGGATCGACCGGCCAGATTTCTCTCCTGGCCGTGATCGAAAACCAATCCTCGGTGGAGATCGTGCGGCAGCAGACGAGCCTGGGTGGGGCCGGGGGCTGACGCGCGTCAGTCCTCCCGGCACTCCGTCAGAGCGAGGATCGTCTGGACGAGGACGTTCGCGCCGGCGATCAGGTCTTGGGGCTCGGTATGTTCCGCGGGATTGTGGCTGATCCCGGCGATCGAGGGCACGAAGATCATCGCCGAGGGGCAGATGCGCGCCATCATCTGCGCGTCGTGTCCGGCGCCCGATGTCATGCGGCGCGTGGGAAGGCCCAGGCCCTTAGCGATGTCCTCGATGAGGGCGACGAGGTTGGCGTCGAAGCGGACCGGCTCGAAACGCGCGAGTGTGCGGCTGGAGACCCGCGTTCCGGTCCGCGCGGAGATAGCGTCGAGGAAGGTCGACAGGCGGGCTTCCGACAGGCGCAGCAGGTCCTCGTCGGTGTTGCGCAGATCTGCAGTGAAGATCGCGCGCGCCGGGATGACGTTGATGTAGTTCGGATGAAGTTCTATGCGGCCGACCGTACAGACTTGGCTACCGCCCATCTCATGGGCGAGATCGTGCAGGAAGTTCGCCGTGGCGGCGGCGACGTATCCGGCGTCGCGGCGCAGACGCATGGGCGTGGTGCCGGCATGGTTCGACTGGCCGACGACCGTAACTTCCTGCCATGAGATGCCCTGGAGGTCCTCGACGGCCCCGATTGGCGTGCCTTCCGCATCGAGGACGGGGCCTTGTTCGATGTGGAGTTCCACGAACGCATGCGGTGTCACGAAGCCGGGTGTTTCGGGGCCGAGATAGCCGATGCGACGCAGCTCCGCGCCGACAGAAACGCCCCGCGCATCGGTCGCGGCATGCGCCTGCGCGAGATCCAGGCCACCGGCATGCACGAGGCTGCCCATCATGTCGGGTTGGAACCGCGAGCCCTCCTCGTTGGTGAAGACGGCCACGCCGAGCGGGCGTGCAGGCGTGATGCCGGCATCGCGGAGCGCCTCGATCATCTCGAGACCGGCGATGACGCCGTAATTGCCGTCGTAGCGACCGCCCGTCCTGACCGTGTCGATATGGGATCCGGTGAGGATGGGGGCACGCGTGCGCCATCCGGGCGTCATGCCGAAGATGTTGCCGATGGCGTCGACCCTGACCTCGAGTTCGAGGTCGCGCATCCAGGCGACCACAAGATCCCGGCCCTGGCGATCCTCGTCGGTAAGCGCGAGCCGGGCGCAACCGCCCCCATCGATGGCTCCGATCGCCGCCAGCGCGTCGATGCGTTGGAGGAGTCGGGCGCCATCGATCGCGGGCGATGTCGGTCGGGCGAGGGGCATGGGGCGTCCTGTCGCATCGATGGCGGGGGGGATAACCAGGGTTCAACGGCGCCGGAATATACCCCACTGGGCCTTTCGACCGCTGCCGAGATCCACGTTCGCACAATGGATGGCGTCGCCGAACCGCCGCCATCGGGCGAGACAGGCGTCGATGTCGAGTGCGCCGTCTCCGCCCCAGACGAGAAAGAGCGTGCCCGATGGCAAGGGAGAGAGCGCCGCATCGACGCGGCTGCACCAGAACTCCGCAGGACCCTCGGTGCAGCGTGTGAGCGGGACGAGCCGATTGGAGATGAGGCTGTGTACGATCTGGTCTTCGATGACGTACTCGTCGATTCCGTTGGTCGGCGGATTGACCGCCACCAGGCATGGCCCGTCGTAGTCTATCCGGTTCGCGATATCGCGCATGTCGGCCTGCAGGACGCGGATGCGCGTGGTACGCAGCGCGCACCGTGCGTCGGCCATGTCGGAACGCATCGTCTCGAGCCGCGCGGCGGCGCCGCCGTGGTGCGCTAGGAAGGAGCGCCAGTCGGTCTCCCGGTCGGCGCGGAGTTGCGCCTGGTCGTGGGTCATCAGGATGCGGAACCCGTCCTCCGCGTCGGCGAAGCCGAGAACCTCCCGAACGGCGAGATAGCGCAGCGTGGCGACCTGCCGACGCGGCAGGTCCGCGTGGAACAGCCGATCGAAGGTGGCGCATGCACCCGACGTGAGATAGTCGCTCGCGAACGCGAAACTCGGTGCGTGCATGCGCATGTGACAGCGCCCGGACAGGGCATTCGCCAGGAGAGCGGCGGTCACGCCATCGCCCTGGAACAAGGCCCTGGCCGCGATCGTGCTGCGCGCCGCGATGTCGTTGACGACGACCGCGCGGGCCCCGGCGGCGGCGAAGGCCAGCGGCAGGAGGCAGGAGCCCGCGGTGAGATCGACATAGGTGAGGGCCTCGCGCCGCGCGGGTGGCACCGCATCGGCCACCGCGGCGAGGATGGGCTCCGCGTGGTCGGCGATGGTGCCGTCCATGGGCAGCATCGCGCGGCGCAGGCGCGCGAGCGTGGACGGATCGACGATCAAGGGCCTGATCCGCGCGGCAATGCCGCGATGAAGCTCAGGATGGCGGCGGTCATCCCGTGCTCGGTCAGATCGGCATGCCCGCCCTGAGGCACGAAGAAGCCGGTCTTCGGGGTGTTCGCCGCGGCGAGGAGCGCATGTCCATGGTGTACGGGCGTCACCATGTCACGCTCGCCATGGGCGACGAGGAGCGGCGCGCCGATCGCGCCGATGCGGCCGAGATTGTCGAAGCTGTCGCGCACCAGCCAGCGTGCCGGGGTCCACCAGTAGATTTCCTGGGCCCGCGCGGCCACCGATGTGAAGGGTGCCTCCAGAACCACCCCGGCGACGCGGCGCGCGCAGGCGAGCTGGGTTGCGACGCCGGTGCCGAGGCTCTCGCCCCAGAGGACGACGCGGTCGCCTGGAATGCCACGCGCGGCGAGTGCATCGAGACCGGCCAGCGCGGCGCCCACGATCGGCCGCTCTGCGGGCTGTCCATCCGCATGGCCGAAGCCCGGATACTCGACGAGAAGGACGCCATGGCCGGCTTCGCGGACCGGCGCCAGCTTGTCGGCGGATTCGACGACCGTGGTCGCATTCCCATGCAGGAAGGCCACGACCCGGCCATCCGGCGACGCGGGCGGCGCGAACCACAGCAGAGGACTGCCGCGCGGCGGGGTGTCCAGGGGCGCATAGCCGGCGTCATGGAGCGGCGCGAGGGGCAGGGGTGGCTGTGGCGGGCGATAGATGAAGCTGCGCTGGCGCAGCGCGAGGACGGCGACCACGCCGCCATAGGCGACGGCGAGAAGGGCGAGGGACAGCGCCAGAGGCGTCGAAGGCCACATCGGCGTCGCGTACCGCTGTCAGGCGTCGATCCCGAGCCGGCGGCAGATATGCGCCCAGGCCTCGGGTGTGACAGGGCCCACCGACAGGCGCGACTGGCGCAGCAAGGCCATGTCGGCGAGCGCCGGATCGACCTTGATCTCGGCGAGGGTCAGCGGTGTCGATGCGGGCGCGAGCGGTGCGACGTCGACCATGCCCCATTTGCCCGTCGGGTCGGTATGGTCCGGATACCAGGTCCGCACGATCGTCATCGTGCCGACGATCTCCTTGCCGATGTTCGAGTGGTAGAAAAATGCGCGGTCGCCGCAGCGCATGTCGCGGAGATTCCTGGCGGCCTGGTGGTTGCGCACGCCGTCCCAGTGACCGCGCCCGTCCGCGACGAGGCGTGACCACGGATAGACGTCGGGCTCCGACTTCATCAGCCAATATTGCGTGGTCATTCTTCCTCCTTGAGCGGTCGCGCCATCAGCGCGGCGATGGTCGCGTCGATATCGGCCCCGTGGTGCAGGATCGCGTCGACGGATGCGGCGATCGGCAGATCGATCGCCAGATCGTGGGCGAGACGCATGGCTGCGGCCGCGGCGCCGACACCTTCCACGACGCTGCGCCGGCCGGCGAGCAGGTCGGCGAGACGAGAGCCGCGTCCGAGGGCGATGCCGAGCGCATGGTTGCGCGACTGGGGCGACGCGCAGGTGAGCGCGAGGTCACCGAGGCCGGACAGCCCCATCAACGTCGCGCGACGTCCGCCGAGGGCGACCGCCAACCGCGCCATCTCGGCCAGTCCACGGGTCAGCAGCGCCGCGCGGGCGCTCTCGCCGAGGCCTCTCCCGACGACGATCCCGCACGCGATCGCGATCACGTTCTTCAAAGCGCCGCCGATCTGGACGCCTACCGGATCGTCGCTGGCATAGACCCGCAGCAACGGGGTCGCCAAGCGGGCGGCGAGCGCCAGCGCGTCGTCTGCGCGTGCCGCGGCGAGGACTACGGCAGTCGGCAGGCCAAGCGCGACATCGCGCGCAAAACTCGGTCCCGACAGCGTCGCGATGATCGTCCCGGGCAGCGCGGCGCCGATCGCCCGGTCGAGCAGGCGCGATCCCGGTTCCGCGAAGCCCTTGGCCGCGATGATCGTCGCGGCGGGACGGTGCGGATGGTCGCCGATAGCGGCGGCGACCATGGGTGCGAAGGCCGCGGGGACGGCGAGGATGGCGGTTCGGGTCCGCGCGAGCGTCGCCGCGAGGTCCGTCGACGCCAAGATGCCGGGTGACAGCCGGATCCCGGGCAGGCATGGCGTGTTTTCGCCGGACATTCGGATCGCGGCCACGACATCCTCGCGCCGCGCCCAGAGCGCGACCTCCCGCCCGTCGCGGGCAAGCACTTGCGCCAGGGCGGTGCCCCAGGCGCCCGCGCCGATGATGGCGATCGAATCTCGGTTGTCCATGCGCGACGGATTGTCGTGGCAGGCATGGCATCGGCGCAAGCGCGGATGGCTGGCGCACGCGCGGGGAGCGTGGTGAAGTGCGGGGATGGTATCGCGCATTCTTGTCCTGGGCGCCGCGGGCGGTTTTGGCCGGTCTGTCGTGACGGAATTCGCGGCGCGCGGCTGGCTGGTGCGCGGACTGGTGCGCCGTCGGCCCGGCCCGGAGGCATTCCCCGATGGCGTCGAGGTCGTGGAGGGCGATGCACGCGACCGCGCGGTCCTCGCGCGCGTCGTGCAGGGCTGCGAGGTCGTCGCGCTCGCCGTGAACTACCCCTTCGCGCAATGGGATCCGGGCATGCGCGACGCCACGGCGAAGGCGATCGCGGCGTGCCGCGACGCGGGCGCGCTCCTCCTGTTTCCAGGGAGCGTCCACGGCTTCGGACGGCAGACGGGGCGCGCCTTGCCCGAGGATGCGCCGCAGGACGCGACGACGCGCAAGGGCCGGCTTCGGGCGGATCTCGAGTACATGATCCGCCGCGGCTGCGACGATGGACGGATGCGCGCGATCATCGTGCGCGCCGGCGATCTTTTCGGTCCCGGTGTGCGCAACAGCCTCGTCGACCGTTTGTTCGGACGCGCGCTCGCAGGCAGGCCGATGCTATGGCCGGGGCGTCTCTCCGTCCCGCATCAATGGGGCTACGGGCCAGACCTGGCACGTCTTGCAGGCGACCTCGTCGCCCGGCGCGACACGCTGGCGCCCTGCCAGGCCGTGCATCTCTCGGGCCATGTCTTCACGCGGCAGGGCGATTTCCTGGACGCGATAGCCGCTGGCGCGGGGCTGCGCGGACGCGTGGCACGGACGGTGCCGTGGTGGGCGCTGCGTCTGGCTGCGCCTTTCGATCCGACACTGCGCGAGATGCTCGAACTCGATTACCTGTTCGAGGATGCTGTGATCCTCGACGATCCCGCCCGACGCCGGCTCCTGCCGGGCTTTCAGACCACGGGTCTCGAGGCCGCGATCGCGGCCACCCTCTCGGATTACCGCGGGCACGCCTGACGCGCGATCGTCGCAGACACCGGTCACGCGACGAGACGGAGAGCCAGAGCGTGATCCGCGCGTCCGTCAGCGCGGATCATGTCCTAGGCCGCGGCCGGATCGAGCGGCCAGCGGGGTCGTGCCGGAATGTCGAGCGCGTCGCGTTCCCCGCGGCGCAGCCGTTCGATGCCCGCCCAGGCGATCATCGCGGCGTTGTCGGTACAAAGCGCGAGCGGTGGCGCACGCAGCGCGAGGCCATGGGCCGCGCCGGTCGCCGCGAGCCGGTCGCGGATCTCGGTATTCGCCGCGACGCCGCCGGCGACGACGAGCGCGGTTGGTTCGACGCCGCGCGCGCGCGTCGCGGCGATGGCATGCGTCGTCCGGTCGGCGATCACATCCGCGACCGCGCGCTGGAACGATGCCGCGAGATCCGCGCGCGCCGCATCGACCTCTTCGCCCAGGCGATCGATGACGAGACGCATGGCTGTCTTCAGGCCGGAGAACGAGAAGTCGCAACCGGGCCTGCCGAGCAGCGGGCGCGGCAGGGCGAAGCGCTGCGGATCGCCGCGCGCGGCCAGGCGCTCGAGCGCGGGCCCGCCCGGATAGCCGAGGCCAAGCAGTTTCGCGGTCTTGTCGAACGCCTCGCCGGCGGCATCGTCGATGGTGGTGCCGAGCCGGGTGTAACGCCCGTCGGCATCGACGATGAGGAACTGGCAGTGCCCGCCCGAGGCCAGCAGGAGCAGATACGGGAATGCGACGCCCGGATCGAGCCGCGCCGAAAGAGCATGCCCCTCGAGGTGGTTCATTCCGAGAAAGGGCAGGCCGCGCGCGAGGGCGATGGCCTTGCCCGTCATCGCGCCGACCAGCAATCCGCCGATCAGGCCAGGGCCGATCGTGGCCGCGATGGCGTCGATCCGGTCTAGGCCGATCCCGGCCGTGTCGAGCGCGTGGCGGATCACCGCGTCGCAATGGTCGAGATGAGCGCGCGCGGCGATCTCGGGGACGACGCCGCCATGGATCGCGTGAAGGTCGCCTTGGGACAGCACGATGCTGGACAGGATGCGGCGATCGCCGCGCACGACGGCGGCGGCGGTTTCGTCGCAGCTGGTCTCGATCCCGAGGACGGCGAGATCGGCCGGCGCCCGCTCCATGGCCGCGCTCAATCGACGATGAACAGCGTCGCTCCCGCCGCGGTCGAGGACCGGTGCGGTTCGGCGCCATCGGCAACCTGATAGCTCTGCCCGGGCGCGAGACGGAAGACCCGGCCGTCGGCAAGCTCTGTTTCCAGTTCGCCGGCGAGCACCAGAAGGATATGGCCCTTGGCGCACCAGTGATCGGCCTTGTAGCCGGCGCTGTACTCGACCATCCGCACGCGGATGCCGGCGAAGTTGCGCGTGCGCCACGTCGCGACCCCGGTCTCGCCGGGATGGGTGGTCGGCAGGATCGCCGACCAGTCCGTGGTGCCGAAGGGGATGTCGCGCATGTCCATGGCTCAAGCCTCCGCCAGCAGATGCCGCATGCGGCGGGTGAAATCGGCTCGCGCCTGATCCTCGTGCACGTGATGGCCTTCGCGCACCACCCAATGGCCGCCGACCATCACGTCGCGCACCGGCGTGTCGTTGCCGGAGAAGATCCACCCGTCGATCAGCGCATCGCCGCTGCGCGCCACGAGCACCGGATGATCGGGATCGAGGACGACGATGTCCGCGCGCAGGCCCGGGGCGATGGCGCCGATCGGCCGCGCGCAGGCGCGCGCCCCGCCGGCAAGCGCCGCCTTCAGGAGCGCCACGCCCGTCGATGTGCCGGGCCCGGGAGCCGCGAGGTTGCGGGCCCGCGCCGCAAGGCGCTGTGCGTATTCGAGCCAGCGCAGTTCCTCGACCGGGCTTGTCGAGACGTTGGAATCCGAACCGATGCCGATCGCGCCGCCGGCGCTCCTGAACGGCCCGAGCGGGAAGAGTCCGTCGCCGAGATTGGCCTCGGTGGTCGGGCATAGCCCGGCGACCGCGCCGCTGCGGGCGAGGCGCGCGATTTCGTCCCCGTCCATATGCGTCGCGTGTACGAGGCACCAGCGCGCGTCCACGGGCGCGTGGTCGAGGAGCCAGGCGACCGGTCGCTGCCCCGACCAGGCGATGCAGTCCTCGACCTCGCGGGTCTGCTCGGCGACATGGATATGGATCGGCGCGGTCGCGTCGAGCTTCGCAGCCAGCGTGACGAGGCCATCGAGATCATCCGGCGCGATCGCGCGCAGCGAGTGCGGGGCGATCCCGATCCTGATCTGCGGATCCCTGCGGTGGCGATGCCCGAGCGTTTCGACGAGTCGGGCATAGCCATCCGGCGACAGCACGAAGCGGCGCTGCGCGGGGCTGGTGGGCTTGCCGCCGAAGCCGCCTTGCCGGTAGGCAACGGGAAGCAGCGTAAGCCCGATGCCGCTGGCGCCCGCCGCGGCGCAAATCGCGTCGCTCAACGTCGTCTCGCTCTCGTAGGCGCCGCCGCCGCGGTCGTTGTGCAGGTAATGAAACTCGGCGATCGCCGTGTAGCCGTGCTTGAGCAATTCGACATGGAGTTGGGCCGCGATCGCCTCGACATCGGCGGGGCCGAGCCGGTCGAGGAAGCGATACATGAGATCGCGCCAGCTCCAGAAATCGTCGCCCGCAGGTCCCGCCACTTCGGTCAGCCCGGCCATCGCGCGCTGGAAGGCGTGTGAATGAAGGTTCGGAATGCCTGGTAGGGCGGGCCCGGCGAGGCGCGTCGCGCCGGCCGCGTCGCCGCCTGGAACCACCGCGGCGATCGCTCCGGTCCCGTCCACATCGATCACGACATCGCGGGCCCAGCCTTCGGGCAGCCAGGCGGACTCGGCGAGGTAGCGGGGCATCGACGGCGCTCCGTGCGGCGGTCTAGAACAACGGCACAGTCTTGCCCGTGGCGTCGACCCGCGTGCAAGGCGTTTTGCGGGGGAAGCGGCGATGAGCGAGATGTGGGACAGCCTCTGGATCAATCTGCGCCTCGCCACGATGGTGCCCGGCGCCGTGGCCTATGGGGCGATCGAGAACGGCGCAATCGCGATCCGCGATGGCCGCATCGCCTGGGTCGGGCGGCGTGCCGACTTGCCGACAGGCGCCGCGCGCGAGACCCATGATGGCGGCGGTCGATGGGCGACGCCCGGGCTGGTCGATTGTCACACCCATCTGGTGTTCGGCGGCGATCGCGCACAGGAATTCGAGATGCGGCTCGGCGGCGCGACCTACGAGCAGATCGCCCAGGCCGGCGGCGGCATCCGCTCGACCGTGGCCGCGACCCGCGCGTCCTCCCTCGAGGCGCTGCTCGCCTCCGCGCGTCCGCGCCTGATGGCGCTCGCCCGCGAGGGCGTCACGACCGCCGAGATCAAGTCCGGCTACGGGCTCGACATCGAGACCGAACTGCGACAACTGCGTGCGGCGCGGCGGCTCGGCGCGGAGGGGCCGGTGCGGGTGGCGACCACGTTTCTCGGTGCGCATGCGCTGCCGAAAGAGTTCCAGGGGCGGCAATCCGACTATGTCGATCTCGTTGCGGGTCCGATGCTCGACGCCGTCGCGGCGGAGGGGCTCGCCGACGCTGTCGATTGCTTTGCCGAGCGGATCGCCTTCACGCCGGACGAGACGGCGCGCCTCTTCACCGCCGCCCGGGCCAAGGGCCTCGCCGTGAAGCTTCATGCGGACCAGTTGAGCGACCAGGGCGGCGCGGCGCTGGCGGCGCGCTTTGGCGCCTTGTCGGCGGATCATCTCGAGTACACGTCCGAGGCCGGCGCCGCCGCGATGGCGGCGGCCGGCACGGTCGCGGTCCTGCTGCCGGGGGCATTCTATTTCCTGCGCGAGACGAAGCTGCCGCCGGTCGATGCGCTGCGGCGCCACGGCGTCGCGATCGCGCTGGCGACCGACGCCAATCCCGGATCCTCGCCGCTGCTGTCGCCCTTGCTGGTCATGAACATGGCCGCGACGCTGTTCCGCCTGACGCCGGAGGAGGCGCTGGCGGGACTGACGCGCAACGGCGCACGCGCGCTTGGACTGCAGGATCGGCTCGGCACGCTCGAGATCGGCAAGGTCGCGGATGTCGCGCTCTGGGACATCGAGCGGCCGGCCGAACTCGTCTACTGGATCGCTCGCAATCCCTTGCATGCGGTGTTGCGCGCGGGCCGGCCACAGGAGATACGTCGATGATCCAGACCCATGTTTTCACGGCCGGCGATACGCCCCTGGTCGTCAGCGCGCCCCATGTCGGCACCTATGTGCCGGCGGCCATCCTGGGCCGGCTCACGCCCGAAGCTGCCGAGCTTGCCGATACCGACTGGCATATCGAGCGCCTCTACGATTTCGCCCGCGGTCTTGGCGCTTCGGTGATCGCGGCGACGCAGTCGCGCCTCGTCATCGATCTCAACCGCGACCCGTCGGGACAGCCCCTCTATCCCGGTGCGAGCAATACCGAACTCTGTCCGCTGGGGACCTTCGCCGACGGCCCGGTCTATCGGCACGGCGGGGCCCCCGACGGGGCCGAGATCGCCGCGCGCGTCGAGACCTGTTGGCGTCCCTATCATGCCGCGCTTGCGGCCGAACTCGCGCGCGCGCGCGCGCGGTTCGGCGTCGCGGTGCTGTGGGACGCCCATTCGATCGTCTCGCGCGCGCCGCGTTTCTTCGCGGGCACACTTCCGGACTTCAACCTCGGCACGGCCGACGGCGCCAGTTGCGATCCGGCGCTCGCCGCGCGCGTCCATGCGATCCTGGCGGCGGCGCCCGGCTTCAGCGCGGTCCATAACGGGCGTTTCAAGGGTGGCTACATCACGCGGCACTACGGCCAGCCCGCGGACGGCGTCCATGCCCTGCAACTCGAGATGGCGCAGAGCGCCTACATGGTCGAGGGGCCGCCCTTTGCCTGGGATCCGGAGCGCGCCGCGCGGGTGCGCCCGGTCCTGGAGGCCTGCCTTGGCGCCTGTCTGGACTGGGCGCGCGCCCGTCAATAGGCGACGAGCGCGTCGAAGGCCGTGTCGAGGCGCTTGCGGCCTTCGAGGAAGCCGAGCTCCATGATGCACGCGGCGCCACGCACGTCGGCTCCGGCCTTGCGGAGAAGCGTGATCGCCGCCGCGAGCGTGCCGCCCGTGGCGAGCACGTCGTCGAGCACCACGACGCGCTGGCCCGGCCGCACGGCATCGTCCTGGATCTCGATCGTGTCGGATCCGTATTCGAGTTCGTAGGTGTGCGGCAGCGTCCGGCCGGGCAGCTTCCCCCGCTTGCGGACCATGATGAACCCGCAACCGAGCGCCAGCGCGAGCGGGGCGGTGACCAGGAAGCCCCGCGACTCGATCCCGGCGAGGAGCTCGGGTTTGTGGGGCCGGATCAGGGCGGCCAGACCGTCGACGCAGGCCTGCCAGGCCCGGGCATCGGCGAGCAGCGGTGAAATGTCGCGGAACAGGATCCCGGGCTTCGGGAAGTCGGGAACGTCGCGTATGTACGGCTTGAGATCCATGGCGCGCCTCGGCTCGGAGCGGACAAAACGGCGGGCATGCTATGGCAGATCGCCGCGTCCGCGCATCACCCCTTGCGGGGGTGACGGCTGAAAACCCTTGGCATGTGGGATGCCCAAGGGACAAAATCGGTTTACGGGTGATTAACCGTCGCAGCTTACGGTCGTATCGGTGTGGAGAAGGGGCCGCCGCTATCGTGGGGCAGAGCAATAAACTCGAGGCGCTCGTCGACGAAGCCGAGCGGCTTCTCGCGGATGGATCGCCCAATTCGCGCTCTCTCGTCGCCGCCGCGGTCGCGAAGATAGGGGAGTTGCCGCGGCTCAAGACGACGCAGGTCGAAGAATGGCGGCATCTCGTCGATTTCTTTGCGCGCGATCCGGCGACCGTCGTGCGCGCCGTTCTCGCCGAGACCGTGAAGCGCAATGCCAACGTCTCGGCCGGAACCGCGGAGCGTCTCGCGCATGACGTCATCGACGTAGCGCGGCCGATCCTGGCGCATTCCGATCTGCTCGGCGATACGGTCCTGATCGACGTAATCGCCGGGGGCGATCCGCAGAAGCAGGATGCGATCGCCGGGCGAAGCCATGTGTCCGAGGATGTCAGCCGGGTGATCATCGATACGTGTGCGCAGGCACCCGTCGCACGCCTGGCCGCGAACAAGGGCGCGGTCCTGTCGGACGCCGATCTCGAGCGCATCCTGGAGCGGTTCGAGGACGCGTGGCCGGTGCTCGTGGCGCTTGCCAAGCGCGACCGTCTGCCCGCTTCGGTCGCCGAGAAGGTCGTCGCGCGCGTCTCGAACCGGCTCAACGCGAATTATCGCGGTGCGAACCCGTCTGCGGAAACCACCGTTCCATCGCCGTCGGCCCCCGTGCCCGATGCGACGCCCATCGAGCGGGACGCCGCCGTGACAGCCGCGCCCGCATCGCCGGAGGCCACGCGGGCTGGCGAGGGCGCCACGTTCCGTCCGGCCGAGGCATCGCGGGCGTTGGCGCGGCAATGGCATCAGCAGGGGAAGTTGTCGCCCCTTCTCGCGCTCAAGGCGCTCTGCACGGGCGATCTCGCCTTCTTCGAGATGGCGGTTTCGCTGCGTTCCGGTCTGCCGCTCGCGACGGTGCAGTCGATGCTGCACGATCCGCGCGTGCGTGGCTTCAACTCGGTCAACGAGAAGGCGCGTATCCCCGGAACATTCCTGCCGGTGATCCGCGCGGCGCTGTCGGCCATCGCGGAAACCCCGTTCGACGGGATGCCGGGCGATCGCGATCGCTTCGTCGAGACGGTGATCGCGCGCATCCTGACCCAGGTCGACGAGATCGGCGCGGATCTGCTGGAGTTCCTCGCCGCGCGCTTTCAGCCCGCGAACGGCACTGCGCGCTGACGCAAGGCCCGAGGCAAAACGTCTGCCTCGCGCGCCGAAAACTCGAAATTCAACGGGTTTGGCCCAATGACCATGGGCCAGAAAACGGTCGGCCCGAAATTGGTCGGCCCGAAATTGGTCGGCCCGAAATTGGTCGGAGTGAGAGGATTCGAACCTCCGGCCCCTTGGTCCCGAACCAAGTGCTCTACCAGGCTGAGCTACACTCCGACCGGATCTCCGGCGCGCCAGTCGGCACGTCGGACGGGGGCGCGTTATAGCCCCGCGCCGCCGGGGCTGCAAGCGACGCGCGTGGCCCTTTTCAATGCGCCCTGTGGATGGCGAATTCGACCAGTTCCCCGAGGGCGCGCTTGACCGGGTGGTCGGGGAAGATCCCGAGCGCGTCGCGGGCGATCGCGCCGTAATGGCGTGCGCGCTCGACGGTATCGCGCAGCGACCCGTGGCGCGTCATCAGGTCGATGGCGTGCTCGAGGTCGCCTGGCTTCTGGTCGAGGCCCTCGAGTGTCCGGCGCCAGAACTGGCGTTCCGGTTCGTCGCCGCGCAAAAAGGCGAGAACCACGGGCAGCGTGATCTTGCCGTCGCGGAAATCGTCGCCGACCGATTTGCCCATCTTTTCGGCTGTCGAGGCGTAGTCGATGACGTCGTCGACCAGCTGGAAGGCGATGCCGAGATTGAGGCCGTAGCTTTCGAGCGCTTCTTCCTCGATCTTCGGGCGGTTGGCGACCACCGCGCCGACGCGGGCCGCCGCCGCGAACAACGTCGCGGTCTTCGCCTTGATCACCTCGAGATAGGCGCTCTCGGTCGTCTCGGTGTCGTTGGCGGTGGTGAGCTGCAGCACCTCGCCCTCGGCGATCACCGCCGAGGCGTGCGACAGGATCCGCAGCACGTCGAGCGAGCCATCCTCGACCATGACTTCGAAGGCGCGGCTGAACAGGAAATCGCCCACCAGGACGGAGGCCTTGTTGCCCCAGACCGCGTTGGCCGTGGCCCGGCCGCGCCGCAGGTCCGACTCGTCGACGACATCGTCATGGAGCAGCGTGGCCGTATGGATGAACTCCACGCAGGCCGCGAGGTTGACGTGGCGCTCGCTGGCGGTGACGCCGCACATCCGCGCCGCCGCGAGGGTGAGCATCGGGCGCATCCGTTTTCCGCCGGCGGCGACGATGTGGCCGGCAAGCTGCGGGATCAGCGCCACCGGGCTGTGCATGCGCCGCAGGATGACCTCGTTGACGCGCTTGAGATCGTCGCCGACGAGTGACATGAGCGGTGCGAGCGATGGCGCGCGGCCACGATCTCGCCCGCCTTCCAGATTGACGACGATTGCCACAGGCTGCTCCCGACTTGCTCCGAGGACGAACTGCGCGGAGCATAGTCTTCGCCGGGGCGCGATCAAGCAAGGCGAGGCGAGGCGAATGGATCCAGGCACGCAGACGACCCATGGCAGCCTGTTGGGCGGCAAGATCAGCTTCGAGCAGCCTGCGCAGGGTTACCGCGCGGCCATCGATCCGGTGCTGCTCGCGGCGACGATCCCGTCGGGTGCCGCCGACGCCGTCGAATTCGGGGCAGGCGCGGGCGCCGCGACGCTCTGCCTCGCGGCGCGTTGCGGCGGCCTGTCGATCCGCGCGGTCGAGGTCGATCCTGCGATGGCGGCGCTCGCGCGGCGCAACGTGGCCGCCAATGGCTTCGCGGGGCGTGTCGACGTGATCGAGGCCGATGTCGTCGCCTGCGCGCCGGCGATGCGCGGCTCTGCCGGGGTCGTCTTCTTCAATCCGCCCTATGACCTGCCGGCGCGCGCGAGCCCGTCGCCGCATCCGGGCAAGCGGCGCGCCCATGTCGAAGGCGATGCCGGGCTCGCCGCCTGGGTGGATGCCGCGCGGAGAATCCTGCGGCCGCGAGGGACGCTCTGGATGGTCCATCGCGCGGACCGCTTCGACCATGCGGTGGCGTCCCTGGCCGGCGGCTTCGGCGATATCGTCCTCGTGCCGCTCTGGCCGCGTGCGGACGAGCCGGCGCGGCGGATCCTGCTCGGGGCGCGGCTCGGGAGCCGCGGCGCGGCGCGGCTGCTGCCGGGGCTCGTGCTGCACGAGGCCGATGGACGCTTCACCGCGGCCGCCGAGGCGATCCTGCGCCATGGCGTGGCGCTGTCCATGCCCGGGCTTGATCTGGCGGGCGGGTGAGGGCGCGATGTCCGACCGCAGCGACGTCGAACTCCTGGCGCAGTTGCGTGACCTGCTCGACGGCGGTCGCGCCGTCCTCGAACTCGACGCGCCGCGCCTCGACAAGCCCGATAGTCCGGTCTCGGTCCAGGCCGAGTCCACGCGCTGGCTCTATGCCCTGGTCGCCATCGTCGCCGCGGCCGGCTGGCTGGCGGACTGGCCGGGTGTCATCCTGGCCGCCGCGGCCGCGGTCGCCGCGTGGTATGGGTTCGTGCGGCCGGACATCGCGCGGCGGATTCGCGCCCGTGTCGAGACCCGGGCGTTGTTCGATGTGGTTCTGTGGCGACGGCTCTGGCGCCATGGCGGCGTCGCGATCGCCGAGGACGGGCGGACGGCATGCCGCGGTCCTGACGGCAACTGGATGGCATTCGTGCGCGCGCGGTGTCCGCGTCGCGCCAGCGGAGACGGGAGATGACGGGAAGCTTCGGCAAATTGCTCCTTGTGGTGGCGGTGGTCGCGATCGCCTGGTTTGGCTGGCGTTGGTTCCAGCGATGGGAGAAGGAGCGTCGCATGCTCGCCGAGCGGCGCGACGCGCAGGATGCGATGCGCCGCAACCGTGGCGGCCACGAACCGGTCGAGGTCGAGGATCTCGCGAAGTGCAGGCAGTGTGGCGCCTTCGTCGCCGTTGGCGCGCGGAGTTGCGGGAAGGCCGCTTGTCCCTACCCGCGTTGATCCTCGCCACGGCCCCCGTGTCTTTCTGACGCGTGCGGCGGACACGGCTTCGGGCGTTGACTCGCGAGTCGCCGTGGTTATGTTGCGCCGCAAAATCGACTCGGGTCGGTGCGGGGTCTCGTGGAAAAACCGAAATCGTTTCAGGGGCTCATTCTGACGCTCCAGGCCTATTGGGCCGCCCAGGGCTGTGTCATCCTTCAGCCCTACGACATGGAAGTCGGTGCCGGGACGTTCCACCCCGCGACGACCCTGCGCGCCCTCGGCCCGCAGCGCTGGAACGCCGCCTATGTCCAGCCGTCCCGGCGTCCCGCCGACGGCCGCTACGGCGAGAATCCGAACCGGCTTCAGCACTACTACCAGTTCCAGGTCATCATGAAGCCGTCCCCGACGGATGCGCAGGACCTGTATCTCGGCTCGTTGCGCGCGATCGGGATCGATCCGGCCCGGCACGACATTCGCTTCGTCGAGGACGACTGGGAAAGCCCGACGCTGGGCGCCTGGGGCCTCGGCTGGGAGGTCTGGTGCGACGGCATGGAGGTGACGCAGTTCACCTATTTCCAGCAGGTCGGCGGCATCGAATGCGATCCGGTCTCGGTCGAACTGACCTACGGGCTGGAGCGTCTCGCGATGTATCTGTTCGATCGCCGCAGCGTCTACGACCTGCCGTTCAACGATCCGGACAGCCGCGCGCCCGTGCTCTATCGCGACGTGTTCCATCAGGCCGAGGTCGAGTATTCGCGCCATAACTTCGAGCACGCCGATGTGACGATGCTGCTCCGCCATTTCCAGGACGCCGAGGCGGAATGCCAGTCGTTGCTCGGCAACGGCCTCGCGCTCCCCGCCTACGACCAGTGCATCAAGGCAAGCCATCGCTTCAACCTGCTCGACGCGCGCGGCGCCATCTCGGTGGCCGAGCGCCAGGCCTATATCGGCCGCGTGCGCGCGCTGGCGAAAGCCTGCTGCGAGCAATGGCTCAAGACCCAGGCGCCCGCCAATGGCTGAACTGCTGATCGAACTCCTTTCCGAGGAGATCCCCGCGCGCATGCAGGCTCGCGCCTCCGAGGATCTGCTTCGGCTGATCTGCGACGGGCTCAAGGGGGCCGGGTTGACCTGGGGCACGGCGCGCGCCTTCGCGACGCCACGGCGCCTCGCGTTGGTCGTCGACGGTCTGCCGGTGTCCACGCCGGATCGCACCGAGGAGGTCAAGGGTCCGCGCGTCGGCGCGCCCGACCAGGCGATCCAGGGCTTCCTGCGCAAGCTGGGCGAGGGCAGGACCCTGGCCGATTGCGAGACGCGCAGCGACGGCAAGAGCGAGTCCTGGGTCTTCCTGCGGCGCATTCCAGGCGTCGCCACGTCGGCCGCCACGGCCACCGCGATCGCCGCCGCGGTCGCGCAGTTTCCCTGGCCGAAATCGATGCGCTGGGCCGCCAATCGGCAGCCCTGGGTGCGCCCGTTGCACGCGATCGTCGCCGTCCTCGACGGCGCGACGATCACCGGTGAGATCGACCTCGGCGGCGACCGCATCGCATTCGGTCGCCGCACGGCCGGTCATCGCTTCCTGTCCCCGGACCCCTTCGAGGTCGCGGATTTCGCGAGCTACCGCGATGGTCTGCGCGCCGCGCATGTGATCCTCGACCCGGCCGAGCGTCGTGCCGCGATCGAGGCCCAGGCGAAGGCGGCCGCGGCGACACTCGGCCTCGTGCTCAAGGACGACCCGGGACTGCTCGACGAGGTCACCGGCCTCGTGGAATGGCCGGTGGCGCATGTCGGGCGCATCGACGACGCCTTCATGGAATTGCCGCCGGAAGTCCTGGCGACCTCGATGCGGGCGCATCAGCGCTATTTCACTCTCCTTCATCCCGATGGCCGCACGGCGCCGCATTTCGTGGTCGTCGCCAACATGCGCACCGACCCGGCAGGCACCGCCAACATCGTCACGGGCAACGAGCGCGTGCTGCGCGCGCGGCTGTCGGATGCGCGCTTTTTCTGGGAGCAGGATCGCAAGGCGCGTCTCGATGCGCGCGTGCCCGCGCTCAAGGACCGCATCTTCTATGCGGGCCTCGGATCGCTGGAGGACAAGGCGGTTCGCCTTCAGGTCCTCGCCGGCGAACTCGCCACGCGCATTCCCGGCTGCGATCGCGCCGCGGCGCAGCGCGCCGGCCTGCTTTCCAAGGCCGATCTGACGACCGGAATGGTCGGGGAGTTCCCCGAACTCCAGGGCACGATGGGCCGCTATTACGCGCGCGCCGATGGCGAGGCCGATGCGGTGGCGGAGGCGCTGCGCGACCATTACGCGCCGCAGGGGCCGAATGATCGCTGTCCCTCGACGCCCGTTTCGGTCGCCGCTGCGCTGGCGGACAAGCTCGACACGCTGACCGGGTTCTTCGCGATCGGCGAGAAGCCGACCGGGTCCAAGGATCCCTTCGCGCTCCGCCGCGCTGCGCTGGGGGTGATCCGGTTGATCGTCGAGAACCGTCTGCGCCTGCCGCTCGCCGCGGCCTTCGCCGCCGCGCTGCGCCTGCATGGCAAGGCGCCGGAGGACGGCGCGCCGCGCGCGGGATCTCCGGTCGCGGACCTGCTGGCCTTCTTCGCCGACCGGCTCAAGGTGGCGCTGCGCGAGAAGGGCGTGCGCCACGATCTCATCGACGCCGTCTTCGCGCTCGGCGGCGAGGACGATCTCGTGCGCCTGCTGGCGCGTGTCGACGCGTTGGGCGCCTTCCTTGGCGGCGAGGATGGCGCCAATCTCCTGATCGCCTTCCGTCGTGGCGCGAACATCGTCGCGATCGAGGAGAAGAAGGACAAGGCGCGCCATGACGGTCCGGTCTCGATCGCCGATCTGATCCTCGACGAGGAACGTGCCCTCGAAGCCGCCCTGCGCGACGCGGGTCCGGTGGTCGACGCGGCGCTGGCGCGCGAGGATTTCGCGGCTGCGATGGCCGCGCTCGCCGGATTAAGGGGACCCGTCGACGCGTTCTTCGCCAAGGTGACCGTGAACGACCCGGCCCCGGCGTTGCGGGCCAATCGCCTGCGCCTGTTGTCGCGCATCCGCGCGACGCTCGGTCAGGTGGCGGATTTCACGCGCATCGAAGGGTGACGGTGAAGCATATGGCGCAATGGGTCTATTCCTTCGGCGAGGGCCGCAGCGACGGCGGCGCCGCGCTGCGCAACCTGCTTGGCGGCAAGGGCGCGAACCTCGCCGAGATGAGCAATCTCGGCCTTCCCGTGCCGCCCGGCTTCACCATCACCACCGAGGTCTGCACCCATTTCTACGCCCATGAGCGGCGCTATCCGGCCGAACTCGAGGGTGAGGTCAAGGCGGCGCTTGCCGAGATCGAACGCATCGTCGGGCGGCGCTTCGGCGACGCCGCCGATCCGTTGCTCGTGTCCGTGCGCTCCGGCGCGCGCGCCTCGATGCCGGGCATGATGGATACCGTCCTCAATCTGGGCCTCAACGATCGCACCGTGCGCGGGCTCGCGCGATCCGCGCGCAACGAGCGCTTCGCCTGGGACAGCTATCGTCGCTTCATCCAGATGTACGGCAACGTGGTGCTCGACATCGACCACCATCATTTCGAGGAACTGCTCGATCAGTTGAAGGACGAGAAGGGTGTTTCGCTCGACACGGAGTTGGAGGCCGACGACTGGCGCGATCTGGTCGGCCGCTACAAGGCGATGGTCGAGCAGGAACTGGGTCGCCCGTTCCCGCAGGAGCCGCGTGAGCAGCTCTGGGGCGCGATCGGCGCCGTGTTCTCGAGCTGGATGAACCAGCGTGCGATCACCTACCGCAAGCTGCACGCCATCCCCGAGGATTGGGGCACGGCGGTCAACGTGCAGGCGATGGTGTTCGGCAACATGGGCGAGGATTGCGCGACCGGCGTCGCCTTCACCCGCGATCCCTCGACCGGCGAGAACCTGTTCTACGGCGAATATCTGGTCAACGCCCAGGGCGAGGACGTGGTGGCGGGCATCCGCACGCCGCAACAACTGACCACGGCCGGGCGCGTCAGGCAGAAATCGAAGATGCCTGCGATGGAAGAGGTGATGCCCGAGGTCTTCGCGCAGCTCGCCGAGGTGCGTGGGCGGCTCGAGCGGCATTACCGCGACATGCAGGACATCGAGTTCCCGGTCGAGCGCGGCAAGCTCTACATGCTGCAGACGCGCGGTGGAAAGCGCACGCCCGCAGCGGCGCTCAAGATTGCCGTCGACATGGTCG
>CAIOSQ010000164.1 GCA_903860935.1 uncultured Rhodospirillales bacterium | reverse complement strand
TTCACCTATGGCGTTCCGGGTTCCTATACTGATGAGTATCTCCGCTTCGAATATCTGGCGAAACAGGCATCGCCATATGGCGGGGCGCCACTGCCGCTGGTGGAGCGTCTGACGGCGATGGGCGTGGAGTTTCCATTAGGAAATAACGATCCAGCGTAGTTTTCTCAGGCGCTCCACCACGGCCCAGTCGCAGGCGCGGTAGGTGCCGGCCTTCACCACCTTGTCGTCCGCAGCGCGCTCCGTCGCGCCGCCGCCGGCCGGGTCGCGGTTGCACGCCCCGGAGAGATAGGATCCAGAGATAGGATCCAGACAACCATTCCCTCCCCGTCTCCGGCCTGGCGCGGGACGACGCGACCGCTGTCTGGCAAAGCGGGAATAGATGTCTGGATCGGAAATTGGGTCAGCGCGCGCTGGCCGGCGGCCGGACGATCTCGATGAGCGGTTGCGGGGGTGAACGCCCGGGCGGTTGCGTGGGCAGGGCCGTGCCATCCGCCGGCGCAGCCGGCGCAGGGCGCATCAGGCCGTCGACCGGTCCGGTCCCTGCACGCGGCCCGTCATCCTCGTGCAGGCGCCCGGACGACTCGAACCGGCCGAGGTACCGGCCCTGCGCATCGTAGATCCGGTCTCCCTCGACGCGCCCGAGATACCGGCCATTGTCGCCATAGAAGCGTCCCCGGGGGTCGATCCGGCCGGCGTAACGACCATTCGCCCTGTAGAGACGCAAGGTCTTGCCGCCACCGCCTTTGGCATCGGATCGCGAGGACCAGGAGAGTCCCAGGACCGCGGCCAGCGCGCCCATGAATCCGCGGCGACCTTTCATTGGGGATCCCATTGCCGCCGGATCGGCTGGTCGCTGCGTTCGTGGCGCCTGATCTCGTTGATCCTGAGGATGAAGCCGGGGTCTATCTCGCTCTCGATCTGGCCGAGAATCTTGCCGTTGATCTGCAGACGAAACGTCACCTTCTGGCGCGGGGATCCGGAGAGCTCGGGCAAGGCGAAACGGCGCGAGGTCAGGATCTTCTGCGTCATCGTGATCGTCCTGGTACCTCCCGCCGATGGCTGCAGGGCTGGCGGCAGAGCCGTCTCGAACGCCATCTCCAGCGTCGCCTCGAGATCGAAATCGGTCCCGGTCTGCGGAAGGACGACGAAGACCCGCACGTGACAATTCGAGAAATTCGGGTTCAAACGCTCCACGAAATGGCTGCGCCATGGACGTTCCTGCTCCCAGCGCGGATTCGGCTTATGCGGCGGGTATTGTTCCGGGAAGTCGCAGAACATCGCCATGCCGAGATAGGCACCGCGCTCGTTCGTGGCGTTGTTCGTCCTGATGCTGAAATTGTCCCATGTCGGCGTGCGCTCGTTGTCCGTCTGGATCAACGCCAGGGCGGACCCTGGCAGGAGCGCGAGCGCGATCCCGAGCATCCCGGACAGCACGGCCGCGCACCTCGTCATCGACGCACCTCGAAATCGAGCGCCCCGACCAGCTGCCCCGAAATCCGCACCTCGATGCGGTAGGCTCCAGGCGGATCGGATCCCTCGATGGTCCAGGAATTGCCGATTGATCCGACGGACGACCGCTCCTGACCCAGGGGTTTCCAGCGCAGGAAGGACGTCTCGACCCGATCGGCGCCCGCGACGATCGCCTGAGCGTCGCACCCCTTCGTCCGCAGCGGATCATGCGGCTTGGCTGAGGTGGTGGACAGCCCTCCACGGCCATCGAAGGTTTTCGTCCGCCCATCGCATAATCCGTAGGACGCACCCGTCACCCGCACCGGATCGCAGGCACGAAACACCTTGCAGTGGTAGATCGCGGTCGCGTCGGGCGTGATCAGGGTTTCGATGAAGGGTATCGACGCATGCGGGGCATCGCGCTCGACATTCGAGATGATCAACCCCCAGGAAACGACATCCGAGGCCCGTACCACCACCGGATCGCGACCCGCCGGCACGATGCCATATCGACCGTTCCTTCCCTGGCGAAGAACACCCGAGTCGAACCGGTAGAGATACACCCCGCGTCGCTTCGTGGACGGCATGTCCGTGCCACGGCGCTCGTAGTAATCCTCCGGCGCGTCGTCGAAGAACAGGATCGCCGGCAACTCCGGCGCCTCGTCGAGCGAGGGCGCATACTTGACCGCGCACCGCATCGGGGACGTCCCCGGCAACGCCTCGGCGCTTCGCCGGCCCAGAGTGTCGATATGGCCATGGGACCGCAGGCGATCCTTGCACCCGTTTCCCGTGAGGTTCTCGAAGGCGCGTCCGCCATAGCGCACGACCGCCGCCTCGAAGGCCACCTGCGCGTCGTAGCTGGGGACCTGAGCCTGAGCCTGCGCGTGCAGCGTCGCACCCGAGGCCGCCCCCAGGACAATCAGCAGGGCCAGGATCGCGCGCCTCCATCCCGACCGCGTGTCTAGATCGTGTCGCATGCCCCAGTCCCGACAGATGCGGAGGACGACCAGACCGAGCCGTCGCCGCCAGATGTCACACTCATGCACCCATATGACCGTTGCAACCGTTCAAAAATCGCAAAAATCGCATCCAGACAACCTGTCCCGCCCCGATGGCCGGACCCAAAACGGAGAGCCCGAAAAAATCCGGGACGGAGCCCGGATTACGCCTTCACGTCGGGATCAGGCCGGGCTACGTCCCGGATTGCTTGCACGCATGACAGATGCCTGAGTGACGCATGGATGACGCCGCCACCCTGGCCGGTTTTCGCGAGCGCTTCGCCGCCGCCATCGCTGGCCCACGCCCCGTGCTCGAGACGGCTCGCC
>CAIOSQ010000163.1 GCA_903860935.1 uncultured Rhodospirillales bacterium | reverse complement strand
TTCACCTATGGCGTTCCGGGTTCCTATACTGATGAGTATCTCCGCTTCGAATATCTGGCGAAACAGGCATCGCCATATGGCGGGGCGCCACTGCCGCTGGTGGAGCGTCTGACGGCGATGGGCGTGGAGTTTCCATTAGGAGATAACGATCCTGTCGGGCGACACATCAAATTGACCCCCTGACGACACGAGGAATTGACCCCTCGGAGGATGAGGAGGTCCAGATGCACGAGATTGAAAGGCACACTCCGTCGCGGCTTGACGATGCGCGGAGGGACGAGATGAAGACGCCGGAGGACGTGACGGCGATGGCGCGGCTCAAATCATTGGGCTGAGGGGCGAGGCGGATCGCTGTGGAGCTTGGCTGTTCGAAGAACACGGTGAAGCGCTGGCTTCGCGAGGGCGCCTGGCGATCCTGTTCGACGATCTCGCGCTCGAAGCGGCTCGACGGGCTGACCGACTGGTTGAGCGAGCGCTTCCGGCGTCACTGCGGGAACGCCGACGTCATCCGTCAGGAACTTGCCGCCGAGAAGGCCATCGCGGTGAGCCTGCGCAGGGTCGAACGTGCGGTGGCCCCGCTCAGACAGGAACTGGTGGCGCAGGCACGTGCGACGGTATGGCGCGACAATCTGGATGAGAAGCCCGCGACAATCTGGATGAGAGGACCGGTCGCGGCGGATTGATGATTGCCGGGGCTGGGTTCTCCTTCAAGGCGATTGTTGATCTGATTGTCGCGGCGCGACGATCAGGGCTTGTCGCTGATTGTCGCGCGAGCAGTTGCCTGCCGCGCCGGCGCCCTCTTTCGCGCGAGGGCGGTCTTCCTGCGATAGCTCTCGACGTTCATCTCCAGGATCGTGGCGTGGTGGACGATCCGTCCAGCCGGGAGCAGGTCAATCCAGCCTTGCATGTCAAATGTCGGCATCAACCGATCGGCAAATTGCGCCGCCGGCACCGTCGGCGTATTCGATGGTGCGCGAGCAGGGGGATGCGGATGAACGATGCAGGATTGCTGTGGGAGGCGGAAATCCTCCTGGAGGAAACCATTCGCCGGCATGCGTCGCTGCCGGCCGGCATGGGCATAGACGCGGCGGCGCAAGCCGTGGCGGCGATGCGCGCCGCCGTCGAAGCCGGCAAGCCGGCCGACCCGGAAACGCTGCGCGCGATCGCCGCCGCGCTCGCGGCGCTGTCCGCAGCCGTCGACAACAAGAGCGCGCGCGACGTGGCTCTTGGAACCGACGACCCGTCCCTGCGTGCACGCGTCGTGCGGCTCTGGCCTCCCCTGCTCAGGGGCTTCGTGTCGGTCGGCATGTTCTTCGCTTTCGTCACCCTCGTCCTGGCGTTCATCGGCTTTGGAATTCTGACGGGTTCCCTGCGCGACATACGCGAGACGAACACGGCCCTGAACCTTCTCGTCCAGAAGGCGCCCAAGCCGGACCTGACCGATTACTGCGAACGCCTCAACGGACACAATTACGAGACCAATCTGCTGAAAAGCTCCGTCCTGGTCGACTACACGATGGCCGCGCATGCGATCGCGAAGATGAAGTGGCCGATCGCACCGCTCATCGACGGCGTCAAGATCGACCCCTCGATCAAGCTGTACCGGACGGATTACAGGAAAGACTGCCAGCCGGAGACGGAACTTTCGGTTTCGGAGACGCGCCAAACATGCGCGGTGCCGATAGCCGCGGGTGCGGTGAGGAATGTCGATTGCGGCCTCGAGCAAACCGAGCAGTTTGCGCTCGACATCTTGCGCATCTACGAGACGATCCTGTTGCCGATGCTGTTCGCGCTTTTCGGCGTGCTGATCTCGATCGCAAGGAAGATATCCAGACTGTCGCGTTTCCGGCCGTTCCTGCCCGCAGACGCTAAGGAATGCGTCGCCTCGATCTGCGCCGCGCTCTTCATCGGCGCGTTCCTCGCCCAGATCCTGCCGGCGATCCAGGGCGATCTCCTGCCGTCGAAGCTGCCGCCTTTCGCGCTGGCCTTCGTCGTCGGGTTCAACATCGATGCCATCCTGGCGGCGCTCGGAGCATCGCGGATGTCGGGGGGGAAATAACGATCCAGGAAATAACGATCCAGCGAGGAAATAACGATCCAGCGTGGTTTTCCGGGCCACAGCAGCCTTCGCCACATCACGTTCCAGCGTCCCTGGCCACGCGCGGAGAAGTCAATCTGCATGAGCAACGCGAAGTGGCAAGCCTGACGCATGTCGGCGTAAGGCGACTGCCGCCTTGGCCGCCCGAGGCCGGATGCCGAGCATCGGCGGATGCCTCGCCGGCCGCGTCTCGTGCTTCCCGGCGCGCCGATCCATCTCGTGCAGCGCGGCGTCGATCGCCAGGCCTGCTTCTTCGATGATGCCGATCGGTGCGCCTATCTCGACGATCTCGCGAAGATCGCCGCCGATGTCGGCTGCGCGATCCACGCCTACGTCCTGATGACCAACCACGTCCACCTCCTGCTGACGCCGACCAGCGCCGAGGGGCCCGCGCGACTGATGAATCGCCTCGGCCGCCGCTATGTCCGGCGGATCAACGATCTCCATCGGCGAACCGGCACGCTGTGGGAGGGCCGGTTCCGGTCGTGCATCACCGGCAGCGAGGCATATGTGCTCGCCTGCCATCGCTACATCGAGCTCAACCCCGTCCGCGCCGGGATCGTCCCCGATCCCCGCGACTACCCCTGGTCCAGCCATCGCGCCAACCTCGGCGGCGCCCCGTCGGGGATCCTGACCCCGCAGGAAAGCTACCTGTCCCTCGGCCCGGATCGCGTGTCGCGCGGCGTCGCCTATGCTGCGCTGTTCGATGGCGGGCTCGCGACCGAGACCGCCGACGAGATCAGGCGCGCGACCGCGACGAACGCGCCATTCGCAAGCCGCCGGTTCCAGGCGCAGATCGAGGCCATGCTCGGGCGGCGCGTCGCGCCGCTGCCGAAGGGGCGGCCGAGGAAGAGCCGCGAGGCGTGATCGCCGGGAAAAATCACGCTGGATCGTTTTAAGGCTTCAAGGCTCGTGCATGTAGTGCACGAGGTGCAGGAAGGGCCGTAGCCCCGCCGATTCTGCGAGCCGGATCGAGGCGAGGTTGCTCTCATGCACCTGGTAGCGTGGCGCGAGGCCGCGCAGGCCGAGCTCGCGCAGCGCCGCGCGCACCGCGCGCGCGCCATGCCCGCGCCGGCGCGCGGCCTCGGG
>CAIOSQ010000162.1 GCA_903860935.1 uncultured Rhodospirillales bacterium | reverse complement strand
GTGCGACGCGATATCGACCGGGATCCCGCCATGGGCGTCGCGGCGAAAGAACCAGTCCGGACGCAGCGGCCGGTTCAGCCGACGCGGACCGAGACCGGCCGTATGGATCACCCGTCCGATCGCTCCGGCGGCGACCAATTGCCCCGCGCGCGTCGTCGCCCGCACCTCGAACCGCTCGGTGAAATCGACCGAGAAGATCCGCCCGGTCTCCGCCTGCACCCGTCGGACGGCATCGAGCTGTTCGAAGGTCGTGAGCCCCGGCTTGTCGACCATGAAATCCTTGCCGTGGCGCATCGCCTCGATCGCATGCCCCGCCCGGTCGCGCGGTAGCGCCGCGCAGGTGATCAGCTGGATGCTCTCGTCCTCGAGAAGACGGCGACGATCCATCACGCGCGGGATATGGGGGAAGCGCTCCATGAAGCCCTGCAGCGGGAGGACATCCTCGGCCGTCCAGAAGCCCACGCATTCGGCGCCGATGTCGAGCAGGCTCTTCACCTGATCGTAGATATGCCGGTGATCGAGACCGATCGCAGCAAAGCGAAGCCCGGGTGCGGAGGACGTGATGGGCATCCTTTGATCAGAGGATCGCAAGCGGGGTCGGGCCGGTGGGCGGCGGAAAGGCAGCGTCGAGATCGGCCAGATCCTGCGTGGTCAGCACGAGATCGGCCGCCTTGCGGTTTTCGCGCACATGCCGCACACGCCCCGCCTTCGGGATGGCAAGGACGCCATCCTGCGCCAGAAGCCAGGCGAGCGCGACTTGGGCCGGGCTTGCGTCGTGCCGCCGGGCGACGCGAGCGAGCCCGGGGTCGCTGAGCAGCGCCCCCTGTCCCAGCGGCGTATAGGCCATCAGCGGCAGCGATCGCTCGCGGCACCATGGCAGGAGGTCCCATTCGATGCCGCGTTCGGAAAGGTTGTAGAGGACCTGGTTCGTGACCATCCCGCCCCCGCCTTGCCGGGACCAGACCCGCTGGGCACCACGCGCATCGAAATTGCTGATCCCGTAGTCGAGGATCCTGCCCTCATCCTTGAGCCGCATGAATGCGTCGAGCGTCTCGTCGAGCGGCACCGATCCGGGCCAGTGGAGGAGGTAGAGGTCGATCCGGTCGGTGCGCAGCCGCTTCAGGCTGCGGGCACAGGCCTCGGCCATGCGCTTGCGCGACGCATTCTGGGGATAGCATTTCGACACCAGGAAGATCTGGTCGCGACGCCCCTGGATCGCCTCGCCGACGAGGTCCTCGACGGCGCCCTCGCCGTACATCTCGGCCGTGTCGATGACGGTCATGCCAAGGTCGATTCCAAGCCGCAGCGCTTCGATCGCCTCGGCGCGGGCGGCGCCGCGTTCCTCCATCTGCCAGGTGCCCTGGCCAAGCGCAGGCAGGCGCTTCGCGGATGGGAGATCGATCGTCTTCATGTCCGCTCCTCCGCCCGACCAGGCGCCTCGTCATCCGGCTCCGCGGCGGGGTCGCCAGGGATGCGGTATGCGCCCACGAGCCAGCGGCGCAGGTCTTCGTCCTTGCAGCGCGGCGAGCAGAACGGCGCCGCGGCGCGCTGCTGCGGTTGCGCGCAGATGGGGCAGAGTTGTCGCCGGAGCTTCATCGGTCGTCCAATTCGTCGCTGCGGCGCATTTCGTACAATCCACCGCGCGTCCAGCCAAGCAGTCCGACGCGCCGCCGGTCGATCGCCACCGCCGCCGCGAGCGCGTCGGCGACGACGCGTCGCGACGCCTCGCCGGTGCGCAGAAAATCGACGACGATCGTGCCGCGCAGGTCGCGCAGACGGATCTGCCGCGCGATCTCGCGCACCGCCCCCCGATTGACGCGGCCCGCGTCGCCGTCGCTGCCGCCATCGACATCGATCGCCGTCAACGCGCGGGTCGTCTCCACCGACAGGCTGCCGCCGTCGGTCAGGGGAACGACCGCCGTCTCCGCGCTCGCAAGTTGCGTGGCGACATCATGCTGATCGAAGAGCGCGGCCCCAGGGGCGTCTGCGCATGTCGCCTCGACCCGGCCGGTCGCGAGGGCGTGCAGGATCCGCCGGTCGGCTGCCAGGACGCGGCGCGGCCGCGCACGCAGAAGCGGCATGGCTGCTCGCATGGCGGCGGCCGGCGCATGCAGGAGGGACGGCGTACGTCGTGTATCCGCATCGCGCGAGATGCGCATCCAGAGTTGCGCGAGCGCGACGAGTTCTTCACGCACGCGTTTCGGATTCGCACCGGAGGCGGCGCTGCGCAGGCTCGCCGACAGCCCCTCCGGAACGGCGTCTCGCAGCGCGCCGAAACGCTCCGCCTCGCCCTCACCCATGGTCGCCGGAAGCCGCAGCGCCGGCGTCCCATGCCTCAGCACCACATATTGCCCCGCGAGCGCCGGTCGGGCGCTCGCCCGCGCCGGCTTGCCCGCGCGCGCAGCCGCCGCGATCTGCACCAGGAGCGTGTCGCCTTGACGTGGCGGCGCCGCACCGAGTTCGAGCGACGCCTCGGCTCCGCCTTCCAGCGCGACGAAGGCAAGCCCGAGTTCCGGACGCGTCTGAGCGACGCGCGCGAGATGGATGGCGCCTGGCTGAACCGTGCCATCGGCGGGCACCGCAACCCAATCGAGCAGCCAGCCATCGTCAAGCAGCGCACCACCGATCCCGTCGCCCCAGGGCGCGACGACGAGATCGCGGCTCAAGCTGTCAGCCCCGCGCCACGCAGCAGCTGCGCGACGACATGCAGGTCCAGCCCGACCACGTTGGCATAGGAACCCGAGATGCACGGCACGAAGGCGGCCGCACGGCCCTGGATCGCATAGCCGCCCGCCTTGCCGCGCCATTCGTCCGACGCGAGATAATCCGCGCGCTCCTCGGCGGTCAGACGTTTGACATGCACCACCGTCGTGGACAGCCGAAGGATCGGCGCGCGTCCCGGGAGCACGAGGCAGATGCCGCCGAACACGCGGTGGCGGCGCCCCGAAAGCAGGGCGAGGCACGCGGCGGCGGTCGTTTCGTCTTCGGCCTTGGGAAGGATGCGGCGGCCGCATCCGACGACCGTGTCCGCGGCGAGCACGGCCGCCGCTGGCATGCGCGCCGCCACGGCCAGCGCCTTCGCACGCGCGAGGCGCATCGCATGCGCGCGCGGCATCTCGCGCGGTTGCGGCGTTTCGTCGATATCGGCGGGCAGGACATGTCCTGGCACCACGCCGATCTGCCGCAGCAGGTCGAGCCGTCGCGGTGAGGCGGACGCCAGGATCAACTGGAGCGCGCCGGCGTGTGCGCCGTCGGCGCGTGCGGACACTTACTTGAACCGGAACGTGATACGACCCTTGGAAAGGTCGTAGGGCGTCATTTCGACATTGACCCGGTCGCCGGCGAGGACACGGATCCGGTTCTTGCGCATCTTGCCCGAGGTATGCGCAAGCACCTCGTGGCCATTGTCGAGTTTCACCCGGAACATGGCGTTGGGCAGCAATTCGTTGACCACCCCGGCGAACTCGATCAGGTCTTCTTTCGGCATTGCGGCTCCGTCGGGCCGCGGATTCCCGCCCGCGGCGATACGTCTTTTGTGGGCATTTGACCAACGCCGGCGGCGCGGTCAAGGGGGAATGGCGACATACGCGCGCAAAGGGCGCCCGCCGACAGGCCCGGGGCTGCCACCGACAACGCCGCACGCCGTCCTTCGCGCGCCGCAGGCTTCAGGGGTCAGCCCAGTCGTCCCCCCGCCTAAGGCGCGCATCCGACGCGCGGCACGCGCCTATCCGGCGTCACAACTCGGGGAGGGCCGATACCGGGAACCGCGCGCGCAGACGGCGCGCGATCTGGTCGCGCACCGCGCGGTAGGAGGCCAGGGTCGCGTCGCGGCTGCCCTCTGCCAGCGTGGGATCGAAGGTCGGCCAGTACTCGACCTCGCAGGCCATCACGCGTGTCATTTCCACCGCCTTGTGTTGCGCCTCGGGTGAAAGCGTCACGACGACGTCGAACGAGGTGTCGTCGAGTTCTTCGAACGTCTTGGCACGATGCCGACCGATCTCGATGCCCAGTTCCCGCATGACCGCGACAGCGAAGGGATCGACATCGTGACCGCGCACGCCGACCGATTCGACATAGACGCGCCGCCCGTGCAACTGCTTCATGAGCCCTTCGGCCATGGGCGAGCGGATCGCATTCCAAGTGCAGGCGAACAGCACGCTGCCGGGGAGATGCGAGAGCGGCACGCGGCTAGCGCTCCTGGCCGCGCGTCGGCCGCATCTGCAGGACGCAGACCAGCGTGAATAGTCGGCGCGCGGTGCCGGTGTCGACCGCGACGCGCTCGGCAAGCCGCGTGCGCAGCATGGCGGCACCTTCGTCATGAAGCGCGCGCCGGCCCATGTCGATCGCCTCGATCCGGCTTGGTCCGGCATGCTTGATCGCGTCGTAATAGCTCTCGCATACCGTGTAGTAGTCGCGGACGATGCGACGGAACGGCAACAGGGGCAGGAGCAGGCGCTCGAGCGCGTCGCCGCCCTCCGGCCGTATCTCGATCGCGAGGCGGTTGTCCTCGACCGACAGGATCAAGGCATAGGGGCCTCCCGGATGTCCCACGGGAGCGAAGCTGTTCTCGTCGAGCAGATCCGCGATCGCGACGACCCGCTCATGCTCGACCTCGGGGCTGCGCCGCAGCACCGTGCGCTCGTCGAGATCGATGCGCGCGATGCGATGCGGACCGTCCGCCATGGACGCGACGCCGCCTCAGCGCCGCCGCGGCAGGCGCACCGCAAGCGACCGCGCATGGGCGGCCAGCCCCTCGGCTTCGGCCAGCGCGATCGCCGGCCCGGCCAGCCCGGCGAGCGTGTCGCCATCGGCACCGATGAGGGTGGTGCGCTTCATGAAGTCGAGGACGTTGAGACCGGACGCGAACCGCGCCGTACGCGAGGTCGGCAGGACATGACTGGGCCCGGCGACATAGTCACCGAGCGCCTCGGGCGTGTGCCGGCCGAGGAAGATGGCGCCGGCATGGCGGATGCGTGCCGCAAGCGCGTCGGGTTCTGCAACGGCCAGTTGGAGATGCTCCGGCGCGAGCCGGTCGACGAGCGGCGCGGCGTCGCGCAGACGCCGTACGACGACGATCGCGCCATGGTCGCGCCACGCGGCGGACGCGATCTCCCGGCGCGGCAGGCCGGCGAGAAGCGCATCGACCTCGGCTTCGACCCGGGCCGCGAAACCGGCATCGTCGGTGATCAGGATCGACTGCGCGACCGGATCATGCTCGGCCTGCGCCATGAGATCGGCGGCGATCCAGGCGGGATCGTTCGCTCCATCGGCGACCACGACCACCTCCGAGGGGCCGGCAATCGAATCGATCCCGACGCGCCCGAATACAAGGCGCTTGGCTGCGGCGACATAGGCGTTGCCCGGACCGACGATCTTGTCGACCGGCGTCACCGTCCGGGTGCCGTAGGCCAGCGCGGCCACGGCCTGGGCGCCGCCCGCGCGATGGATTTCGTCGATCCCCGCCAGCTTCGCCGCCGCCAGGACCAGGGGATCGATCTCGCCGCGCGGCGTCGGTACGACCATCGCGATACGATCGACGCCGGCAACCCGCGCCGGGATCGCATTCATCAACACCGAGGACGGATAGGCGTTGCGTCCACCGGGCACGTAGATGCCGACCGACTCGACCGCCGTCCATCGCCAGCCGAGGCGCAGTCCGGCGCCATCGGTCCACGCGGCATCGCCTGGCACCTGACGCCGGTGGAAATGCTCGATGCGTTCGGCCGCGATCTCCAGCGCCTTGCGCGCGCCAGCAGACGCCGCACGCCAGGCCGCCGCGATCTGGCGCGCGGGAACGCGCAGCCCCTGGCGACCCGGCTTCACCCCGTCGAACCGGCGCGTGTAGTCGAAGAGCGCGACGTCACCGCGACGCTGGACATCTTCGACGATCGCGGCAGCGACCGCGTCGACCTTGTCCATCGTGTCGCGCGCGGACGCAACCAGAGCGGCGAAGGCGGCGGCGAAACCGCGGGTGCCGGCGACGAGCCTAAGCGGCACGGGCCACCTCCGTGATGCGGTCGATCCAGGGCGAGATCTCGGCGTGGCGCGTCTTGAGCGCCGCCCGGTTCACGATAAGCCGCGACGTGATGTCCGCGATCCGCTCGACCTCCACGAGGCCATTCGCCTTGAGGGTGGCACCGGTGGAGACGAGGTCGACGATGCGCGTACACAGGCCCAGGGCGGGCGCGAGCTCGATCGCGCCGGACAGGCGGATGCACTCAGCCTGGATCCCGCGCCGTGCGAAATATCGGCGCGCGATATTCGGATATTTGGTCGCGACGACGACATGGCTCCATCGCCGCGGATCGTCCTGGCCCAAAGTCTCGGCCGGCGCTGCGACCGCGACGCGGCACTTGCCGATGCCAAGGTCGAGCGGCGCGTAGATCTCGTCGTAGTCGAATTCCATCAGCACGTCGTTGCCGGCGACACCGACATGCGCGGCGCCGAACGCGACATAGGTCGCGACGTCGAAGGCGCGCGTTCGCACGATGTCGATCGATGGATCGTTGGTCGCGAAGCGCAGCTGGCGCGCGGCGGGGTCCGAAAACGCCGCCTCCGGCACGATCCCGGCGCGCGCGAGCAGCGGCAGGACCTCTGTCAGGATGCGCCCATTGGGCAGGGCGAAGACGAGCTTGTCGTTGGCGGGCACGGCGGCAACCGTCGGTCGGAGTGGCTTAGGCTACGTCGCGCGCAAGCACGCGCGGGCGGGCTTATAGCGTGTCGTTCCCTGGATGTCGCGGCCGCCACTGCGTCGGCCAGGGATCTCCGATGTCGCTGAGCCGACAGGTGATCCGCGCCCCTTCGAGGCGAAGCGCGGCCTTGCCGGCGAATTCCAGCGTCACCGCGTCGGCCTCGACGCGCATGCTGAGCAGTTCCAGCATGCGGGCGCGGTCACGCGGGTCGATGCCACGCCGCCGAACCGCTTCGACGCCGTCGAAGGCGACGCCGCAATTCACGCGCTCGTAGGTGCGACATCCTGTCGCGAAGGCCGCGTCAGCCCCGGCGGCGGACGACGCACTAGCCGTGGGATCGGTCGGCGGCATGTCCGCGGTCTCGCCGCAATTCTCCCAGCGGAAGCGATTGGCGACGAGCACGAAGCGCTTTTCGCCCGGCACGTATTCCATCTCGCCGAGCGGCACGATGGCGTCCTGAAGACAGGCGGAGACGATGTCGAGATCCTCGGCATCCTCGGTACGCAGCTTCAGCGGTCCGGTCATGCGGTGTCCTTGAGCCTCTCGATGTCGGCGCCGCAGGCGGCGAGTTTGTCCTCCAGACGCTCGTAGCCGCGGTCCAGATGATAGACCCGATTCACCACGGTCTCGCCGCCCGCGGCAAGCCCCGCGATCACGAGGCTCACCGACGCGCGCAGATCCGTCGCCATGACCGGCGCGCCGGTCAGCCGCCGCACGCCGCGCACCATCGCCGACGAGCCGTGAAGGTTGATGTTCGCGCCCATGCGCCGAAGCTCGGGAACATGCATGAAGCGGTTCTCGAAGATCGTCTCGGTGATCATCGAGGCGCCCTCCGCCACTGTCAGCAGGGCCATCATCTGGGCCTGCAGGTCGGTCGCGAAGCCGGGATAGGGTTCGGTCATCACGTCGGTGCCCTGGATCGGACCATCGCGCCGGACGCGGAACCCGCTTGCGGTCGGCTCCACCGTGATGCCTGCAGTCCGCATCGACGCGACGGTCGCCTCGAGCAGGCCGATGCGCGTGCCGGTCAATTCCACGTCGCCGCCGGTGATGGCCGCCGCCATCGCGTAGGTTCCCGTCTCGATGCGGTCGGGCAGGATCGCATGCGTCGCGGCGGCGAGCCGGTCGACGCCATGGATCGTCAGACGGTCGCCGCCGATGCCCTCGATGCGCGCGCCCATCGCCACCAGGCAATGCGCGAGGTCCTCGACCTCCGGCTCGCGCGCGGCGTTCTTGAGAACCGTGGTGCCGCGCGCCAGCGTCGCCGCCATCAACAGGTTCTCGGTCGCGCCGACGGACACGAAGGGAAACACGATCTCGGCGCCGCGCAGACCCTGGGGCGCGAGCGCCTCGACATAGCCTTCGGCCAGTTCGATGCGCGCGCCCATCGCCTCGAGCCCCTTGAGGTGCAGGTCGACCGGCCGCGCGCCGATCGCGCACCCACCCGGCAGCGACACGCGGGCCCTGCGCTCGCGCGCGACGAGCGGCCCGAGCACGAGTACCGAGGCGCGCATCTTGCGCACGAGATCGTAGGGCGCCGTCGTGCTCGTGACCCGCGCGCAATCGAGCTTCATCGTGCGGCCGTCGCGCGTGACCACGACACCCAACTGCTCGAGCAGTGTCGCCAGCGTCGCGATGTCGGCGAGCGCCGGCGTGTTGGTGAGGGTAAGCGGTTCATCCGCCAGGATCGACGCGGCCATCAGCGGCAAGGCCGCGTTCTTGGCGCCGCCAATGGCGATCTGTCCGGCCAGACGCCGGCCGCCGCGTATCCTGATCCTGTCCATTTCCGGTCCCGTCCTCGCTCACGCCCTCGACGACGCCAGGGGATGCGCGAAAAACGGCACGGATATGGCCGACTCGCGGGCGCGACGGGTCTGCCCCTTCTAGCGCCGGGGAAGGTCCCGGCTCAACGTATCACCGCTGCCCACCATCCGGGTCGGGCTCGCCCGCAGGCGTCGCGGCGTCTCCCGCATCGGCCGTGCGTGCCCGCGCCTGGGCTTTGCGGCGGCGCAGATTGTCGCGCAGCGCCTGGGCCGCTCGTTCACGCCGCTCGGCCGCCGCAGCCTCCGCGTGCGGTCCCAGGATCTGTTTGTCGTCGCGATCCATGCGCATCACCCCAGGGGCGGATTGGCGTAGGAGTGCCAGAGCAGATGCGCCGCGGCGCCGCGATGCGGGCGCCACGGCTCCGTCAGGTCGCGCAGCGCGGACGTGCTCGGCGCCTCGGCGAGACCCTTGAGGCGCTGATAGCCGACCCGCAGCGCGAGGTCGCCGGCCGGAAACGCATCGCCGCGCCCGAGCGCGAACAGCAGATAGATCTCGGCGGTCCAGACCCCGATGCCCTTGACGGTAACCAGCGCCGCGATCGCGTCCGCATCGCGCATCCGTCCGATCCTGGCGAGGTCGAGCGCCCCACTGGACAGCGCCTCGGCCAGGGCACGCGCATACCCACGCTTCTGGCGCGACAGACCCCAACTGCGCATCTCCTCGTCGTCGCGGGCAACGAATGCGGCGGGATCGATCGCGCCGCCCATCCCCTCCTCCAGGCGCCGCCACATGGACGCGGCCGCCTGCACCGACACCTGCTGCCCGAGGATGATGCGCAGCAGGGTTGCAAAACCTGGTGGCCGCTCGCGTTTCGCGGGCGGGCCGATACGGCGCAATTCGCGGGCGATGTCGGCGTCACGCGCCGCGAGCGCGGCGAGATCGCGGGACAGGACGAGGCGGGCCATGGCGAGTCCGTTAGCAGACCGCGCGCAGCGACGCGAGGCCCCGTTGCCCTTGACCGGAGGCGACCGGTCGCGAAGATGCTTCCATGTCTGCGACCTCCGATATCGTGATCGTCGGCGGCGGCGTGATGGGCAGCGCCACCGCCTTCTTCCTTCTCTCCGACCCTGCCTTCACCGGCAGCGTCACGGTCGTCGAGAAGGATCCCGCCTATCGCTTCGCCAGTTCCGCGCTGTCGGCGAGTTCGATCCGGCAGCAATTCTCGACGCCCCTCAACATCCATCTCTCCCTGTTCGGCATCGCCTTCCTGCGCGACGTGGAGCGCCATCTCGCCCTGCCAGGCGAGCGGCTCTCGATCGGCCTGCGCGAACCCGGCTACCTGATCATGGCGACCGGCGACAATCTCGACCTGCTGCGGCGCAACGTCGAACTCCAGCGCGCCCACGGCGCGAACACGACGGTCCTGTCGCCGGACGAGATGAAGCAGCGCTTCCCTTGGATCGAGACCGACGGTGTCGCCGGCGCAGGGTTCGGGCTCACGGGCGAAGGGTCCTTCGACGGACCGGCGCTGATGCAGGCCTTCCGGCGCAAGGCCGCGTCGCTCGGCGCGCGCTATGTCGCCGCGGAGGTCGTCGGCATCGACCGCGCGGGATCGCGCATCACCGGCGTGCGACTCTCGGATGGCACCGGGATCGCCTGCGGGCAGATGGTACTGGCAGCCGGCCCCTGGTCCGGCGCGGTCGCCGCCCTCGCCGGCATCGATCTGCCTGTGCGCCCGCGCAAGCGCAGCGTCTTCGTCTTCCGGTCGCCGGCGGTGCTGCCGGCCTGCCCACTGGTGATCGATACGAATGGCGTCTGGGTGAGACCGGAGGGCGACGGGTTCCTCGCCGGCGTGTCGCCGCCCGAGCATGAGGATGCCGACGCCGATCCGACGGATTTCGAGATCGATCACCACTTCTTCGAGGATCCGATCTGGCCGACGATCGCGGCACGCATCCCGGCCTTCGAGTCGCTCCGGGTGACCGGCGGCTGGGCCGGCCATTACGAGTACAACACGCTGGACCACAACGCGGTCATCGGTCCGCATCCCGACATCCCGAATCTGCAGTTCGTGACCGGCTTTTCGGGCCACGGCATGCAGCAATCGGCCGCCGCCGGCCGCGCGATCGCTGAACAACTCGTCCACGGGCGTTACCTGACGATCGACGCGACGGAGTTCGGCTATGCGCGCATTCGCGACGGTCGGCCCGTCCGCGAGTTGAACGTGATCTGATACGACTACCGGTTAGGCTTTGACGCTGCGGCGGCGAGCGGCCAAAGTCGCGCCCAACAGAGGAGCCGCCCCATGACACCGCCTGATGGCGAGCCAGCGATCGACCTGTCCCCACGCGTCGCGGACGAGGTGAAGACGACGACGTGCTACATGTGCGCCTGCCGCTGCGGCATCAAGGTGCATCTGCGCGATGGCCGCATCCGCTACATCGAGGGCAACAAGCGCCATCCGGTGAATCGCGGCGTGCTTTGCGCCAAGGGATCGGCCGGGATCATGCAGCACAACTCCCCGGCCCGCCTCACCGCGCCCCTTCTGCGCGTCGGCGAAAGAGGAGCCGGCGAGTTCAAGGAGATCTCCTGGGACGAGGCGCTCGCCCTCGCGACGACCTGGCTCGGCGACATTCGCGCCAGCGATCCGCGCAAGCTCGCCTTCTTCACGGGGCGCGATCAGAGCCAGTCCTTCACCGGGTGGTGGGCCGCACAGTTCGGCACGCCCAATTTCGCCGCGCATGGCGGGTTCTGCTCGGTCAACATGGCGGCGGCCGGGCTTTATTCGATCGGTGGCAGCTTCTGGGAATTCGGCGAACCCGACTGGGAGCACGCGCGCTACCTGCTGATGTTCGGGGTCGCGGAGGATCACGACTCGAACCCCATCAAGATCGGCCTGTCGAAGCTCAAGGCGCGGGGCGCGAAATTCGTCTCGGTCAACCCGGTGCGCACCGGATACTCCGCGGTGGCGGATGAATGGATCGGGATCCGGCCAGGCACCGACGGCCTGCTGGTGATGGCGCTGATCCATGAGATCCTGAAGGCCGACCGTATCGATCTCGACTTTTTGGCGCGCTACACCAACGCCACCTGGCTCGTGGTCCAGGAACCGGGCAGCGCCAATGACGGTCTCTTCGCGCGCGATCCGGCCGGACGGCCGCTGGCCTGGGACGCGGTACGCGGCGAGGCAGTCTCGGCGCTGGAAACCGGGATAAATCCGCGGATCGCGGGTGAGGTCGACCTGCCCGACTGGGGTCGCTGCGTTCCCGTCTTCCACCTGCTCGCGAACCGCTATCTCGACGCTGCCTATGCACCCGACGCCGTCGCCGAGCGTTGCGGCGTTTCGGCCACGACGATCCGGCGGATCGCGGCGGAACTGGTCGAGGCCGCATTCGAACAGAAAGTGGAAATCGACCAGCCCTGGACCGACTGGGCGGGTCGTCGGCACGAGAAGATGGTCGGCCGTCCGGTGTCTTTCCACGCCATGCGCGGTGTCTCCGCGCACTCGAACGGGTTCCAGACCTGCCGCGCGCTGCATGTCCTCCAGATGCTGTTGGGCGCGGTCGACCGTCCGGGCAGCTGGCGCTACAAGGCGCCCTATCCCAAGCCGATGCCCGGCGGTCCGAAGCCCGCCGGCAAGACCGTGGCGCCAAATACGCCGCTCGGCGGCATGCCGCTAGGCTTTCCGCTTTCGCCCGAGGACCTGCTCGTCGATCAGGCGGGCAAGGCGACGCGCATCGACAAGGCGTATAGCTGGGAGGCACCGCTATCGGCCCATGGGATGATGCATCTGGTCATCGCCAACGCCCATGCCGGGGACCCCTATCCGATCGACACGCTGTTCATGTTCATGGCGAACATGTCGTGGAACTCCGCGATGAACAGCGCCGGCACCATGCGGATGCTGACCGACAAGACCGAGGATGGCGGCTATCGCATCCCGCGCATCATCTACTCCGACGCCTATTATTCGGAGATGGTCGCCTACGCGGACCTCATCCTTCCCGACACGACCTATCTGGAGCGTTGGGACTGCATCTCGCTGCTCGATCGTCCGATCGGCTCGGCCGAGGGACCGGGCGACGCCATCCGCCAGCCAGTCGTGAAGCCCGACCGCGACGTGCGTCCGTTCCAGGACGTGCTGCTCGACCTGGGCGCGCGGCTTGGTCTGCCGGGCTTCGTCGATGGCGAGGGGCGGCCGAAATTCCCAGGCGGCTATTCCGACTACATCGCCAACCATGAGCGTAGGCCCGGGATCGGGCCACTCGCCGGATGGCGCGGCGCCGACGGCGCCTCGCCCGGCAAGGGCGCGGCCAATCCCGACCAACTCAAGCACTATGTCGAGAATGGCTGCTTCTGGCGCCATCACCTGCCCGAGGAGGCGCTGTATTTCAAATACGCGAACCGCGCCTATCTCGAAGAGGCCGTCAAGCTGGGCCTGATCGACAAGCCGGACCCGATCATTCTGCAGTTATATGTGGAGCCGCTGCAGCGCTTCCGGCTTGCCGCACAAGGGCATGGGCTGATCCAGCCGCCCGAGAATCTTCGCGAGCGGGTCGCCACCTATTTCGACCCGCTGCCCACATGGTACATGCCGTTCGAGGAGGCCGCCGTCGATCGCGAGCATTACCCGATGCACGCGGTCACGCAGCGTCCGATGGCGATGTACCATGCGTGGCACAGCCAGAACGCCTGGCTGCGCCAGATCCATGGTGAAAATCGCCTCTTCGTCAACCGCGCGACCGGACAGTCGCTCGACATCTCCGACGACGATTGGGTCTGGATCGTGTCCCATCACGGTCGCGTAAAGGCGCAGGTCCGCCTCATGGAAGGCTGCAACCCCGACACGGTGTGGACTTGGAACGCCATCGGCAAGCGATCCGGTGCCTGGAACCTCGACGCGGACGCGCGTGAGACCACGCACGGCTTCCTGCTCAACCATGCGATCTCGGAGTTCCTGCCCGGCCCCGCGCGGGCACCGAACGCCGATCCGATCACCGGGCAGGCTGCTTGGTACGACCTGCGTATCCGTCTCGAAAAATGCGCCCCTGAAGAAGTCGGCGAAACGAGCCCGCGACCGTCCACGGTCCTCCGCCCGCCCGGCATGGACCGGGCGCCCCGTATCCTGCGCTACGACGCGAGCAAGCCGCGATGACCAGCTATACCCCACCCGCCGAAGGCACCCGCAAACTTGGCCTCGTCATCGATCTCGACACCTGCGTCGGGTGCCATGCCTGCGCCGTCAACTGCAAGGAATGGAACACCTCCGGGCATTCCGCGCCGCTGACCGATCTCGCGCCCTATTCGCGCGACGCGAGCGGCGTCTGGTTCAACCGCGTGCATGCCTTCGAGGCCGGCAGCGGCGAAGACAGCCGCACGGTCCATTTCCCGCGCTCCTGCCTGCATTGCGAGGAACCGGCCTGCGTCTCGGTCTGCCCGACCGGCGCCTCCTACAAGCGAGCCGAGGACGGGATCGTGCTCGTGAACGCCGACACCTGCATCGGGTGCAAGCTTTGCTCCTGGGCCTGCCCCTACGGCGCGCGCGAGTTCGACGAGGAAGACGGCGTGATGAAGAAATGCACGCTGTGCGTCGACAAGATCTACAACGAAAACCTCCCCGAGGAAGACCGGGTTCCGGCCTGCGTCTCGACCTGCCCCGCGAATGCGCGGCATTTCGGCGATCTCGGCGACCCTGACTCCAGCGTATCCCGGATGGTCGCCGAGCGCGGCGGGGTCGAACTGATGCCTGAACTCGGCTACAAGCCGGTCAACCGCTACCTCCCGCCCCGGCCGAAAAAGACCGGCTGCGGCAGCGGAAAATCGGCCGCCCTCGAACCCGCCTTCGATCCCGCAGCCATGCACCCGGCGCTGCGCTGGCTCGATCGCATCCTGACGCGCTGAGGCTATCGCCGTGCATCCCGCGTTTTCCGTCATCGTCTTCACCACCGCGTCCGGCGCCGGCTATGGCCTCCTGGCGCTGGCCGGTCTGCTCTTCGCGCTCGGGGTGCTGCCGCCGCAGCGTGGCTTCGGGCTCTGCGTCCTCGGCCTCGGGACCATCCTCGTGACCGGTGGCCTGCTCGCCTCGACCTCGCATCTCGGGCGTCCCGAACGGGCCTGGCGCGCGATCACCCAGGTCCGGACATCCTGGCTCAGCCGAGAGGCCGTCGCCGCGCTGCTCGCCTACATACCGATCGCGATCTTCGGAATCGGCTGGGTGATGCTCGGCCGGGCCGATCGCCCGGTGCTGATCGCGGCCCTGGCGACACCGGTCCTCGCGGTCGTCACCGTCCATTGCACGGCCATGATCTATCGGTCGCTGAAGCCCGTGCATCAATGGTGCAACGGCCATGTCGTGCCGGTCTACCACGTGCTTGCCGTTCTGACCGGCGCCCTGCTGCTGAACGCGTTGCTGCATCTCTGGGGCGGCCAGTCGCAACTCGTCGCGCTGATCGCCATCCTGGCTGCCGCGCTCGGTGCGGCCCTGAAGGCGCGGTACTGGCGCTTCGTCGATACGACGCGGGCCGCGTCGACCCCGGAAACGGCGACCGGCCTGTCCGGGATGGGCAAGGTCCGACTGCTCGAGCCACCGCACACCGGCAGCAACTACCTGATGCGCGAGATGGGATTCCACGTGGCGCGCCGGCACGCCGTCAAGCTGCGGCGGATCGTGCAGATCGCGGCCTTCGCGATTCCCCTCGCCCTGCTCATTCTGGCCAGCCTCGCGCCCCCCATTCCAGCGGTCTTCGCCGCCGTGATCGCGGCCGTGTCGGGGCTTGCCGGAACCCTTGTCGAGCGCCGGCTGTTCTTCGCCGAAGCAAAGCACAGCGTGACGCTCTATTACGGGGCCGACGCGGCCTGAGACGCTGGCGCGCGGAATGGCTGGGTGAGCATCCGGTCCAACCGCGCCTCCGGCGGATCCCGGAACTCGGCGAGACCGATCGTCATGCCCGTCTGGCCGTCGGCTGGCACTGCACGATAGGTTCCGAAAAGACGGTCCCACCAGGGCAGGCAGAAGCCGAAATTCGAATCCGTCTCGTCGCGCCGCCAACTGTGATGGATGCGATGCATGTCGGGCGTCACCAAGAGGCGGCGTAGCCACGCCTCCGCCCGCGCCGGTATAGCGGCGTTGGCGTGATTGAACATGGCGCACCCATTGAGCAGGATCTCGAAGATCAGCACCGCCACCGTCGGCGCGCCCAGGGCGGCGATCGCCGCGAATTTGATCGCCATCGAGAGCAGTATCTCGAGCGGGTGAAACCGCGTGCCCGACGTCACGTCGAGGTCGGTGTCGGCGTGGTGCATCCGATGCAACCGCCACAGCACAGGCACGCGATGGAAGACGACGTGCTGCGCCCAGATGATCAGGTCGAGCAGGACCACCGCGGCCGGCACGGCGGCCCAGGCCGGTATTCCCACCGCGGGAAGCACACCGATGCCACGCCCCTCGATCGTCGCCGCCCAGGCGACCGCGGTCACGGGAAAGACGATCCGAACCGCCAAGCCGCCGATCAGGACCATGCCGAGATTACCCGGCCAGCGGCGGCGGCGCGGCGCGGCGCGTACCCGGCGCGGCGCCACCGCTTCCCAGAGCAGCATGACGGCGAGGACGAGCGCGAAAACGGCGAGGCGAATGCCGTTCTGGTGCGTCAGCAGCGTCTCCGCCATGGTCGTCGCCCACCTTTCCGCCATCGGCCCCCTCGCGAGGTCGAGTGGGTTGCACAGCCGCGGCCCCTGTGGCATATCCCGCCGCCGTCGCGGCGTGCAACCGTCGTCGACGCCACAGGATGCCGCCGTAGCTCAGTGGTAGAGCACGTCCTTGGTAAGGACGGGGTCGAGTGTTCGATTCACTTCGGCGGCACCATTTTTCCTACCATCGCGAGTCTGTCCGCGCCTGACCGCCTTCGTGCGGCGGCGCCGCTATGCGCCGTGCGCCATGCGCCATCGGCATCCTCCGAAGGAATGACGCTGGGCATTTCTATGGAATTATCCATCGATACTCTTTTCAACTGGATGCAGGTTATATAGATCCGTCCAATCCGAATCTCGGCATCGTCACAGATCAGGTTCTGATGTCCCCCCGCTCCATAGTCGCGACCTCCTCTCCTGGCGTGGAAATCTAATGAGGGACCTGAGATGCCGACGCGCGACGAACTTGACGACCTCCTCGCGGTTCCGGCGACCCCGCGCTTCGTGACCTGCGCGACCAACCGCGCCCTCACGGCGAACTATGCGGCACTCGCGCCGCTGGAAGAACTCGATCTCGTCTGGGAGATCCTGCGCGAAGGGTTCGGGCGCGGATGGGCGGCTTATTACACCGCAGCCGGTAGCGATCGCGGCCTCAGGATCGGACTGCGCGTGCCCGGCCAGCGAGCCGAGTTCCTCGTCGCCAAGGTGCATATGACCACCCAGGGCATAAAATTCTCGTCCAGCCCGGCCTTCAGAAGATTCAACCGAGAAAATATTCTCGCTCCCGGTGGCCGGAAAAGCG
>CAIOSQ010000161.1 GCA_903860935.1 uncultured Rhodospirillales bacterium | reverse complement strand
GGGCTGGGTCAAGCACGTGGAGGCCATCTACACGCCTGACCAGGTGGGCGACGTGATGCGCCGCGCCTTCCATGCGCTGCGCAACGGGACGCCCGGCCCGGTGGTCGTGGAACTGGTCGCCGATGTCTGCGCCCGCGAAGTTCCGGAAGCGGCCCGGACCTACAAGTCCCCGGGGAGCCACCGCCAGGTGCCGGAGGCCTCCGCGATCGAGGAAGCCGCCGCGGCGTTGATCGGCGCGCGGCGACCGGTCATCTGGGCGGGCCAGGGCGTGATGTTCTCCGGCGGGACGGAGGCCCTGCGCGAACTGGCCGAGCTGGTCGCCGCGCCGGTGTTCTGCACCCTGCCGGGCAAGTCCGCCTTCGACGAGCGCCACCCGCTGGCGCTGGGCGCCGGCAGCGGCGCGACGACCGGTCCGGCCAGCGAATGGCTCAAGGGCAGCGACGTGATGCTGGCGCTCGGGACGAGCCTGACGCGCTCGCCCTATGCGCAGTCGATCGCGCCGGGCAAGACCATCATCCACAACACCCACAACCCCGACGAGCTGAACAAGGACGAGGCCGCCGACATCGGCCTGGTCGGCGATGCAAGGCTCGCCATCGAGGCGCTGGCCAGGTGCATAAGGGAGAAGACCGGCGGCAAGGGCGTCGGCGATCGCTCCCGGATCGAGGCCGAGGTTGCCGCGTCGAAGGCCAGGTGGATGGCCAGCTGGACGCCGGTGCTGGCCGACGATTCCGAGCCGATCAGCTACTACCGCGTCATCAAGGCCCTGAACGACGAGCTTGACCACGAGAACAGCATCGTGACCCATGACGCCGGGGCGCCGCGCGACACCATCGTGCCGTTCTACACGGCGACGACGCCGCACAGCTTCGTCGGTTGGGGCAAGACCACCCATCTGGGCTTCGGCATCCCGCTGATCATCGGCGCGAAGATGGCGCATCCGGACAAGTTCTGCCTGAACGTGATGGGCGATGGCGCCTTCGGCATGTCCGGCATGGACATCGAGACCGCCGCCCGCTCGGGCGCGGCGATCACCACGGTGCTGCTCAACAACAGCGCGATGGCGACCTATTCCGGTCCCAACCAGGGTGCCATCGGCAAGGAAGCGCGCGATGCGTATGGCGTCTCCACCATGCATGGCGACTACGCCAGGATCGCCGAGGGCATGGGCGCGGTCGGCCTGCGGGTGACCAGGGCGGCGGAGCTCGGTCCGGCCTTGCAGGAGGCGCGGAAGCTGAACGCCCAGGGCCGAACCGTGCTGATCGACGTGAAGGCCAACGTCGAGGACCGGCGGTCGCGGTTCTGAGCAAAACCGGGAACCTCCGGGCCAACGCCGCCGTCGGAAGCGTTTTCCCGTCGCTGACGACTGAGCGCGTCATCCGGAAGACCTGTCGCACCCGCGACGAAGCGCGGACCGAATTGTTCGACACCATTGAGCGCTTCTGTGAGCGGCGTCCCGGGCACTCGACCCAAAAGTGATCAAACGTCATCATGCGCGGTCCTGGCAGCTGCTTTATCCGCCCCGTTTCCGCCGCTCTCGAGAGCGTTTCCAATACCGGACAGATCACGCGCTACAAAAACCGGACAACTCGCGAGCTAACTACAGCCCGGCGCAAGCGGGTTGAGCCGCCGTTGCATCGGGTCGATACTGTCCGCATGGAGACTCCCGCAGACGCGGACAGGGCTGGTGGCCCGGTGCGCATGGCGACGCTCGGACCCGCTGGAACGAACCACGAGCTGGTGGCGCGGCGCTATCTCGACTTCCATGGCGCCGCGACGAGCGGGCTCCGGCTCGTCGGGGCCTTTCGCGAGGCGGTCGCGCTGTTGAAGTCGGGAGAGGTCGATGTCGTTCTGCAATGCGCGGTCCATCCGGACGCGCCGCACACACTCGGTGCCAATTTCCGCGACATCTTCGCGATCGACTGCTTCATCTCCGACAGCCGTCCCCTCGCCATCCTGACCCGCACGGACGTTGCGGAGCCGCAGTCGATCGGCCTCGTGATGCCGGCGACCGAATCCTATGCCGATCTCCGCCGGTGGAAGACGAAGCATTCCTACACGTCCATCCCACTTGCCTTCGCGGATCTGCTGGCGGGGCGGATCGATTCCGCGCTGGTCTATCGGGACCAGGCGGACGCGCATCCGGGGTTGCTGCGCGTGGATGAGGAGATCGGCTCGCCTGACGACGTCTGGATCGTCTATGGCCGGGAGCGCGCGCATGGCGGCGGTCTGCTTGCCGCGCGCGGCGGAGGCTTCGCGCGCCTGCTGCGTGCGCGGCGCGGCAGTGGCGCGGAGGCCGGGCGCTCGCCGCCGCCCCGTCAGTCGCAGCGCAGTTCGGGTCTGTAGACCTGGTTCAGGAGGCTGCCGCTGTTCCCGCCGACCTCGGTTCCGCCGCCGGTCACGTAGATCAGGCCATCGGCAAACGTCGCCCCGGTCACGCCGTGGATCGGGATCGCCATGTCCGGAAGCCTGGTCCAGGAATCCTTGCGCGGATCGTAGACATCGTGGTCCGGGAAGACGCCGGCGCTTTCCTCGCCGCCCCAGACATGGACGCAGCCATGGGCGGTGACGCTGTTGATGCCGCTGCGCGGGCGCAGCATCGGCGCCGCGACGGTCCAGCGTCGGGTGCGAGGGTCGTAGACCTCGTGCGCCGCCGTCTTGTCGCTCTGGAACCCGCCGCCCAGCCGGCCGCCGAAGACGTGGATGCGACCAGCGATCAGTTCGGCGGCGATATGGTTGCGCTGGCTGGGCAGGTCGGGCAGCGTCTCCCAATTGTCGGTCGCCGGATCGTAGACGGCGAAATCATGGCCGCGGGGCGGGCGTCCGCCGACGACATAGATCTTGCCCGCGTGGACGATCGCAACCCCGGCGCTGCGCTTCGTCGGCATGCGGCTCTTCTCGACCCAGCGCGCGGCGGCGCCCTGGCGCGTGTCGAGTGCATAGACCGTGTCGATATAGGCGGTCATCGGATCGATCTGCCCGCCGAACAGATAGATGACGCCATCGAGCGATGCCGCCATGCCGTGATTGTTGACCTCCGGCAGAGGCGGTCCGAGTTCCCAGCGATCGGCCGCGATGTCGTAGATCTGCACCGTCCGCACGCTCACCCGGCCGCGCGGATACCCGCCGAGCACGTAGATGCGACCGCCCGTCGAGGCGAGGGTGAATTCCGAATTCGCCTCGATCAGGGGCGCGCGCTTGCCCCATTGGCCCGGCGCGGGGTCGCCGGCCTGTGCAAGCGTCGCGGCGGGGGCGAGTGCGAGAAGCGTCAGCATGGCGGCGCGGGACAGGAATTTCGGCATCGCCTCGACCTTTCTTGTCACGCTTGCACCGGCGCGGTGCCGCTTCAGACATTGACGATCGGCTGGGACAAAATCCAGAGGCTCAGCATGGTATAGGCGACCATCAGTGCCGCCATGGGGAGTTGGCTGCGTGTCGCGCGCACGCCGTAGGCACGCCGCGCCGCCGCGTCGGCGAGCGCCACGCCGACGGCATGACCGGCGACGATCGTCGCGACGGCGAAGAGCCAGACCGTGCGCATGTCGATGATCTCGATGTCGATCTCGCGCCCGCGTATCCCGAACAGATCCCAGCCCAGCCCGAGCGGATCGGCCAGCAGAGGCAGGCCGGCCTGTCCCTGGATCAGGAGATAGGCGAGGTAATGGGCGAGGTGGTAGCCAGCCGCGATCGGAACGAGGCTGAGCACGAAGCGGCGCGCCACGCGTCCGGTCGCTTCGTCCCCGATCCGGCCAGTGGCGGCGCAGGCCAGGGCGAAGGCGGCGAAAAGGGCGACGGGGGCAAGCGCGAGCCCGGTGGTCTTCACCAGCGTTCCGGCGGCGCCATAGCCGAAGGCATGGATGAAGCCGCTTGCATAGAGCGCGGCCAGCATCCGGCCGGTCACCGCTTCCCAGGCGCCGGTCTCGGCGATGCCGTCGAAACCCACGGTCGCCAGCGCCAGCACTACGAAGGCTGCCTGCGAGGGCGAGGGCGGTCGTCGGGACACGAGCCCCGCGCCGGGCCAGCGCAAAAGCAGCACCCATCCGCCGCGCACGCGGCGCATCGTCAGCGGCGCGCACTCCGCGAGCATCGCGAAGAATCGCGCGAACGGGTCGCAGCATCGCCGCCAGCGCACGGGCCCGATCACGGCCATGCCGATCCAGGCCGATACGGAATAGGCCAGGATCAGCGCGGCGAGGCGCTGTGGATCGGCATTCGCGGGCCAGACCAGTTCCGCCCAGGAGAAGGCGAAGAAGAGCGCGACCGCGGGCCAGCAATTCCCCGCCGCCGGTGCGAGGTCCGCCCGCCACGCCGTGAGCCGCGCCACCTGTGCCAGCGTCCGCCACGGGTCGAGCAGCCGCCAGAGATCGCCCGCGACAAGGCACAGGAAGGACAGCCCCACCCACCACCAGATCCATACCGCGACCGGCAGCAGGTTGCTGTCCCAGTCGCCGCGACGGCCGAAGATCCCGGCGGCCAGCAGCAGCGCGAAGGCCAGGACGCCGAAGCCGCGCATTCCGCATGCCAGGAGCCGCGCCTGGGACACGCCGATCCGCAGGATCGCGACCCGCGCGCGCGGCGGCCGGCCGCGTCCCGTGGCTGCGATCGCCGCGAAGGACAGCGCGACCGCGGCACCAGCGCCGGCGAGATAGTGCCACAGCGGCAGCGGCAGGTCGTAGCGTTGGGCGAAGGCGTGCGCGGCCGCGCCCGCCGGAACGAACGCCGGCAGGGTGGCCGCGATCGCCGCGACGGCGGCCGCTCGCGTCATCGCGGATGGACCTCGAGATAGAGAACCGTGAGATGGCGTCCGGCGCGATCATGCGTCTCGACCGCGAAGCGTCCGGCGGCGCGCGCCAGGAACGCCATCACGGTGGTGGCATCGCCCGCGGCGCGCAGTTCGATACCGTAGCCATGCAGATGCAGGTCCATCGTCCGGTCGCTGGTCCAGCGCAGCTCGACCCGCTCGCCACGCGTCAGACGCAGCGTCGGCGCGCCGCGGGCCGGCGCCGGCAGGTCCGGTCCCGACGCCCGGCCCTCGCGCAGCACGATCTCGATCACGCGAGGCGGCGTGTCCTGGGCCGGCATGGCGCGGGTGCCACAGATGGCGATCGCCGCAGCGACGGCCACGCCCGCCAAACGACGCCTCATCTGCGCGAGCCCTCCTTCCGATCGGGATCAGCCTATCACCCTTCCGGCGCAGCTGCCGAGATCGAGGGTCCGGTCGGCCATAGCGGCGAGCAGGGCCTTGTCGTGGCTGATCAGGAGCAGAGAAAGACTGCGCTCCTCGACGCATCGGCGCAGCAACCTGGCCGCCTCGCGTTGGACTACCGGATCAAGCCGCGAGGTCGGCTCGTCCGCGACGATAGCTTCCGGCGCCAGGAGCAGGATACGCGCGATCGCCAGACGCTGTGCCTCGCCACCCGAGACCTCGCTTGGCCGCCGTTGGAGAAGCGACGTGTGCAGCTTGAGGCTTTCCATCAGAGGCGGCAGATCGCGCTTCAGATCGAGTTCCGGACGCACGCGTCGCAGCATCGCGAACTGCCGACCGAGCGGCGTGTCGGGGAGGAAGGCCGAATCGGGTTCCTGACCCAGCTTCTGGTAGCGCCTGCGCAAGGCACGGATCGCCGCCGGCGATGCGACGATATCGGTACCCGCCCATTCGATACTGCCCGCGGTCGGCCTCAGGAGGCCAAGCAGAACATTCCCGAGCGTAGTCTTTCCGCAGCCGCTGGGCCCGTGCACTCCCAGAACGGCACCGCGGGGCAGATGCAGATCCAGATCGCGGAACAGCGGCGCCCGCCCGGGCCAGGCGAAGGCAAGTCCATGAGCGGACAGGGCATTGGCCACCATGTCGCAATCCCGCGCGCAGGGTGTCCAGAGTGCCGGATCCGCGGCCAGCCATTCCCGCGCGAAGTCGCTGCGCGGCGCCGCGAGGACGCGCCGGTTGTCGTCCTTCTCGACGAATCGTCCACCATCGAGAACGGCGAGTTGCCCTGGCAAGCCTGCTGCGACCCGCCGGTCATGGGTTATCACGATCAGCGATCGTCCCTCAGCAAGCAGCCGACGCAGCAGCACGATCACCTGTCCGACCCGATCCGGGTCCAGGCACTTCGTCGGCTCGTCCGCAACGACGACCGGGGCGCCCGTGCCGAGCGCAGCTGCCACCACGACTCGCTGCGCCATGCCGCCCGAGAGTTCGAATCCGAAGGCCCGGCCGACTGCAGGCTCGAGATCGACCGCGCAAAGGGCGGCATCAATGCGGGCGTCATCCAGATCCGCCAGCGCCATCTGGCGGCGCACCCGCATCACAGGATCGAGCGCTGCGACGGGCTCCTGTGGGACCAGCATCAACTGCCTGCGCCACAGCGCTGTCAACTTTCCGCGATCCGCGACGTCGATCGCTGGCGCGCCGGCAATTGAGATCCTGCCGCACGCGCGCATCGTTTCCGGCAGCAGGCCGAACAGCGCCTGCGCGATCAGGCTCTTGCCGCTGCCGGTCTCGCCGATCACCGTGAGAGCGCTGCCTGCGGGGATCGTGAACGAGATGTCCGCGACGATGGCCCCGCCCTGACGGTCGCGGATCGTGAGACCGTTCACCGACAGGGCCGCTAGCGTCATGGGCGTCCCGCGGCGGCGCGCGCGCCGTGCGTCGCCAGAAGGATGGACAGGAAGATCGCCACGCAGGGCGCCAGGGCCTGGACGATCCCTTCGGCGAGGAAGGGCATGGTCTCGTTGATCATCGCGCCCCATTCCGGTGTCGGCGGCTTGAGGCCGAGGCCAAGGAAGCCGAGCGCCGCGATCGACATCACCGCCTGACCGATGCCGAGCGTCGCCAACGGCAGGACCATGCGCAGCACCGGCGGCAGCACATGGCGGGCGAGGACGATCCGCTCGGGAAATCCCGCGAGGCGCGCGGCCTCGACATGCCCCGCGCGCAGGACCGCCGCGGCCGTCGCGTCGGTCATGCGCGCATATTGCGGCCACATCGCGAGATTGAGTCCAGCGAGCATCGGGCCGATCCCGCCGCCGAACAGTCCGGCGAAGAGCAGGGCGAGCAGCAGTCCGGGAAAGGCCAGGGTCAGATCGGCGGCGCGCAGGATCGCCGCACGGCACATGGGGCCGCCATTGGCGGCCAGCAGGCCCAGCAGGGTCCCGAGCGTGGCCGCAAGCGCGACGCACAGCGCGGCCAGCCCGAGCGAGACCGGCGCGCCGGCGAGGATCCGCGAAAACACGTCCCGGCCGAGATGATCCGTGCCAAGCCAATGCTGCAAGCCCGGCGGTTCCATGACCCGCATGAGATCCTGCGCGCCGGGATCCATCGGCGCGAGGAACGGCCCGAGCCCGGCAAGCATGGCCAGTGCCATGGCCGCCTTCATGGCGCGGCACCGGTCCGCCGGCGTGGGTCGAGCGCGAGGCAGAGCAGGTCCGCGGCGAGATTGACCGCGGCGAAGGCGAAGCCGATCAGCAGCGCGGCCCCCATCACCACGGGCACGTCGCGCGCGATCAGCGCCTTGACCAGCAGGTCCCCCAGCCCTGGATAGTTGAACAGCGTCTCGATCACGACGAACCCGTCGACGACGAAGGCGAATTGCAATGCCGCGAAGGTGACGACGGGGATCGCTGCGTTGCGCAGCCCGTGATGCCAGAACGCCGCCGCAGGGCCCAGCCCCTTGAGCCGCGCGAAGGTAAGGAAGAACGCCGCGCGGACCTCCATCACGGCGTTGCGCATGACGGGAATCGAGAAGGCCGCCAGCGAGAGCGCGAGGGTCAACGCCGGCAGGACCATATGCGCGCCGGTACGAAAGCCGGCCGGTGGCAACAGCCGCAAGGTGAGCGCGAAGAGCGTCACCAGCCCGATCCCGGTCATGAACGACGGCAGCGATGCCAGCGTCAGCGAGATCGCGTCCGCGACGCGGTCGGCCGCGCCGCCCGGCCGCAACCCGGCGAGCAGGCCGAGCGGCACGGCGATGGCATAGGACAGCGCCCATCCGAGCAGGCCGAGCTGCAGCGTGAAGCCGGCGTGATAGGCGAGTTCTTCGGCCACGGGCCTGCCCGACAGAAGCGACCGGCCGAGCTCGCCGCGCGCGAGCCCGAGCATCCAGGCGCTGTATTGCAGCGGCAGCGGTCGGTCGAGCCCCTCTTCGCGCCGGATGCGATCGGCGGTTTCCGGCGTCAGTCGCTCGTCGCCTACCCGTGCGGCCGCGACTCTGAGCGCGAGGTCGCCGGGCAGCGCATGGATCGCCGTGAAGCAGAGCGACGCCAGCAGCGCGGCGGTTGCCAGGGCCTGGCCCAGGCGGCGCGCGATGGCGCGAAGCAGCGCGCTGCCGGTTGCCACGGTCGCTTCCTCAGGCGAGCGTCACCGAATGCAGCATGTAGCGCATCTCGAACGGGTCGATCACCAACCCTCGTACGCGTTTATGGACGGCGACGGTATGCTCGAACCAGGCGACTGCCGTAACCGGCATTTCCTCATGCAGCAGCCGTAGCATGTCGCGGCGCAGCGCGGCCTTGCGCGCGGGGTCGAAGCTCTCGACATAGGCATCGGACAGCGGCTTCATCCGGTCGCGTCCGTCCCAGTTCAAGCTGCCCCAGGTCGAGCGCTCGCGGGTGAAGTCGGGAATGATCGAGGCGATCACCTCGGGCACGTTGACATAGGTGCGCGCGAACATCGTCATCTGCATCCGGCCGGCCTGGATCGCGGCCGGTACGGCGGCCGACGGGCCGGGTTCGACCGCGAGCTCCATGCCGATCGCCCGGAGCTGCGCCTGCATCGCAGTCCCCATCACCGTCAGCTCGGGACGGTTCGCGATGGTCATCATGGTCGCCGCCAGGCGTATCCCGTCCCGGACGCGGATCCCGTCGGCCGCGCGCACCCAGCCCGCCTGGTCGAGCAGCGCGTTCGCGCCGGCGACGTCGTGGACATAGGCAGGCAGCGCCGGATCGTGCCAGTCGGGAACGGCCGCCGGCAGCAGTTGGGTCGCGGCCGATCCGGGGTGGCGAAGGATCCCTGCGGCGATCCCCCGGCGGTCCAGCGCCATCGACACGGCGCGGCGCACGCGAAGGTCGGCGAATTGCGGAATGCCGCTATTGAACGCGAGGACCCGCACGCGCGGAATGGTCATGCTCTCGACGCGCATCTGTCCCGCCGCGTCGATGCGCGGCGTCGCGGCGGGGACGGTGGTGAACATGATGTCCTGGTCGCCGGCGACCGCGACATTGGTCCGCGTGTCGCCGTTGGGGATGGCGGTGTAGCGCACGCGTGCGACCCGCGCCGGTGATCCCCGGTATCGGTCGAACCGGGCGAGTTCGAGCACGGTCTTGCCGTCTTGGCCCTGGATCCGGAACGGACCCGTGGCGATCACGCGTGCAACCTTTCCGTCGGCGCCCCAGGACGACGGCGCAAGAATGACGGCGGCGTAGTCGACCAGCACCGCCGGTAGATGGCTGAACGGCGTCCGCGTCCTGATCACCACCGCGTCGCCCTCGGCTGCGATCCGGTCGAGCGGGATCTGCTGCATGCTCTCGCCCTGAAGTGCGCGCTCCAGGGATGCGACCGCGGCGGCAGCGGTCACCGGCGAACCGTCATGGAAGACCATGTTTGGCCGGATCCGGAAGCGCCAGGTGAGCCGGTCTTCCCCGACTGCCCAGGATTCCGACACGCCACCGACCAGTTGGCCATCGGGCTCGACCATGACGAGGGTCTCGGCGATCTGCAGCCGGGACATCAGGTAGCCGGTATCGCTCGGTTCGTTCGAGGTCCATTCCCAGGGCGAGGCCACCCGCAGGACATCAGCCTCGTTAGCTTGCGACGGCGACGGCGTAGCGATCGCGGCGGCACCGCCGACGACGAGGGCCGTGCGGCGGGTGATTTTCGGGGAATGACGCATGGGAGGCTCCTTGTGAGACGCGCGGGATGTCAGGGCGGCGGGAAGCGCCCAGGTTCGTCGAAGCTGAGCAGAAGACGCGGGTCGTCGGCCGACGCCGCCGGCGGTGAGCGGTGGATGCAACCCCTGCCGGGGGCGAAGCCCTCGCCCTTCATCACGGCCACGGCGCCCCTGGGCACGGCGCGCGGCGCGCAAGGCAGCGATCCATCTTCGAGACGACGCGCGGCGAGCGCGCCGCCAGGCAAAGGCAGCCATTGCGTCGGCGCGCCCATATAGGTGCAGAGCAGGCGCAGACGGACGACATCCGTGTGCCAGCGCCGGCAGGCCGGTCCGGTAATCCTGCGCAGTCGGACCCGTACGGCGCCGCCGGTCGCGCCGATCGCGTCGAAGCGCTGCGCAAGCGCGGCGATGTCGTCGGCGAGGGCGGTCGGTACCGGCTGGGGCAGGCGCGCGAGCGTCGTCGCGACAACGTGCTCGATCGTCCCCTCCGCGACGATGTCGAAGGCGTCGCCATGCGCCAGGCGGTGCAGCGCCCGGCCCACGTCAGGCAGCGGCGGTCTGGCCCAGATCGCGATCGCGACGCCGTCGCCGAGGACAGCTTCGAGGGCGTCCGGCGTATCGCCGATGACCATGATGTCCCGAGCGGGCGGGTGGGAAAGCGGGTTCATCGCAATAGTTATGTGATAACATCACTATTCATGCAAGGGGCTTGCGCCCCGGGTGATCAAGGCGGACAACCGTGACGGGCTTTCTGGGAGAGACCGGACCATGCGCGCTCGCGACGACCTGTCCCGCAACCAGACGCTAGTCCTGGAGGCGCTCAAGTCGGCGCCTGGCACGGCTCTGACGGCCTATGACCTGCTGGCCCGCCTCGCGACCGCCGGCTTGCGCGGGCCGCAGACCGTCTATCGCGCCCTCGCGTCGCTGCAGCGCGCGGGACTGATCCATCGGATCGAAAGCCTCAACGCCTACACTGCTTGCGCGCATGATCATGCGCAACGCCCCGGCGGCGACCATGAACCGCATCACCGGCCGGCCTTCGCGGTCTGCCGGGCGTGCAAGGCGGTGCGCGAGTTGGACGACGCGGCGCTGTCCGCCGTGCTTGGCGTCGTCGCCGCAGCGACCGGCTACACGGTCACGGATCGGGTGGTTGAACTGGTCGGCGCCTGCCCGTCCTGCGCCGGCTGACATCGGGCCTCGGCCTTCGCGAGGCCATCCGGAGCATTGCGCAAACACGTGGTGATACTTTATTACATCACGGACTAGGTGCGATTGCGCCCTAAGACCGATCCGCCCCCGAGGAGCAAGACCGCGATGGAAAAGACCGAGACCCGGATCCCCGTGACCGTCCTGACGGGCTATCTCGGTGCGGGAAAGACGACGCTGCTGAACCGGATCCTGTCGGAGCAGCATGGCCGCCGCTTCGCTGTGGTCATCAACGAGTTCGGCGAACTCGGCGTCGACAACGACCTGGTGGTCGATGCCGACGAGGAAGTGTTCGAGATGAACAACGGTTGCATCTGCTGCACCGTGCGCGGCGACCTGATCCGGATCATCGGCGGCCTGCTCAAGCGCAAGGAACTGGACGGGATCATCATCGAGACCACCGGGCTCGCCGATCCCGCGCCCGTCGCGCAGACCTTCTTTGTCGACGACGACGTGCGTGCGCGGACGCGGCTCGACGCGATCGTGACCGTGGTTGATGCCCGCAACCTGCCCGCGCGGCTCGCCGACGCCGCCGAGGCCGAGGAGCAGATCGCCTTCGCCGATGTGATCCTGCTCAACAAGACCGACCTGGTCTCGGGCGCGGATCTCGCCGACGTCGAGACGCGCATTCGCTCGATCAATCCGCAGGCACGGCTCCATCGCACGCGCCGTGCCGAGTTGCCGATCGCGGAGGTTCTCGGCCGCGGCGGGTTCGATCTCGACCGGATCCTGGAATTCGAGCCCGCGTTCTTGAGCGGCGAAGACGACCACGTGCATGACAGCGACGTCGCCAGCGTGTCCTTCGAACTGGACCAGCCCCTCGACCAGGACCGTTTCCAGGCTTGGATCCGCGACGTGCTCGCGCGGCGTGGCGTTTCGCTGCTTCGCACCAAGGGCATCCTTGACTTCGCGGGCGAGGATCGCCGTTTCGCGTTCCAAGCCGTGCATATGCTGGCGGAAGGCGACTTCATCGGCCTCTGGCGGCCGGGTGTCGCCCGACGTTCGAAGCTTGTCTTCATCGGCCGTCAGATCGATCGGGCGGAGCTGGAGCAGGGCTTTCGCGCCTGCTTGGCCTGACCCTTCGCCGATCCGCGAGCATCCCGCTGCCACCGATCCCGCGTCTGCTCCTTCGGCGGCTGCCGGTCTCAGGCCGGGCATCGTAGCGCGTTGGAGCATTCCAGCGCTCCCTCTCCATGCGGGACCGCGGATGTCCGTTCTCGAGGCGGCGAGCAGGGCCTTGTCGTGGCTGATCGTCTGCGGGACGAGGGCGCGCCGGAGATCAGATCCAGCGCCGGACGCGTCGCTGATAGGCGGTGTAGGGCTCGCCGAAGATGCCGTGCAGCGCCCGTTCCTCGGGCATGATCTGGAACCGCGTGATGTAGGCGCAGAACCCGCCGACCAGCGCCACGCCCGGCAGGCTCGCGCACCATAGTGCGAGGCCGAGCAGCGCCAGTGCCATCCCGAGATACATCGGGTTGCGGGTCCAGCGATACACGCCACCATCGACCAGCGCCGTCGTCCGTTCGGGTGCGAGCGGATTGACCGTGGTGCCGCGCCGGGAAAATGCGACGACACCGGCCAGCGCCACCGCGACGCCAGCGATGAGGGCCACGAGCGCCAGCGCGCCGCTGCCGGCGAATCGCAGGTTGCCGGACGGCAGCCAGCGCGCCATCGCGAGCACCGCCAGTGCGAAAAGGATCAGCACGGCGACAGGCGGGATCTTCAGTTCGAGGATCTTCATCTCCGTGCCTTCCGGCCGGGCTCGCGCCCTGCCAACGATGATCGCTCCCGGCCCAAGACGAGCCGACGCGAGGCTGGCCGGAACAGCAGACGCCATCCTGCCACGCCGGGCAATCGCCACCTTGTCCGATGCCTCGCGCCAGGGGGGCGTGTGGCCGGGGCGGCGCAAGTCGACGTCGCCATTGGCATGGCCTGGCATTCATGCGTGTGATGCTTCCGCGATGCACATACGCCCCGCCGGGTCCACCGACTTGCCGCGTATCGAGCGCATCGTCCATGCCGCGTACGCGCGATACATCCCGCGCATCGGCAAGCCGCTGGGGCCGATGGACGACGACAATGCGGGGAGCATCCGCTCCGGCCGCGGCTAAGTATCGGGCGATCCGAAGGCGCAGGGCAGAGGCGTGACGGCGCGGCCACGCGCAGATCCGCCTTTGCGCGCATCAGTCCATGGCCGGGAACATCGCCCTGTATCGTACCGGTGTCACCCACTTGCCCATCCAGGATGGACCTTCCCGCAAGGTCACACCCGATTGTCCGCGACGTGTCATTCGGACATGGGCTCAGGTGTACAAGCGGGCCGAGCGACCCGCGCCAACACGAGGGGATCCCAGGCACCCGGATGCCGCGCGTCGTTCCTCGACGGGTTCCGCTCGTGCGGCGGGAGATATCATTTGCGTGTCATCACGTAGATGCCGGACCATGTTCCGTCAGGCGGCGTGCGGGCGAGCTTGCGGGCGCGCCGGAACATGGTGGTCGCGGCTATGTCGTCCTTGTCGTCATCCGCAAGGTCACGAAACCGCTGCGCGGCCTCTGCAAAGCGACCGCCCAGATATGCCGACAGGGCGGCTTCGTAGGCGTCGCGCCGCGCGCTGGACCGGGGCGCCAGTTCGCCCTTGCGGCAGAGCAGTTGATGGATGTCGGTGCCGGCCTCGCGTCCGGCCACTGCGACGCGGTCGAGGGCGCGCCACTCGAACCGGTCGGCGGTCGCGCCGCGCACGCTGCTGCAAGCGACGATCGCGACGCCATAGAACTTGCACAATCCCTCGAGCCGGCTGGCGAGGTTCACGGCATCGCCGAGCACCGTGTATGCGAACCGATCCGGCGTGCCGAAATTCCCGACCACGACGTCTCCCGTCGCAAGTCCGATGCGGGCGCTGAACTCCGGACGCCCGGCGGCGCGTCGCGCTTGACGGTCGGCCTCCAGACGCGCCTGCGTGTCGAGTGCCGCCTCGCAGGCGGCAGCTTCATGGTCAGGAACGGGATGTGGTGCGTTGAAAAAGGCGAGGATGCCGTCGCCCATGTATTTGTCGAGCGTTCCGCGCCGCTCGCGCAGCACCTCGCGCATCAAGACGAAATACGCTCCGAGTTCGTCGACCAGCTGCTCGGGAGACAGCTTCTCCGACAGCGAGGTGAACCCGGCGATATCCGAGAAGTGGATCGTCAGTCGCCGCCTTTCGCCACCCAGCCTTGCCTCCCTTCCCGATGCGACCATGTCGCGAACCAGATCGGTGGGCACGTAGTGTCCGAACGACCGTAGGCTCGCCTTCATCCGTGCGGTCATCCGCCGGACCACTTCGACCTCGCGCACGAAGGATGGCGGCGCCGGCTGAGCGCCGAAATCGAACACGGCGAGGCGCTCGAGATCGAGGCTGATGACGCGCAACGGTTCGGCGATGCGGCGCGACACGACCACCGCCGCTGCGATCGCGGCGAGCAGCGTCACCGCCGCGATCGCGACGGTCCACATGGCATTGCGCCGCGCGAGCCCGGTGAACTCGGATTCCGGCGCGACGACGGCCACGATCCAGTCCGGCCCGCCCGGGATGGCGACGTGGTCGAAGGCGGCGCGCCAGCCGCGCGCGCCAGTTTCGAACAGGAAGCTGCGCTCTGCTCCCGGCGCCAGTTGCCGCAGCGCCTCGCCGCCACCGAAGGCCTGGAGGGCCGCGGCGAGCAGGGGATCGCCGCCGCTCCAGGCGATCGGCGAGGCGATCGGCGTGCCGCCGGCGTCGAGCAAGTGGACGCGGCCGGTCCGGCCGATGGAGAAACGGCCGAGGAAGTGCTGAAGCGTCGTGATGAACACGTCGACATGAAGCAGTCCATCCGCCGGCGCGCCGGCTTCCTGCCGTAGCGGCAGCACGGCGCTGATGCCGCGCTGGCCGTCGGTGAAGACATAGGGGGCGAGCCATGCCAGATCGGACTGCTCCAGGCCTCGGCGGATCCAGTCCTTCTCCGCGACGATGTAGGGTTCGGTCTCGGGCGTGGACGCGGTGCGGCGCACGCCGGTCGGCGACACGTCGTCGACCGTCGGGATCCCGCCGTTCACCCAGGGCTGCGCGGTGAAGATTTCGATCGCACCGCCCCGCCGCGTGGCGCCGACGAAGCGTCCCGCGCGCATGTCCGCGTATCCGATCCACGCGAGTTCGGGCGCCTGTCGGATCCGCTCAGCCATGCGCAGGCCGGTCGCGTCGAGATTGTCCAGCGTCAGCGTCCCCAGACGCAATTGCGCCTCGTATTCGCGCAGGATCAGCGGCGGTGCGGAGACCAGGCCGCGCACGCGCTCCACGACCGCATGGTTGACGGCGTCGAATTGCTGCGCGGCAAGGCTCTCGACGGTCTCGGAGGTCTTGATGAAGGCAATGCCACCGATGAAGGTGACCGTCATCAGCAGCAACCCGAGCACGACGCCAAGCAGCGTCGGCCGCAGCCGCAGGGAAATGCGGACGAACGCGCCCTCCGCGCGGTGCATGGGATCGCGCGGCCCGCTCACGCGACGAGCCTGCCGGTTCTGATCCGCGCGGCGTTGTCGTTGGCAGCGTTCGGTGTACGCACGAAGACGTGCGTGACGCCGATGTCGCGCATGGTCGACGCGTCGCCGGTCGTTTCGACCGCCGGATCGTCGGGTGCGCCTGGCGTCGCACCGATCGCTCCCGGTAAGCGGCAGCCGATCAAGGCGAGACGTCCATCATGCATCTTCCTAGGCAAGCAGCGATCTCTCGACTACAGCACTTCGCCCGGCGCGTCCATCCAGGTCCCTGGGCCGTCAAGCCGCCGGGGGTACAAGCGGTTGCTCGCCTCGCGGCCGGGTGGCTCTGAAACGCTTGTCGCAACCGGCATTTGCGGGATGATCCGGTCATGCACATACGCCCCGCCTTGTCCGCCGACCTGCCGCGTATCGAGCGCATCGTCCATGCCGCGTACGCGCGATATATCCCGCGCATCGGCAAGCCGCCGGGGCCGATGGGCGATGACTACGTGGCGCGAATCCGTTCCGGCAGCGTCTGGGTGGCGGGCGATCCGGTGGATGGGGTCGTGGTGCTGCTCGATGCGCCGGGGCATCTCCTGCTCGACAACGTGGCCGTCGATCCGGATGCGCAAGGCAAGGGCATCGGCCGGATGTTGATCGCCTTCGCCGAGGCCGAGGCGCGACGCCGCGGCCACGCCGAGCTTCGGCTCTATACGCATCAGCTCATGACCGAGAACATCGCGCTGTATGCGCGCACCGGGTGGGAGGAGACCGGTCGCGGCGAGCAGGGCGGGTTCGCGCGGGTCTTCTTCAGGAAGCGTCTGTCGACATGACGCAAAGCCGCCTGTCGCGCTCGCCAACGCGCGATCGCGGAGCGGGCGTGGACGGCGCTACATCCCGAGATAGGCGGCGCGCACGCGGTCGTCGGCGAGCAGCGCGTCGCCGGTGCCGGAGAGCGTGATGCGGCCGTTCTCGAGCACATAGGCCTGGGTGCTGATCGCCAGCGAGATCGCGACGTTCTGTTCGACCAGGACGCAGGTCATGCCCTGGCCATTGAGGGCGACGATGGTGTCGATGACCTGCCGCACGATCGTCGGCGCGAGGCCCAGCGAGGGCTCGTCGAACAGGATCATCTCGGGGCGACCCATCAGGCAGCGGCCGATGGCCAGCATCTGCTGTTCGCCGCCCGAGAGCGTGCCGGCGGGCTGGCGCAGCCTTTCGCCCAGCCGCGGAAACATGTCCAGGACACGGGCGCGCGTCGCGTCGCGCGAGCGGCGCGCGCGCGCAAGCATGGCGCCCATCTCGAGGTTCTCGGCGACACTGAGCGACGGGAAGACTTGCCGACCCTCGGCGACCTGGCCGATGCCGAGTTCGCAGATCCGGTGCGACGGCAGGCCGGCGATATCCTGCCCGCGCCACAGGATGCGGCCGCTGCGCGGCGCGTGCATCCCGGCGATCGTGCGGATCAGCGTCGTCTTGCCGGCTCCGTTGGCGCCGACGATGGCGACGATCGCGCCATCGGGCACGGCGAGCGAGACCTGGTCGAGCGCTTGCGCGTCGCCATGGAAGACGTCGAGAGCATCGACCTCGAGCATCAGCCCAGCGCCTCCGTCCCGAGATAGGAGCGCATGACCTCCGGGTGGCGCACGATCGCCTCGGGCGCGCCCGAGGCGATCACCGCCCCGTGATGGAGGACGAGCACGCGTGCCGCCAGCGCGATCACCGCGCGCATCACATGTTCGATCAGGATGATCGTCATGCCGCTCTCGCGGTTGATCGCGCGCAGGATGGCGACGATGCGATCCACCTCGGTCGGCCGCAGCCCGGCCATGACCTCGTCGAGCAGGAGCAGGCGCGGCGCCGTGGCCAGCGCGCGTGCGACCTCCAGCCGCTTGCGGTCCGGCAGGGTCAATTCGGCGGCGAGCTTGGCGTGCTGGTCGTCAAGTTCGAGCCGCGCCAGGATCGCGCGGGCGGCGTCGCGTGCCGTCTCGACCGCGGCGCCGTGCATCAGTCCGCCGACGATCACGTTGTCGAGCACGGTCATGTTCGGAAACGGACGCACGATCTGGAAGGTACGACCGATGCCGCGGCGCGCGATCTCGTCCGGACGCAGACCGTCGATGCGGTCTCCCTGGAAAACGATGCGTCCAGAATCGGGGGTGTGGACCCCCGCCATCAGGTTGAACAGCGTCGTCTTGCCCGCGCCGTTCGGGCCGATGACCGCGAAGATCTCGCCTGCGGCCACGTCGAAGGAGACGGAGTCCACGGCAACAAGTCCGCGGAACCGCTTGGTGACGGCATCGACCGCGAGTAGCGTCACAGGCCCAGCTTCCGTGCGAGCCACGGCCAGATTCCGTCGGGCTTCAGCCAGATGATCGTCAGCAGCAGCGCGCCGTAGGCGACCGCCTTGGCACCGGGCGCGTCGAAGCCGAGGGCGTGCGTCGCGGCGATCAGCGTCTCGCCTAGGGGCGTCAGGAGCGCCGCGCCGACGACCGGCCCCATGACCGTCCCGAGCCCCCCGACGATCGGGGCCAGGATCAGCTCCAGGGAGCGCGCCATGTCGAAGCTCTGCGCGGGGAAGAGGTTCCGGTAGTAGAACGCGTTGACCAGTCCGGCGACCGCAGTCATGCCGGCCGAGAGCAGGATCACCTTCATCTTCGCGGCGAAGAGGTTCACGCCCAGCGCCTCGGCCGCCTGCGGATCCTCGCGGATCGCGCGCCAGACGAAGCCCAT
>CAIOSQ010000160.1 GCA_903860935.1 uncultured Rhodospirillales bacterium | reverse complement strand
CCGATGCGCGCAGCTTCATGGCGATCGCGCCATGGGCCGGGTTCGCACCCGTCCTGGCGCTGAGTTCGCTGATCATCGGCATCAACCTCGCCGCGGATGCCCTCGCCAAGACGCTCGGCGTCGATCGCGCCGCGGCCTCGGCCCATTGAACCGCATGACCGACGACCTCGTGCTCGACATCGGCGGACTGGAGATCGGCCTCGTCACCCGCTCCGGCGACGTGCTTCCTGTACTGCGCGACATCGACCTTACGGTCCGGCGCGGCGAGACCGTCGGCATCGTCGGCGAGAGCGGCTCGGGCAAGAGCACCCTCGTCCTGGCGGCGATGGGATATCTCAAGCGTGGCCTGCGCCATACGCAGGGCCACGCGCGCTTCGAGGGCCGCGACATGCTGGCGGCCCCGGCCGCCGAGCTTCAGGCTATACGCGGGCGCCGCGTCGCGATGATCCCGCAGAATTCCGGGCAGGCGCTGACCCCGAACCTCCGTGTCGGGACTCAGATCGCCGAGGTCCTGGACCTGCATGCGACCGTGCCCCCTGCCGCTCGCCCTGCCCGGGTGCGCGCCTTGCTCGCGCAGGTGCGGTTACCCGATCCCGATGCGATCGCCGGCCGCTATCCGCATGAATTGTCCGGCGGGCAGCAGCAGCGCGTGGCCATCGCGATGGCGCTCGCCGGCGCGCCCGACCTGCTGCTGCTGGACGAACCGACGACCGGCCTCGACGTCACCACGCAGGCGCATATCCTCGATCTGCTCTCCGACCTGGCGGCGGATGCGGGCACGACCATGGTCTATGTCAGCCATGATCTCGGCGCGATCGCGCGGGTTTGCGCGCGGGTCGTGGTGATGTACGCGGGCGAGATCGTCCTCGACGGACCGGCCAGCGAGGTGCTCGGCGCCCCCGCCCATCCCTATGCCGCCGGGCTGCTCGCCTCGATCCCGCTGCTCGCGCAGGCCGGATTGCCGGTCGCCCTCGACGGCCGTCCGCCCGCGCTCGACGCCAAGCGCACCGGCTGCGCCTTCGCGGCGCGCTGCGCCCTGGCTGAAGAGCGATGCCGCACCGAACCGCCGGCGCTCGTCGCACGCGCTGGCGGCACGCGGCTGCGCTGCCATTTCCCGGAGCGCATCGGCGACCTGCCGCCCCGCGCTGCGCGGCCCCGCGACGCGACCGGCGCCGCGGCCGGCGAGACGGCTCCGCCGCCGGTGCTCGGTCTCGATTCCCTGTCGATCAGCTATGCGAAGCCGGGCCTGATCGACCAGCTGCTCGGACGGCGTCCCACGGCGACGCCAACGGTGGACCGCATCACGCTCGACCTCCAAGCCGGCGAGGCGATCGGTCTCGTCGGCGAGTCAGGCAGCGGCAAGTCGACGATCCTCAAGGCCATCGCCGGGCTCGTCCCGCCGCACGGCGGACGGATCTCCTTCGCGACGCATGGCGACCTGCCGGCCAGCGTCGAGGGCCGCCCCCCGGCCCAGCTCCGCGCCATCCAGCTGATCTTCCAGAACCCCGACGAAAGCCTCAACCCGCGCCACAGCGTGGCGCATATCCTGGCGCAGCCGCTCACCCTCTATTTCGGGTTGACCGGCGAGGCGCTGCGCCGCCGCAGCATCGAAGCGCTCGAGCAGGTCCGTCTCGGGGCGCATTATCTCGACCGCCTCCCGGGTCAGCTCTCGGGTGGCGAGAAGCAGCGCGTCGCCATCGCCCGCGCCTTCGCCGCCGAACCCGATCTCGTGCTCTGCGACGAGGTCACCTCCGCGCTGGACGTCTCGGTCCAGGCCGCCGTGCTGGCGCTCCTCGACCGCCTGCGCCACGACAAGGGCACGACCTTCATCTTCGTCTCGCACGACCTCGCGGTGGTGCGGGCGATCGCCGACCGCGTCGCGGTGCTCTACCAGGGGCGGATCTGCGAGATCGGACCGACGGAAGCGGTCTATGGCACGCCCTGCCATCCCTACACGGAAGCGCTGATGGCGGCGGTGCTGGAGCCGGTCCCAGGTCACCGACCATCCCTGCTGGCCGAGGATGTCGTCGAGCATGCGCCGCCCGCGCGTGGCTGCCCGTTCCAGCGCCGGTGCCACCGGCGGATCGGACCGATCTGCGACCATGAGACCCCTCCGGGCCGGGAGTTGGCCGGCGGGCACGTGATCCATTGCCACATCCCGCCCGACACGTTGCGCGACGCGCAGGATCGCGAACGGTCTCGCAATGGCGACTGACGCCGCTCCCCCCAGCAAGCTCAGCTTCGACGGACCGCGCGTCCGCGTGCCGGTGGCGGACGCGATCGCGCTGGGCGCATCGATCCTCCGGCGGGCCGGCTGCGACGAGACGACGGCATGCGAGGTCGCGACCCACCTCGTCGACGCCGATCTCTGCGGCGTCGAATCCCACGGCCTCATGCGCGTCCTGCAATACGAGACGCAATTCGCCAGCGGCTATCTCGATCCCCGCGCCCGCCCCGTCCTGACCACGAACGCGGCCGGCCGCGCCGAGCTCGACGGACAGGGCGGGATCGGGATCCCGGCGATGCGGCTTGCACTCGCGCACGCCGCGACCGAGGCGGAGCGCGCCGGGATCGCCGTTCTGCCCGTGCGCAATGTCGGCCATACCGGGCGTATCGGCGCCTTCGTCGAGACCGCTGCCGCGCGCGGCCTGCTCGCGATCGTGATCGGCGGCGGGGGACGCACGGCCTGGCGCCAGGCGGCGCCGCATGGCGGGCGGCAGGCGCTGCTTCCCACCAATCCCTATTCGATCGGCATGCCCGGCGGCGAACGCGGACCGGTGGTGATCGATTTCGCCACGTCGATGATCGCGGGCGGATGGCTGCATTCGGCGCGCGCCGCCGGGGCGCTGGTTCCCGAGGGCGCGATCATCGATGCCGAGGGACGCCCGAGCCGCGACCCCCAGGCTTATTTCGACGGCGGCGCCATCCTGCCCAAGGGCGGACCGATGGGATATGGCATGGCGCTGATGGCAGAGCTCATCTGCGAGGCGATGCTCGGCCCGGCGACGACCGAGTGCAACTGGCTGGTCCTGACGCTGGATGCGGGCGCCTATCGCGACCGGGACGCGATGCGCGCCGTGGCCGAGGAGATCCTCGCCGAGCTGCGCGCCTGCCCGCCGGCGCCAGGCTTCGCGCGCGTCGAGGTGCCCGGCGAGCGCGAGCGCGCGGTGCGCGACGCCAACCTGCCGCTCGGGATCGCGCTGCCCGCACCGACGCTGGCGCGGCTCCGCGCCCGGCTGGAGCAGGGCTGAAGACGCGCGGCGACCGGCTCGGCTCAGCTCCGCTCCGCCGCCGCCGCCAGATCGTCCACGACACGACGCCCGAAGACGACCACGCGCAGCCGGGCCGCATCGTCCGCCGACAGCGCGGCCGCGATCGCGCCGCCGATCCGGCCGGCGCGCTGCGGATCGTCGAGCGCGATCACGCGGCGATGCGCCGCGAACAGGCCTCGCGCCAGCGCCGGGTCGAAGGGCTGAGCCACCACGGCATCGACCGCGCAGGCCGCGATGCCCCGCGCGTCCAGACGCGCCACAGCCGCTGCCGCCGCGGCCACGCCGCGTCCGATCGCAACAATGGCCACATCGCCGCCACGCGACAGGCGACGCGCCGGAGACAGGCCGGGCAATGGCTCGCTCGCCCCCGTTCCCGCAGCAGCCTCGGGCGCGGCACCGTCGAAAGCCACGATCACCGGCTGCTCCGCGCGCTCGCCGGCCACGGTCATCACCGGCTCGATATCGCCCCAGGACGCGGCATGGAGGACGGCGATCCCAGGCAGGACGGCGAGGTCGAGCGGCGGCGCGTCGAGCCAGGGCAGCTCGCTGGCGCCCGCCGCGAGATCGACCAGTATCGTCGCGGTGAGACCGAGCCGAACCCAGCCCCGCAGCGCCTCTCCAGCCTCCGGCCAAAGGCTGCGCCGGTCGAGAAGGATGAGCGGCCGCGCCCCGCCCGCGGCGAGGCCACGCGCGAGGCCGAACCCGTGATGCGCGACGCCGGCGGCATGCAGGCACCGCCCGGAATGGCGGCGCGCCAGCCCCGCGCTAACCTCGGCATCCAACGCCTCGCTCGCCGCGACGACGACGCACCGCGCATCCGCGGCGAGCGCGCGATCGAGCAGGGCGACAAGCCGCGGATCGGCATGCCCCGCCCCGGCCAAGCGCGCGGTCGCGCCCGGCGAGGCCGCGACATGGAGCAGCACGGGCTGGTCGCGGCGCGCGTCGCGGAGGTTGCGCAACACCGGCAGCAGTTGGTCATAGCGCCGCCCCGCCACCGGGCCGACATAGTAGACGCCGAGTTCGTCGAACATGAACCCGCCGGCCGCGATCCCGCGCGCGAATTCTTCGGCACGCCGCGCCAGCTCGTAGCCGGGTCCGGGCAGGGTGCGGATGAGCTGCTTGCCGAGGTCGCGGATCGCGAGATAGGGCGCCGAGGACACCAGCCGCGAGATCTGCGCCGCGACCGCGCCGGGCAGCCCGGCCTCGTCGAGGTCCGGATCGAGCAGCACGACGAGCAGCCGCGCCCCAGCGGCGCGGGCGGCACGGATGGCGGCGAGGCCCGTACCGCTCACCACGGCCGTCGGCTCGACCACGGCGACGACGTCGCCCGGCTCCCCGGCACGCTGCGCGGCGAGCGCGAGGCCCAGTGCGGTGGACAGTGCCGTCGCCGACAGGATGTCGCCGGACGACGCTGCGGATGGCGCAGGCTCGGCGCCGCGCGGAACCTGCCAGGCCGGTCGCCGTCCGGTCAGGCGCATCCAGGCGATCTCGCCGATCCGCGAGCCCCAGACGATCGGTCCCCCGCGCCCGCGCTCCAGGGCAAAGAGCGCGACCGCGGCCTCGATCCAGGCACGCGACGCGGCGTCGTGGGCGCCGCCGCCCAACTCCGCGGCAAGACCATGCAGATCGCGCGCGCGCAACGCGGCGACGCGATCCTCGATCACCCGCGCGGCACGCGCGACGAGATCGGCGGCCGGGAGCCGCGCAGCGGCGCCGCCGCAGGCCACACGGAGCCGCAGCGCCCCCTGCGATCGCGCCTCGGCAGGCGCGGGCTCGTCGAACACCGATGGTCCCACCGGATCCGATGCGGGCATCGCCGACAGCGTCGCCTGCACGGTCGCGAACGACACGGGCGCCAGCCTGTCCTCCAGCGCGGCCAGTATCTCCTGCGCGTCGGGGCGCAGATGCGCAAACCCCGCCTCCGCGTCGATGGCCACGCCGCGTGGACGCAGCCCGAGCGCCCGAATCGCCTGCACGGCGCCACGCGCCTCGGCTACTGGATCGGTTGCCATCGGCAGGCGGATCAGGTCGCCGAAACCCTGGCCGAGCGGCAGGCCGATCGCGAGCGCAGCGTCGACGGCCGCCCCCCCGGATACGCCCGCGGCCCCGGGAGCGAGAGCGAGCGGCCAGTCGCAGGACCGGCCAAGCGCACGCATCGCCGCGATCGTCGCGACCGGGTCGTCGAGACGCAGCGCGATGACAACATCCGCGCAGCCGAGTTCCGCCAGCCGTGCGGTCTCGCGCAGCGCGAGTTGGGCCAGCGCGATCGGTGGCGACGGCGCCGCCAGCAGGGCCGACGCGCCCGGCAGTCCCAGCCGCAGCCCCAGCATGCAGCCATGCGAGCGCGCGAGCGCCGCGAGTTCGACGAGCGCCAGGCCGTCCTGCGACAGCGGCGACAGCCAGACGCCGCGTGCACCGGCTTCCACGGCCGCGACGGCGAGCGCGGGGTCGCCGCCGCCGATATCGGCGAGCAGCGGCAAAGCGCAGCCCGGCGCCAGCAGTCGCAGCGCCTCGACATCGGCGGGTGTGGCGCAGTCGAGCCGCACGAGATCCGCGCCCGCACGCTCGAGCGCCTCGGCGGCCGCGCGCAAGGCGTGCAGCGCCGCCCGGTCGCGCCCGACAGGAAGCGGCAGCGCGGCTTCGACGGCAACCGGCGCACCACCGCCGAGCCTCACGCCGCCGACCCAGACGGCGCGGCTGGCGCGACGCGGCCGCCACGCGCCACCTCCCCCTGCTTCATCCCGATCCATCGCGGCCCCGATGACAGCTTCGAACAAAAGTCATACGTTCGGAACAAATATACCGGAACGGGTTCGCGAACGGCGGCGGAGCACACGCGTGGAAGAGCAATTCCGCATCCTCCAGGTCTCGGATACGCATCTGAGCCAGCGCCATGGGCAGTTCCTTCCCAACTGGCGGCGCTTTGCCGACATCGTCGCCGCGTCGCCGCCGCGCCTGGTGGTCAATACCGGAGACGCCAGCCTCGCGGGGTGTCGGCATCCGGACGACCTTCATTCCGCAGCGCGGCTTCACGCCGCTCTCGCCGCGCCCTGGCGCGTCGTCCCGGGCAATCACGACGTCGGCGACCATCCGCGCCTTTGCGACGGGTCTGGCCGCAGGCTGCCGGTCACCGCGGCGACGCTCGCCGCCTATCGCGATGCCTTGGGCGCGGATCGCTGGAGCGAGGATATCGGCGGCTGGCGCCTGATCGGCATCGACGGGCAGTTGCTTGGAAGCGGCTTGCCCGACGAGGAGGAGCAATGGGCTTGGCTCGATGCCGTGCGCGCGCAGGCCGACGACCGGCGCCTCGCCCTGTTCCTCCACAAGCCGCCCTTCCTCGCCTCGCCACGCGACGCCGACCTCACCTACTGGGCCGTCGACCCGGCGCCGCGCATGCGACTGATGGGATTGCTCGACGATACGCGGCTCCGCCTCGTCGCGTGCGGACATCTGCACGAGCATTTCCACCGCACGCATGGGCGTGCGCGGATCGTCGCCTGCCCCTCGCTTGCCTTCGTCGCCTCGCCGACGCTCCAGGCGGAGGTGGCCGGTGGTCGGCGCGAGACCGGCTATGTACGCCACGTGTTCCATGACGATCATGTGGTCTCCGAGATCGTCACCGATGACGGCATCGCCCGCGTGCTGCTCGACGACATCGTGGACGAGGTCTATCCCGAACGCCGTCGACCCGCCGCGACCGCCGGTTAGGATCAAGACGCCGGGATCACCCAGCCATCGGTGATCGCCAGGGTCAAGCGCCCGCCTGTCGCAAGGGTTGTCGGCTCGCGTACGCCGAGCCGCAGCACGGTGTCTGGCGCGGCATCGGGCGAGACCTCGAGCGCGAACGCGCCACCGCGATAGCTCATGCGACGGATCGTGGCGTGACCTGTCTGCCCGCCGGTCTCGGAGAAGCCGATATCGTCCGGCCGCAGGCATATCTCCGCGCCACGCCGCGCCGTCTGGCCCGGCGCCGCGCGCAGGACGCAGTCGAGCCCGAAGACCCGTGCGCGCACCCGCCCCGCGGCCTCGTCGGACAGGACATCGCCCAGGACGACGCTCGCCTGGCCGATGAACTCCGCGACCATGCGCGAGACAGGCTCGCGATAGAGGCTGGCCGGCGGCGCCAGTTGAACCAGGCGGCCACTGGACATCACCGCGATACGGTCCGCGAGCGCCATCGCCTCGGCCTGGTCGTGCGTGATGTAGACCATCGTGGTCCCGGTACGGCGATGGTAGTCCTCGAACTCGCGCTGCATCGCGCCGCGCAGATGCGTGTCGAGATTGGCCAGCGGCTCGTCGAGCAGGACGACCGAGGGTTCCATCACGAGGCAGCGCGCGAGGGCGACGCGCTGGCGCTGGCCGCCGCTGAGATCGGCGGGCCGGCGCGCACCGAGCCCCGACAGCCCGACCGTGTCGAGCGCCTGCGCGACGCGACGCTCGATGTCTGCGCGCTCGCGACCGGCCACACGCAACGGATAGGCGATGTTGCCGGCGACATCCATGTGCGGCCACAGTGCATAGCTCTGGAAGACGACGCCGACGCGCCGGTCCTCCGGCGGCACATGGCTGCCCGGCATGGATACGGCGCGCGTGCCGATGCGGATCGTGCCACCGGTCACACGCTCGAAACCCGCGACGAGGCGCAGCAACGTGGTCTTGCCGCAGCCCGAAGGGCCGAGCACAGCGAGGAACTCGCCGTCGCGCATCTCCAGCGACACGCCGTCGACTGCGGCGGCGCCGCCGAAATCCTTGCTTACGTTCTCGAGCGTCAATCCCGCCATGGCACGACTCCCTGGGGCATGCGCCGTCCTGCCAGCGACGCCAGCGCCATAATGGCGATCGTCACCGCGACGCTGAGCGCCGACAAGGCGGCGGCGTAGGTGGATTCGCCGCCTTGTTCGAGACCGAACACGGCGACGCCGAGCGTCTCGGCGCCGGAGGACCAGAGCAGCGCCGACACCGTCAATTCGTTGAACGCGGTCAGGAACACGATGAGCGCCCCCGCGGCCGCGGCCGGCGCGACCATCGGCAGCGACACGGTGCGCTGGCGGAAGGCGAAACGCGCGCCGGCCATCTGCGCGGCCTCCTCGTAGGAGCGGTCGAGCTGCTGGAAAGCGGCGACGACAGGCCGAAGAACCAGGATCAGGAACCGCATGAGATAGGCGACGAAGATGATCCAGACCGTGTTGTAGAGGCCGAAGCCGAGCAGCGGCAGCGGCTTGAGGAACAACAGGATGCAGGCGATCGCGAGCACGACGCCGGGGAGCGCGTAGGGCAGTTCGGCGGCGAAGGCGAGGCCGCCCAGCAACCGTCCGCCACGCCGCGCGATGAAATGGCCGAGCGGCAAGGCGAGCGCGATCAGCACCGCCCCCGCGCCGGCGGACAGGAGGAAGCTGTTGACGAAGGCGCGGCGCGTCGGCCCGTGATCGAAGATGACGAAGCGGTAATTCTCGAGCGTCGCGTTGACCGCCGTCAGCTTGACGCCATAGGCCGGCACCAGCGAGGTGAGGACCATCGCCAGCATCGGCAGCGCGAAGGTGAAGAGCACGAGGAACCAGGCGAGCGTCTCCGCAGGCAGGCGCCAGCGCCCGAGTTCGAAGCGCGGCGGCTCGCCCGAGGTGCCGGAGATGCGGTAATCGCCGCGACGGAGCAACCAGGCCTGGGCCCAGATCCCGGCGAAGACGACCACACCGATCAGCACCGAGAGCGTCGCGACATCCGCGAGGACGCGCGGCCCGAGGCCGGCAAGCCGCTGGTAGATCAGCGTCGTGAGCACCGTGTAGCCGCCGGGGATGCCGAGCAGCGCGGGGATGCCGAAATTGCCGACACACGACACCAGCGTCAGCATGACGCCCGCGATCAGCGCCGGGATCATGATCGGCACGATCACCGTGGCGACCACGCGCAGCGGCGAGGCGCCCGTGGCCAGCGCGGCTTCGACGAAATCCCGCGGCAGACGACGCAGCCCGGCGCGCAGGGTCAGGAAGACGAGCGGCGCGTAATGGATGCCCAGCAGCAGGATGATGCCGTCGCGCGAATAGAGCGGGTTGCGCGTCCCGATCGGCGGCGCCAGATCCAGCATCTTGAGCAGCGGGCTCGCCGGGCCGAAGACCTGCAGCCAGGCGATCGCGGTCACCTGCGGCGGGATCATCAGCGGCAGGACGAAGCCGAAGACAAGCGCCGGGCGCGCGCGGATATCGGTGAGGGCCGCGAGCAGCGCCATGACGCAGCCGACGACCGCCGCGAGCAGCGTCCCCCCCAGCGTGACTTCCAGCGTGCGCCGCGTCGCGGTCCAGGTCGCCGCCTGGGAGAGTACGGCGAGGGCCGGTCCGCCGCCCGCGGTCGGAAACGCCGATTCGAGGATCAGCCGGAGGACCGGCGCGACCGCGAGGACCAGCGTGACCGCGACCAGGATCGCGAGCAACACCGTCTCGGGGTCGCGCCAGACCGGGCGCGGCGCTCCGGCACGCGTGTCGGCCATGTCGTGTCCGGAGCGCCGCGTGTGGCGCTTACTGGCCGAAGCGCTCGGCGAAGCGCTGCTTGTCGGCCTCGAGCGTCGCGAGCAGGCCGCCCATGTCCATCGGCATCAGACGCAGCGCGTCGGCGCTGGGGTAGCCGGCGGGCGGCGCGACCTTGCGATGCGCGGGCAGATAGCCCTGGCCGACTGCCAGCTTCTGTCCCTCTTCCGACAGCAGAAAGTCGACAAAGGCCTTGGCCGCCTTCTGGTTGCGCGCGGTGCGCAGGATCGCGACCGGTTCGGTGACCGCGGTCAGGCCCTCGCGCGGGATCACGAACTCGACCGGCGAGCCCTTGGACTTGGCGTTGAGCGCCATGAAGTCGACGAGCACCCCATAGGCCTTTTCGCCGCTGGCGACGGATTTGAGCACCGCGCCATTGCCACGCACGGCGATCGCCTCGTTGGCCTTGAGCGCGTCGACATAGGACCAGCCGAGATCCTGGCGCGCGGCGAAAGTGCTGATCGTGATCGCCGCCGCGCCGGAATAGAGCGGGCTCGGCATCACCAGCTGGCCCTTGTAGCGGGGATCGGCGAGATCCTTCCACGACGTGGGGCGCTCCTTGGCGGCGGTGTTGTAGACGATGCCGGAGGTGATCAGCTTGGTGCCGAAATACGTGCGATCCTTGTCGTAGGCCTCGGCGGGCAGATTGGCGACGTCCGCCTCTGGATAGGCGAGCAGGCGGTTTTCCTTCTTGAGCATCTCGAGGCTGACGCTGTCGGCGACGAGCAGCACGTCGGGCTTGGGATCGCCGGCCGTGATCTCGGCCATCAGCTTGTTCATGATCTCGGTCGTGCCGGAGCGGAAGATCTCGACCTTCACGCCCGGATTGCGCTTGATGAACGCCGCCGTCGTCTCCGCCGCGTCCTTGTCGGGCTGCGAGGTGTAGAGAACGAGCGACTGGGCGCATGCCGGTGCGATGCCGGCGGCGAATACCGCGGCGGCGGCGAGCAGCGCGGTCCTGAAAACGGTCAATGCCATGTCTTGCTTCTCCCTCTCTGGCCGCCGCGCGGATCGCGGGCGGTCCGGTTATGTGCGAACCGACGGTTACATGCGTATGACGGCGCCGCGACGAAGAGAGTCGGCGCGATCGGAGCCGCCGTCATATGGTAGGACGGCAGATGGCGGATCAAGTCGCATCGGATGGGGTCGCGCGGACGTGTCTGACGAAGCCGAAGAGCAGCTGCGCACGCGGATCGCGTGGCTCTACCATGTCGAGGGCCTGACCCAGGCACAGATCGCGCGCCGGCTCGGCCAGAACCGCGTCAAGGTCCTGCGCATGCTCGCCGCGGCACGCGACGAAGGCCTCGTCCAGGTCCGCATCAACGCGCGCCTTGCCGATTGCGTCGCCGCAGAACGGGCGCTGGAGCGCCGCTTCGGCCTCGGCGAAGCCGTCGTCGTTCCGACGCCAGCCGCCGCCGGACAGGTCTCCGAGGTCGTTGGGCTCGCGCTGGGGAGCTGGCTCGGCGGCAAGCTCGCCAGCGGACAGACGATCGGTGTCGGCTGGGGCCGAACGCTCCAGGCCTCGCTGCGCGCCATCGCGCAGGGCGGCTGGAGGAGCCAGACCGTGGTCTCGCTGTTGGGCAGCCTGACGCGCGCGCATCCCGCGAGCCCGTTCGAGTTCGCGTGGCGCTTCTCGAACCTCCTGGGCGCGGATTGCTATTACGTCTCGGCGCCCGTCTACACGAGCGATCCGGCCACTCGCGACTCGCTGATGGCGCAGCGCGGGCTCAGGGACCTCTTCGCGCGCGCGGCGAAGGCCGACCTCGCGGTGGTCAGCGTCGGCGCGATGGGCGGGCGGGCGACGATCCCCGATCTCGGCCTCGTCGAACCCGACGTGCTGGAGGACCTGCGCGGCGCCGGCGCGGTCGGCGACCTGCTCGGCCATTATCTCGACGCCCAGGGGCGGCTGG
>CAIOSQ010000159.1 GCA_903860935.1 uncultured Rhodospirillales bacterium | reverse complement strand
CTACGATCTCCGGCCGATGAGCCGAGAGGAGAAGAAGGTCATTCTGGCCTCGTCCCTCGGCACCGTCTTCGAATGGTACGACTTCTATCTTTACGGATCGCTGGCTGCCGTCATCGGCGTGCAGTTCTTCTCGGCCTTTCCCGAGGCGACCCGCAACATCTTCGCGCTGCTGGCCTTCGCCGCCGGTTTCCTCGTCCGCCCCTTCGGCGCGCTGGTCTTCGGCCGTCTCGGCGATCTCGTCGGTCGCAAGCACACCTTCCTCATCACGATCCTGATCATGGGCGTGTCGACCTTCCTGGTCGGCTGTCTGCCGAGCTACGAGACGATCGGCTGGCTGGCGCCGGTGAGCCTGCTCGCGCTGCGCATGCTGCAGGGGCTGGCGCTGGGCGGCGAGTACGGCGGCGCGGCCGTCTATGTCGCCGAGCACGCGCCGCATGGCCGTCGCGGCTTCTTCACCAGCTGGATCCAGACCACGGCGACGCTCGGCCTGCTGCTGTCGCTGATCGTGATCCTCTCGGTCCGGCTCTATGTCGGTGACCAGGCCTTTGCCGCCTGGGGCTGGCGTATTCCCTTCCTGATCTCCTTCGCGCTCCTGCTGGTGTCGGTCTACATCCGGCTCCAGATGCAGGAATCGCCCGCCTTCAAGAAGATGAAGGAGGAGGGGACGCATTCGAAGGCGCCGCTCTCCGAGGCCTTCGGCCAGTGGAAGAACGCCAAGGTCGCGCTGCTCGCCCTGCTGGGCCTCACCGCCGGTCAGGCCGTCGTCTGGTACACGGGCCAGTTCTATGCGCTGTTCTTCCTGCAATCGATCCTCAAGGTCGACATCCTCACCGCGAACGTCCTGATCGCCTGGTCGCTCGTGCTGGGGACCGGCGGCTTCATCGTGTTCGGCGTGATGTCGGATCGCATCGGGCGCAAGCCGATCATCCTGGGCGGCTGCGTCATCGCGGCGCTGACCTATTTCCCGCTGTTCCAGTGGATGACGCAGACGGCCAATCCGGCGCTGCACATGGCCCAGACATCGACCCAGGTCGTGGTCAAGGTCGACCCGGCCGAGTGCTCCTTCCAGTTCAACCCGGTCGGCACGGCGAAGTTCACCTCGGGCTGCGACATCGCCAAGGCGGCGCTGGCGCGCAGTTCGGTGATGTACAAGACCGAGCCCCAGCAGCCGGGCTTCGCCGCCACCGTGACGGTGGCCGGCAAGGAACTGAAGGTCGCCGACGCGAATTTCGGCAAGGATCTCGGGGCGGCGGTGACGGCGGCGGGCTATCCCGGCGCCTCCAACCCGACGATCGTGAAGGCGACGCATTTCTTCGACGTCTTCAAGGGGCAGACCCTGACCCTCATCGTGATCCTGACGATCCTGGTCATCTACGTGACGATGGTCTACGGGCCGATCGCGGCGGCGCTGGTGGAGCTTTTCCCGACGCGTATCCGCTACACGGCGATGTCGCTGCCCTACCATATCGGCAATGGCTGGTTCGGCGGGCTTCTCCCGGCGACCTCCTTCGCCATGGTGGCCCAGACCGGCGACATCTACTACGGCCTCTGGTACCCGATCGTGATCGCGCTCGGCACGGCGGTGATCGGGTTCTTCTTCGTGCCCGAGACCAAGGATCGCGACATCTTCTCGTATCGCGGCTGATCGCGGTCGCCGCATGTCGCGTCAGGAGGGCCCCGGCACGCGCCGGGGCCCTTTTTCCGTGCCCCGCCTCAGGCGCGTCGCAGATAGGCGAGCCAGTAGACCAGCGCGACGAACCCGCCGCCACCGACGATGTTGCCCAGCGTGACGGGCACGAGATTGGCTGCCAGGGCCGTGACGTCCGGAAGGCGCCCGGCGGCGAGGTCGGCGACGGGCAGGATGTACATGTTGGCCACCGAATGCTCGAAGCCGAGCGCCACGAAAGCCGAGACCGGAAACACGACGGCAAGGATGCGGCCCGTGACGTCGGTGGTCGCGAAGGACAGCCACACCGCAAGGCAGACGAGCACGTTGCATAGGATGCCGCGGAAGAAGGCCTCCGACGGGCCGAGGGCGAGCTTCGCCGCGGCGATGGCGGTGGCGCTGCGTCCGACCGCGCCAGCGTCGAGCGCGAGTACCCCCGACGCGTGGACGAGCACCGCCGCGCCGATCGCGCCGATGGCGTTCGCGACATAGACGAGCGCCCAGTTCCGGGCCAGTTGCCCTGCGCTCACCTTGCCCTCCGCCCAGGCCATGACGATCAGCGTGTTGCCGGTGAACAACTCCGCGCCCGCGACCAGCACGAGGATCAGGCCCAGCGCGAAGGCGACGCCGCCCAGCAGGCGCGTGGGCCCGAAGCCGAGCGTGCTGCCGGTGACCGTCACCGTATAGGCCATGGCGCCGAAGGCGATGAAGGCGCCCCCGAGGACACCGAGAACGAGCAACTGGCGCAGCGGCAGCGCCGCCTTGCGTACGCCGCCCTCCTCGATGCGCGTGGCGATCTGCGCGGGGGCGTAGGCGTCGATCATGCTGCGGCTCCTGGACAATGCGATGACGGGGGCGACGAAATGAGGACGAGATCGATGGCGAAGACCGCGCCGCCATCCGCGGCGCCGGAGACCGAGAGCTGGCCACCATGCGCCTCGACGATCTTGGCCGCGATGGCGAGGCCGAGCCCGGCACCGTCTTCCGCGTTGCGGTCCTTGCGCCAGAAGCGCTTGAAGACATGTGCTCGCTCGGCTTCGGAAATGCCGGGGCCATGGTCGCGTACGAGCGCGGCCCCGGTCGGCGTCACGCGGATCTCCACCGTCGTCCCTGGCGGGCTGTGTTTGATCGCATTTTCCGTGAGGTTGCGGATCGCCTGCGCCATCGGCGCCGCGACGCCGCGCACCCAGACAGGTTCCTCCGCGCCCGCGAGGGCGAGTGACCGTCCGCGGGCCAGCGCCAGTGGCGCGAGGCCCGCCGCGACATCGCGCGCGACGGCCGCGAGGTCGCAGACGGCGTCGGGTGGCACCGCGAGTTGGTCCGCCTCGGCCAGGCGCAGCAACTGGGTCACCAGCCGGGACATGCGGTCGACGTCGTCGCGCAGCGCCGCCGTATCGGCATCGGGCGTCATGGCGTCGATCTGCGCGCGCATCACGGCCAGCGGGGTCTTCAACTCATGCGCGGCGTCGGCGGTGAATTCGCGCTGCGCCTGGAGGGTGCGCTCGAGTCGGTCCAGCGCGCGGTTCACGGTGTCGATCAGCGGCAGGATCTCGCGGGGCACGAAGCGGTCCGGCAGGCGGACCCCGCCGCCATGCGGCCCGATGGTCTCGGCGACCGCCGCGACATGCGCGATCGGCCGCAACTCCGCGCGGATCGAGAGCAGCGAAACGGCGAGCAGGAGGCCGACGCCGGGGATGAGGAGCCACCCGATACGCACGAAGAACTGGTCGACCAGCGCGTCGAGCAGGAAGGTCGGATTGCTCTCGTCCTCGGCGACAAGGACGGTGGCGGTGGCCCCCTGGGCGACGGGCAGGCTCACCTCGACCGCGAGGGCCGTGCGTCCATCCATAAGCGCAACCGTGACCGTGCGGGCATCGCGTTGTCGGGCGAGCGCCTGGTAAGGATCCAGCTGCGGCGGCGAGGGCGGGAGCGGGGGCAGGGCGAGCGTCTCCGCCACCTCGTCGCTGGATGCGAGCAGCCGTCCGGCGCCGTCGCGCACGGCGAAGCGGTAGCCCGGCGGCAATTCGGTCTTGGGCGGCGCGAAAGCCAGCACCTCGGCGCCGGTGTCGAGCTGGCGGGCGAGCATGCGGGCCGTCGCCTCCAGCGACTGGCTGCGCAGCGCCCGGGCGTTGCGCTCGACCTCGCTCTGCACGAAGGCGATCATGAGCGCGAGCCAGACCATGGTCAGGGTCAGCATCCGGACCGCGATCACGCGCAGCAGGCTCTGCGCGCGCTCCCTCACGCGGCGGTGTCCCGCATCACGTAGCCGATGCCGCGCAGCGTCTCGAGCGCCACGCGGCTGCCCCCATCGGCGAGCCGCCGCCGCAGCCGGTGGATCAGCACCTCGATCGTGTTGCCGGTGACCTCGTCGTCGAAGGCATAGATCGCGCGTTCGATCTCCGCCTTCGTCACGACGCGGCCAGGACGGCGAAGAAAGAGTTCGAGCAGCGCGAGTTCCCGCCGCGACAGCGCCAGCGGTCGCCCTCCGATATCGGCGGCGCGCGCCGCCATCTCCAACCCGAGATCGCCGAGCGCGAGCCGGCCGGGCAGGGCCTGGCCCGGGCGCCGCAACAGCGCCCGCAGACGTGCAAGCAACTCGGCCGCCGCGAAGGGTTTCACCAGATAGTCGTCGGCGCCTGCGTCGAGATGCGCGACCCGGTCGTCGAGCGCGTCGCGCGCGGTCAGCACCAGGACCGGAGTCGCGGCGCCGCGTCCGCGGAGCGTGCGCAGCAAGGTGCCGCCGTCGCCATCAGGCAGGCCGAGATCGAGCACGATGGCATCGTAGGTTTCGGTGCGCGTCGCCGCGTCCGCCTCTGCGAGTTCGCCGACCGCGTCGACGGCAAAGCCCGCATCCTGCAACTGGCGCTGCGTCAGCGCCCGTAGCCGCGCATTGTCCTCCACCAGCAGGACCCGCATGGCGTGTCCCCTCCCCGTTCCGCGCCTAGCTTGCGTCGGCGCGCAGGGCCGCGTCGAGGGCTTCGCGCGCCACCATGCCGCGTGGCCATATCGCGACGAAGACGCTGGCCTCCGCGGCGAGCGCGGGCGGTGCCGTGCACGGCGCGAGGTCGATCCGGCCCGCGACCACCTGGACGGTCCACCAGGAATCGTCATCGGCGAGATGCGCGAAACCCTTGAGCCGGTGGACCCCGTCCGGAAGCCGCGCGAGCGCGCGTTCGAGCGCCGCATGGTCGGCGAAGACATGACCGGTGCCCGACCAGCGGTCGAACTGGGCTTCGTGATCCGCTGGCGGCGTCACGGCCGTCGTGCAGGCGAAGGCCGAGCCTGGCCCGTCGCCGAAGACGAGGTCGAGCGGAACGGCGGCGTGGCGCGTCGCGACCAGCGTCGCGCGCGGCGCCGCGGTGGCAAGGTCGCGGGCGAGGGCGTCGCGCGCCGCCGGCTCCACGAGGTCGGTCTTGTTCAAAAGCAGAAGGTCGGCGGCGGCGACCTGCCGGCGCAGCGTCGCGCCGACGAGAGGATCGGCGGCATGCCGCGCATGGCTGCGCGCGTCGGCGAGCACGACGATCGAGTCGAGCGCGAGGTCGGGTTCGGCGCGGGCGAAATCGGCGATGCGATCGGGTTCGGCGACCCCGGACGCCTCGATCACGAGCGCGTCGGCGCGCTGCGCCAGACGGATCGCCGTGTCGAAGGCCGCGACGAGGTCGCCGCCCATCGAACAGCAGATGCACCCGTTGGACAGCGCCAGCGTGTCGCCGTCGCGCGCCGCGATCAGCGCCGCATCGATCGGCGTGTCGCCGAAATCGTTGACCATGACGACGAGACGTCGGCCCTCGGCGTGGCGCAGCAGATGGTTGACCAGGGTCGTCTTTCCGGCGCCGAGATAGCCGCCGACGACCGTCACCGGGACCGTGCGTGTGGCCATGCGTGTCAGGCGTCGGCGAAGGATACGCCGTCGAGCACCGTGCCGCGGACCCGGATGTCCTTGAGCGCGAGCGGATCGACCGCGCGGGGATCCTCGTCGAGGACCGCGAAATCGGCACGCTTGCCGGTCTCGATCGATCCGACCTCGCCCTCCATGCCGAGTGTCCAGGCCGCGCCCAGCGTGACCGCGTGCAGCGCCTCGTCGACGGTGAGGCTCTCGGCCGGATTGAGGCGGAAGCCCGAGGCGGTCAGCCGGTTCACCGCGCACCACATGGCGAAGAGCGGCCCCATGGGCGTCACCGGGGCGTCGGAATGGATCGCGAGCCGCACGCCGCTTTCGAGCGCCGTGCGGCAGCTGGCGAGGCGCTGCGCGCGGTCGGGACCCAGCGTCAGCGTGCGATGCACATCCCCGAAGACATGGACATGGTTGGCGAAGAGATTGGCCGCGATGCCGAGGCGGCCCATGCGCTGGAACTGCGCCCGGTCGGGGATCTGGCAGTGTTGCAGCGTATGGCGATGCCCCGGACGCGCGCAGCGCGCCAGCGCCGCGTCCAGCGCGTCGAGCGCCACTTCGGTGGCGAGGTCGCCATTGGTGTGGATCTGCATCTGCACGCCGCGCGCGTTCAGCGTGTCGACGGCCTCGCCGAGCCGTTCCGGCGCCATGTTCCAGACCGCATGGTCGGGAACGCGATAATAGCCGGGCCAGCGCAGCTGCGCCGAGAAGGCCTGTACCGAGCCGTCGACGACGATCTTCACGGCCCCCAGCCGGAGCTTCGCCGAGCTCCGCGGCGCGAGCGCGACCGCGAGATCGGCGATGTCGCGCGGCGGTGACGTATGGGCGCTGAGCGCGACGTAGAGCCGGACCGGGTAGTCCGGCCTGTCGGCCACGGCGCGCAGCCGCGCGGCCTCGTCGAGGGTCAGTTCGTTGAGCAGGTCGCTCGCCGTGGTCACGCCGCAGCGCCGCGCGGTTTCCGCAAAGGGCAGCAGCGCGTCCTCGCCGCGGGTCATCGCGCGGAAATCGACGCCGAGCCGGCGCAGGATGGGGAACATCGCCGCCATGCCGCGAATCTCGCCCGTGGGCGCCCCGTCCTCGTCCTTGCCGACGCCCTCGACACTGGTGCCGCGCCCGTACTGTGCGAGCGCGAGCGCCGCGGAATTCACGGTCACCATGTGAAAGTTGGAATGCATGACGGCGATCGGACGCGTCGCGCTGACCCGATCGAGATCGCGGCAGGACAGGCGCGCGCCGGTCAGGAAGATCGGATCGAAGCCCCAGCCGATCAGGAACTGGTCGGGTGCGAGGCCGCGCTCTGCCGACGCGAGCCGATCCAGCACCGCCGCGGTGTCACCCAGCCCCTCCCAGATCGTGCCGTCGGGCGCCATGCGGCGGTGAAAGCCGGCATAGACGAAGCGCCAGATGCTGCCGGCGATGAGGTGCGAATGGCCTTCGACGAAGCCGGGCAGCAGGACCCGGTCGGCGAAGCGCGTGTCGATGTCGCCGCCGCCCCAGCCATCGGCGCAGCCGGCGTCGCCGACCGCGAGAACGCGCCCGTCACGCACCGCGACATGCGTGGCTTCCGGCTGGCGCGGGTTCATCGTGACGATGCGCCGCGCCGCGTAGATGGTGGTCTTGGCGTGCATCACGGCGCGGCGGCGGCGCGCAGCAGCGCCGCTCCCTTTTCGGCGATCATCATCGTGGGTGCGGCGGTATTGCCCGACGTGATCGACGGCATCGCGGAGGCATCGACGACGCGCAGCCCGGACAGGCCGCGCACCCGCAGATCGGGATCGAGCACGGCCTGTTCGTCGTCCGCCCTGCCCATCCGGCAGGTGCCGACGGGATGGAAGATCGTCGTACCGATATCGCCCGCGGCGCGCGCCAGCGCCTCGTCGCCGTCCACGGCGTCGCCGGGTAGGTGTTCGCTGGGCGAATACCGCGCCATCGCCCGCGCCGCCATGATGCGGCGGGTCAGGCGGATCGCGTCGGCGGCGACGCGGCGGTCCTCCGGCGTCGCGAGGTAGTTGGGCCGGATCGCCGGTGGATCCTCCGGCGCCGCGCTGCGCAGCGTGACGCTGCCGCGGCTCGTCGGCCTGAGATTGCATACCGAGGCCGTGATCGCCGGAAAGCCATGCAGCGGTTCGCCGAAGCGATCGAGGCTGAGCGGCTGAACATGGTATTCGAGATTCGCCGTCTCGACCGATGGGTCGCTGCGCGCGAAGGCGCCCAGCGTCGACGGGGCCATGGTCATCGGTCCGCGGCGGAACAACGCGTAGTCGATGCCCATGCGCAGCCGCCCGAGCAGGCTGTTGGCCGTCTGGTTGAGCGTGACGGCGTTCGCGACCTTGTAGATGCAGCGCAGCTGGAGATGGTCCTGGAGATTGGCGCCGACCCCCGGCAGATCGTGGACGATTTCGACGCCATGATCGCGCAGCGCCGCGGCCGGCCCGACGCCCGAGAGCATCAGCAGGTGCGGCGAGCCGATCGCGCCCGCCGCGAGCACGATCTCGCGCGCGGCTGTGGCCGTGGCCGCCTGACCGTCGACCGTCAGGTCGAGCCCGGTCGCGCGCCTGCCCTCGAAGCGGATGCGTCGCGCCAGCGCGCCGGTGACCACGCGCAGGTTCGGCCGGCGGCGGATCGGGCGCAAGAACGCCTTGGCCGCCGTCCAGCGGATCCCGCGGCGCTGGTTCACGTGGAAATAGGCACAGCCGAAATTGTCACCGCGGTTGAAATCCTCGATCTTCGGGATGCCGATCTCGGCGGCGGCGTCGCGAAAGCGGTCCAGGATCTCCCAGGAGATCCGCGGCGCTTCGATCCGCCATTCGCCGCCCGCGCCATGCATGTCGTCGGCGCCGGCGAAGAAATCCTCGTGCCGCTTGAAGTGGGGGAGCACGTCGTCCCAGCCCCAGCCGGCGAGGCCGAGCTGGCGCCAGTGGTCGTAATCGGCGGCCTGACCGCGCATGTAGATCATGCCGTTGATCGCCGAGCATCCGCCCAGCACCTTGCCGCGCGGATAGTTGAGCGCGCGTCCATTGAGGCCCGGCTCCGCCTCGGTGCGGAAGCGCCAGTCCGTGCGCGGGTTGTTCATCGTGTAGAGATAGCCGATCGGAATGTGGATCCAGGGATAGTCGTCCTTGCCGCCCGCCTCGAGCAGCAGAACGGACACGCCGGGATCCGCCGAGAGCCGGTTGGCCAGCAGGCACCCCGCCGATCCCGCGCCTACGACGACATAGTCGAACTGTCCCAGATCCATCGCCACCACGCTGCCTCCCGCCGACTCCCGGTGCACCGACACTAACCCCGCGGCGCCCGCCGGGCATCACTCGCCTGCGTCGCTGCGGCCCTCGTTGCGCCGGGTGGCGAGCAGGACATGGACGCGCAGCGCGCTCGACAGGTTGCGGGCCCCGCGCCCCGCGTCGATCTCTGCGATCAGCGCGTTGAGCGACAGGCCGCGGCCCGCCGCGATCCGGCGCAGCTCTTCCCAGAACTCGGGTTCGAGCGAGACCGAGGTGGCATGCCCCGCGACGAGCACGGAGCGCTTGCGGATGGCTGGATCCTTCATGGCGACGGCGTCAGTCTAGCCGCTTCGCGAAACTGGCGCGCGGGCAGCGCGGGGGATATCAAGCCCGCGAGCAAGATCCGGAAGGAGCCCCGCGCATGTCCGTTCCCACCCTCGTCATCCATGGCGGCTGCGGCGTCATCCCCCGCGCCCAGATGAGCGCCGCGCGCGAGGCCGGCTTCCGCGCCAGCCTGCGCGCCTCGCTCGAGGCGGGATGGGCGGTGCTCGCGGGCGGTGGCCCGGCGATGGCCGCGGTCGAGGCTGCGATCGCCGTGATGGAGGACGATCCCAATTTCAACGCCGGTCACGGCTCTGCCTTCAACGCCGACGGCGCCCACGAGCTCGACGCCTCGATCATGGATGGCGCGACCCTGCGTGCCGGCTCGGTCGCCTCGACGCGGCGCATCCGCAACCCGATCCGGGTGGTGGCCGAACTCGCGCGGCGCGGCGCCGATCCCTTGATGCTGGCGGGCGAGGGCGCGGATCGCTGGGCCGCCGACAATGGCTTCGCGATGGTCGAGAACGGCTATTTCGCGACCGATTGGCGACGCGCTGCGCTCGAGGAGATCCGGGCCCGTGCGCGCGCCGGAACGCTGGCCGCCGCGCCGGAATCGGAAAAGCACGGGACAGTGGGCGCCGCGGCGCTCGACGCGGCTGGGCATCTGGCGGCCGGCACCTCGACCGGCGGCTACACGAACAAGATGGTCGGCCGCGTCGGCGATTCGCCGATCATCGGCGCCGGCACCTGGGCGGACGATCGGACCTGCGCGATCTCGGCCACCGGCAAGGGCGAGTTCTTCATCCGCAAGGTGCTCGCCCACGAAATCCACGCGCGCATGCTCTGGGGTGGCCAGTCGCTCGCCGAGGCGAGCCGCGCGATGATCCACGACGAGTTGAGCGGCTGGGCCGCCGGCGCCGGCCTCGTCGCCCTCGACCGCGCCGGTAACACGGTCATGCCCTACGACACCGAAGGCATGTACCGCGGCAAGGCCTCTCCGGCGGGCATCGAGGTGGCGGTCTACGCGGCGTGACCGGCGCGCCGGTCGCGGCGCGCCGGGTGCGGCTGTGTCAGCCTGCGCCGTGCGGCAGGCGCAGCGCGCGGCCGAGCGGCTCG
>CAIOSQ010000158.1 GCA_903860935.1 uncultured Rhodospirillales bacterium | reverse complement strand
TGGCCAACACCGCTCACGCCCATCACGACCACCATGACGATCATCACGGCCACCATCCGACCGATGGCGCCGCTGGGCCTACTCGACGAACCACAAGGACATCGGGACGATGTACCTCGTGTTCTCGATCTTCGCCGCGCTGATCGGTGGTGCGTTCTCTGTCTGGATGCGCATGGAACTCCAGAACCCGGGCATGCAGTTCTTCTCTGACGGGCACCAATGGAACATGGTGGTCACGGCGCATGGCCTGATCATGGTGTTCTTCGTGGTCATGCCTGCCCTGATCGGCGGATTCGGCAACTGGTTCATCCCGCTGATGTGCGGCGCGCCCGACATGGCATTCCCGCGGATGAACAACATCAGCTTCTGGCTCTTGCCGGTTGCCTTCCTGCTCCTGCTCGGTTCCGCGGTGCTTGGCGGCGGCGCGGGCGTGGGTTGGACGGTCTATCCGCCGCTTTCGAGCGGGCAGTTCCACCCGGGTCCCGCCATCGACATGGCGATCCTGTCGCTGCACGTCGCCGGCGCCTCCTCGATCCTCGGCGCCATCAATTTCATCACCACGATTTTCAACATGCGCGCGCCTGGGATGACCATGCACCGCATGCCGCTGTTCCTCTGGGCGATGCTCATCACGGCGTTCCTGCTCGTGCTCTCCCTGCCTGTCCTCGCCGGCGCGATCACGATGTTGCTGACGGACCGTAACTTCGGAACCGCCTTCTTCCGCCCCGAGGGCGGTGGCGATCCGATCCTGTTCTTGCACCTCTTCTGGTTCTTCGGCCACCCCGAGGTGTACATCATGATCCTGCCGGCCTTCGGCATCATCAGCCATGTCGTCTCGACCTTTTCCAAGAAGCCGGTCTTCGGCTATCTCGGCATGGCCTACGCGATGATGGCGATCGGCGTCGTCGGCTTCGTCGTCTGGGCCCATCACATGTATACGGTAGGCCTTGACGTCGACACGCGGGCCTATTTCGTGGCCGCGACGATGGTGATCGCGGTGCCGACGGGCGTGAAGATCTTCTCCTGGATCGCGACGATGTGGGGCGGGTCGATCGAGTTCCGCGTGCCGATGGTCTGGGCGATCGGGTTCATCTTCCTGTTCACCCTGGGTGGGGTGACTGGCGTCGTACTGTCGAACGCCGGCGTCGATATCGCGCTCCACAACACCTACTACGTGGTTGCGCACTTCCATTACGTGCTGTCGCTTGGCGCCGTGTTCGGAATCTTCTGCGGCTTCTACTACTGGTTCAGCAAGATGTCCGGCCGCGAGTATCCGGAATGGGCCGGCAAGCTGCATTTCTGGACGACTTTCATTGGCGTCAACCTGACCTTCTTCCCGCAGCATTTCCTTGGACTGCAGGGCATGCCGCGCCGCTACCCGGATTATCCCGACGCATTCGCGGGCTGGAACTGGGTGTCGTCGATGGGCGCCTACATCGCGGCCGCCTCGACCGTGTTCTTCATCCTTTACACGATCAAGGTGCTGCGGTCGGGCAAGCTGGTGACGGCGAACGATCCGTACAACCAGCCCGAGCCGACGCTGGAATGGACGGTCGCGTCGCCCGCGCCCTTCCATACCTTCGAGGAACTGCCGCGCGTGAGCGCCAGCTCCCACCACTGACGTCGGTATCGGGGCTGTCATGGCCGACGGCGATCTCGCCATCGAAGGAACCGACGCTCGCCGGCTGAAGGCCGAGGCGGGCGTCGGCGACTTCGTCGCGCTGCTCAAGCCGCGCGTGATGAGCCTCGTGGTTTTCACGGGGTTCGCGGGGTTGATCGCTGCGCCCGGCCACCTCCACCCCGTACTCGCGGCGATTGCCGTGATGTGTATCGCCGTCGGCGCGGGCGCGGCCGGCGCGATCAACATGTGGTATGACCGCGACATCGACGCGATCATGACCCGGACCAAGGATCGACCCATTCCCGCTGGTCGCATGGACCCGGCGGAGACCCTGGCCTTCGGCGTCGTGCTGTCGATCGGCTCGGTCCTGACGATGGCACTGGCGGTCAATTTCGTCGCCGCGGCGCTGCTCGCCCTGTCGATCGCCTTCTATGTCTTCGTCTACACGATGTGGCTGAAGCGTCGTACGCCGCAGAACATCGTCATCGGAGGGGCCGCCGGCGCGTTCCCGCCGATGATCGGTTGGGCAGCGGTGACGGGTGATGTGAGCCTCGCCTCGATCTCGCTCTTCCTCATCATCTTCATGTGGACCCCGCCGCATTTCTGGGCTCTTGCCCTGTTTCGCGCGGGCGAATACGCCAAGGCCGGGGTGCCGATGCTTCCCGTGGTCGCCGGGCGTCGCGAGACCAAGCGCCACATTCTTGTCTATTCGGCGCTTCTGGTGCCGCTCGGAACCCTGCCCAGCCTTCTGGGCGTGACCGGCTATGTCTATGCCGCAGCGTCGGTCGTCCTTGGCCTCGTGTTCCTTGCGGGGGCGGTGGCGGTGTGGCGCGAGGATGGCGACCGAGCCGCGAAGGCGCTGTTCGGCTATTCGATCCTCTACCTGTTCCTGCTCTACGCGCTGATCACGATCGATCGCGCGCCGGTCGTTTCGTGAGCGCCACGATGACCGATGCCGATTTCGAGCGCCGGCGGCGCACCAAGAACATCGCGGTCGGGTTCACCGTTGCTGGGTTCTGTCTTCTCTTCTTCGTCATCACGATCGTCAGGATGGGCATGCGATGAGCGCGTCGCGGTCACGATCCAACGGGCGCGTCGCGCTCTGCCTCGCCGGCCTCGTGGCCACGATGGGCGGATTGTCGTTCGCGGCGGTGCCCCTGTATCGCTGGTTCTGCCAGGTCACGGGCTTCGGCGGCACGACGATGCGCGCCGAGCGCGCACCCGAACAGGTCGGCGATCTCAGGATCGTTGTCCGTTTCAATGCCGATGTGGGTGGCAACGAGTTGCCCTGGCGCTTCGAGCCGCTCGAGCGGAAGGTTGATGTACGGGTTGGCGAGGAACGCCTCGCCTATTACCGCGCCACCAATATCGGCAATGCGCCGGTCGTCGGGACGGCCACCTACAACGTGACGCCGCACAAGGCCGCGCCGTATTTCCACAAGATCGCCTGTTTCTGTTTCACCGAGCAGGAACTCGCCCCGGGCGAGAGCCTCGACATGCCCGTGTCCTTCTTCGTCGATCCGGCCATCGCCAGCGATCCGAAGATGCGCGGCGTCGGGACGATTACCTTGTCCTACACTTTCTTCCGTGCCCTCGATGCGAAGCCGCAGGCGGGGACGGGAAGGACGGCGGCGTCCGGAGTCGTTCCGGTCCCCGTCAACTGAAGCAACGCAGCGCAACCGATCCGAGATCAGGGCACGAGTCAGGGAGACCAAAATGGCGAGCAGCAGCCACGGCGCGGGAATGAAGGCGCCTTATCATCTCGTCGAACCGAGCCCCTGGCCGATCGTCGGATCGCTGGCGGCGCTCGTGCTGTCGTTCGGGATGATCTCGTTCCTGCATCCTTCGGTGTTCGGGACCGGCCTCGAACCAACCCTGAAGGCGCTCGGGCCCTGGAAGATCCTCGCTGGGATCGGCCTGGTGCTGTTCACGATGTTCGGTTGGTGGGCCGCGGTCGTGAAGGAGTCGGGCACGCCCGGATTGCACAGCCCGGTCGTCCGGCTCGGGTTGCGCTACGGCATGTTCCTCTTCATCGCCTCCGAGGTGATGTTCTTCGTCGCCTTCTTCTGGTCGTTCTTCCATTTCGCGCTCTACCCGGAGCACACGGAAACCGGGATGTGGCCGCCGAAGAGCGTCATCACCTTCAACGCCTGGGGGCTGCCGTTCCTCAACACGGTGATCCTGCTGACCTCCGGGACGACCGTGACCTGGGCGCATCACGCCCTCAAGGAAGGCAATCGTAACGGGTTGATCTGGGGACTCGCGCTCACGGTGGTGCTTGGCGTGATCTTCACGATCCTTCAGGCCTACGAGTACAGCCACGCGCCGTTCAGCTTCAAGGATGGGATCTACCCCTCCGTGTTCTTCATGGCGACGGGGTTCCACGGCTTCCACGTGATCGTCGGCACGATCTTCCTGGCGGTCTGCCTTGTTCGTGCGATCAAGAACCAGTTCACCCCGGAGAAGCATTTCGGCTTCGAGGCGGCGGCCTGGTACTGGCACTTCGTCGACGTGGTGTGGCTGTTCCTCTTCGCGGTCATCTACTGGTGGTATGCCGCCGCCGTGACGATCGGGTGAAACCGAGAGGGCGAGACGATCGATGACGACCGTCTCGCCCTATTTCGCTGGGCTCCGATGCCGCTGCCCGCGCTGCGGTCAAGGGCGATTGTTCACGGGCCTGCTCGCGGTTCGACCGGGATGCGAGCGTTGCGGTCTCGATTTCCGGGCGAATGATCCCGGTGACGGGCCCGCGGTGTTCGTGATCCTGATCCTTGGCGCGGTCGTGGTCGCCGCGGCCCTGACGCTCGAGATGAAATTCGAGCCGCCGCTCTGGATACATGCGACCCTCTGGCCCATCTTCATCCCGGTCGGGGCGATCGGTCTGCTCCGGCCCTTCAAGGCGACACTGATCGCCCTGCAGTTCCGCCACCGCGATCTCTGAGGCTATTCCCATGCACGCGCTCCTGCGCGATTTCCGCCCCCGGTTCTGGCCGAGCGTGATCGCCGGGTGTGGCGTGGCGCTGCTCCTCGTGCTCGGAACGTGGCAGGTGCTCCGCCTGTTCGAGAAACGCGAGATCAACGGGTTGCGCGCCGAGCGACTTGCGGCGGCCGAGGCCGCGCTCCCCGGGACGCTTGCCGATCCCACTGCCTGGGAGTTCCGCCGCGTCGTGGCGCGTGGGCGCCTCGACCATGCGCGCGAGTTGAACCTGCCCTGCCGGTCGCAACGCGGCAACGAAGGGACATGCATCCTCGTCCTTCTGCACCGCGCCGACGGACTGCCGATCCTGGTCAATCGTGGATGGGTTCCACCCTCGCGCAAGGATCCAGCGCGCCGACCCGCTGCCCAGACCGCCGGCGAGGCCAGCATCGCGGCCGTGCTGCGCGTCGCGCCGCAGCGCACGCGCTTCATGCCCGACAACGAGCCGGCGAAGAACGTGTGGTTCTTCTACGATTTGCCCGCGATGGGCCGCGCGCTTGGCGTCTCTGAACTGGCGCCCTTCTATCTCGAGGCCTCGGTGGACAAGCAGGCGCCCGAGGGTGCGCCGCTCGGCGGACAGACGCGCTTCCAGTTGCCGGACAACCATCTCGGCTATGCCTTCACCTGGTTCGCGCTGGCCATCGCGCTGGCCGCGATCTTCTTCCTGTCGCAGCGCCAGGAGCGCACGCCATGACTTCCGCCTACCGCGACCTCGAACGCCATTTCCGTCGCCTGGGCCTGCTGGGCGAGGCTGCCGGCATGCTGCAATGGGACATGGCCGCGGTGATGCCATCAGGCGGCGCGGCGATCCGGGGCGAGCAACTCGCCGAACTTCGGCTCGTGACCCACGAGATGCTGACGGACGCGCGGATCTCCGATCTTCTGGATCGCGCCGAGCAGGACGAGGTGGCGAGGCTGGACGATTGGGAGCGCGCCAATCTGCGCGAGATGCGGCGGGCCTGGCGACATGCCAGCGTCCTGCCGGGCGATCTCGTCGCGGCCCAGTCCCGTAGCGTCTCCGAGTGCGAGATGCTGTGGCGCAGCGCGCGCGCGGCGAATGATTATGCTGGGCTCAAGCCCAGGCTGCGGCATGTGCTCGACCTCGTCGTCGAGGGCGCGCAAATCAAGGCCGCGGCCTTCGGCTTGGACCCCTACGACGCGCTCCTCGACGAGTACGAGCCAGGCGCCAGTGCCGCCGGCATCACAGAGGTGTTCGACCAACTCGCGTCGTTCCTGCCGGGCATGATCGCCGAGATCATCGATCGTCAGGCGCGTGGTCCTGCGATCATTCCGATCTCCGGCCCGTTCCCCGCGGACCGCCAACGCGCCCTCGCGGAGTCGCTGATGCGCGCCGTCGGCTTCGATTTCGCGCATGGTCGGCTCGACACCAGCCACCATCCTTTCTGCGGCGGCGTGCCCGAGGATGTCCGCATCACCACGCGGTGGGACGAGCGCGATTTCACGCGCGGCCTGATGGGCGTGCTCCACGAGACCGGCCACGCGATGTACGAGCGCGGTCTGCCCGCCGCGCGCCGCCTGCAACCGGCGGGTGCCGCGCGTGGCATGACGCTGCACGAGAGCCAGTCGTTGCTGGTCGAAATGCAGGCCAGCCGGAGCCGCGAATTCGTGTCCTTCCTGGCCCCGCGCGCGGCCGCCGCCTTCGGCGGCTCGGGGACGGCCTGGGAAATCGACAACATGCACCGGATCTATACGCGCGTGTCGCGCGGCCTGATCCGCGTCGACGCCGACGAGGCCACCTATCCCTGCCATGTCATCCTGCGCTTCCGCCTGGAGCGCGCGTTGATCGCCGGAGACATGTCGCTCGACGATCTGCCGGCGGCGTGGAACGACGGGATGCGCGAACTGGTCGGGGTCGTTCCACCCGATGATCGCGACGGCTGCCTGCAGGACATCCACTGGCCCGGTGGCGCGTGGGGCTATTTCCCGACCTACACGCTGGGCGCTCTCGCGGCGGCCCAGTTCTTCGAGACCGCCGTCGCCGCGTCCCCGGAGATCCCCGCGGCGCTCGCGCGCGGCGATTTCGCGCCGCTCATGGCGTGGGTGCGGCCCAACGTCCATGCCAAGGCATCGTCGGACTCGACCGATGCGATCGTCGCCGCCGCGACGGGAAAGCCGCTGGGCGTCGACGCGTTCCGCCGCCATCTCGAGCGGCGCTACCTGGCGGCGTGAGCGGTCAGCGCGCCAGGAACAGCGTCGCGTGGGCCGGTAGCGACACGGCTGCCGGCGCGCCGATCGCGAGCAGCGCATCGCCGGCGCGGAACGGCGCGTCGACCGCGATCTCCTCGCGCCCGACGCGAATCGCGTAGCGGACCATCGCCCCGAGGAATTCGCGATGCGAGACCGTGCCGCGCAGATTCGTCCCCGACTGGGGAGTATCTGGATCCGCCAGGATCGCGTCCTGGGGGCGGAAGACGAGTTTTGCGCCCGGCGCGAGGGACCGCCCTGTCGGCACGGAGATCCGTGCGCCGCCAGCTGTCTCGAAGACCCGTCCGTCCGCCGACGCCGTGCCCTCGAGCATGTTCGCGCTGCCGAGGAAGCCGGCGACGAAGAGATTGGCGGGGCGTTCGTAGAGTTCCATCGGCGTTCCCACCTGCTGGATGACGCCTTCGTTCATCACCGCGATGCGGTCGCAGATGGTGTTCGCCTCTTCCTGGTCGTGCGTGACGAAGATCGTGGTGATGCCGAGGCGTCGCTGCAGATCGCGCAACTCGCGACGGACCTGGACGCGGAGCCTGGCGTCGAGATTCGATAGCGGTTCGTCGAGGAGCAGAACCTTGGGTTCGATCGCGATGGTGCGGGCGACCGCGACGCGCTGCTGCTGGCCGCCGGATAGTTGCGACGGACGGCGGTCGGCGAGGGCGGAGAGCCCGACGCGATCGAGCGCGGCCTCGACCCGGCGCGCGATCTCCGCGCGGGGCAGGCGCCGCTCCTCGAGGCCGAAGGCGACGTTGCTGCGCACCGTCATGTGCGGCCAAAGGGCATAGGACTGGAACACCATCCCCACGTCGCGTTTCCACGGCGGCAGTGCGGTGATGTCGCGCCCGCCGACCTCGACCGTGCCGCGATCCGCGCGCGCGAATCCGGCGATCAGGCGCAGCAACGTGGTCTTGCCGCAACCCGACGGTCCCAGGAAGGCGAAGAACTCGCCCGGCTCGATCTCCAGGTCGACGTCCCGCAGCACGCGGTTGTTGCCATAGGAGAGGTCGATCCCGCGTATCGAGATTCCCGCCGCGCTCATGACACGTCTCCCTTCATCCGCTGATTGCGCTCGGCGAGCAGGTGGGCGGCGAGGGTGCAGGCCGCGACGAGCAGCACCGCGATGACGCCCAGCGCGGCTCCGGGGCCGCGTCCGGAAGCCGATTGCATGAACACATACAGGCCGTAGGCCAACGGGGCGTCGGAGTTGCTCTGCACGAGCATCAGCGTGGCCGAGAGTTCCACGGCCGCCGTGGAGAAACTGGTGACGAACCCGGCGAGGATCCCGCCCGCCATCAGCGGCACGACGATACGGCGCAGCGTGCGCGCCTTGTCGGCACCGAGATTCTCGGCGGCCTCCTCCAAGGCGACCGAGATCTGCTGCAAGGCCGCATGGCAGGCGCGCAGAGCGTAGGGCAGGCGGCGTATGGCGAGGGCAAGCACGATCATGATCCACAGCGTCGCGAGGGGCTGTCCGCCGGGAAGCTGAACACCGTAGAAGCAGCGCAGATAGCCGATCCCCAGGACAAGCCCCGGAATGGCGAGTGCCGCCATGGCGGTCCAGTCCAGCCACCGGCGCCCGATCAGGTTCGTGCGTAGCACGAGATAGGCGATCGCCGTGCCGATCGTGACGTCGATCGCGCCCGCCAGGCTTGCGTAGACCAGCGTATTCTTGATGTAGACCGAACTCTCGCCGAAGACGCGTGCGTAATGCGTCAGCGTGTAGTCGTCGGGCAGGGGCGCGAAGGACCAGATCGTCGCCACCGACAGCAGCAGCAACCCGATATGCGGCGACAGCACGAGCAGCAGGATGAGGGCGACGGCCGTCCAGGCGAGCACGTTCTCGCCGCGCGACAGATTGCGGCGCGCGAGACCGCCGCCGCCGCGCTGCGTGGTCGCGTAGTCCCGGCCGCGCGTCGCCAGGGCGGAGAGCCACATCGCCGCGACCGAGGCGACGATCAGCACCACGGAGATCACATAACCCATGGGATCGGCGATCCCGATCGACGTGACGCGCAGATAGGCCTGGGGCGCCAGCATGTCCTTGACGTTGAGCAGGAGCGGCGTGGCGAGGTCGTCGAACACCTTCACGAAGACCAGCGACGCGCCCGCGAGATAGCCGGGCATCGCGAGCGGGAAGACGATACGGCGGAACAGCCGGAATCCGGAGCTGCCGAGATTCTGTGCCGCCTCTTCCATCGCCCGGTCGATGTTGCGCAGCGCCGCGGAGAGATTGATCAGGATGAACGGGAAATAGTGGAGCGACTGGACGAAGATCACGCCGTTCAGCCCCTCCATGAAAGGGATCTTGAAGCCAAGCCAGTCGTCCAGGAGCAGATTGACGCTGCCGTTGCGACCGAAGAGCAGTTGCATCGCCACGGCGCCGACGAAGGGCGGCATGATCAGCGGCAGGAAGCCCAGCGTCTGGACCAGCGCCGCGCCACGAAACGCGAAGCGCGTGGTGATCACGGCGAGCGGCAGGGCGAGCGCCGATGCCCACACGACCGACATCGCCGACACGTAGACCGAGTTCCACAGCGACCGCACGAAGAGCTCGGTGCGGAAGAAATCGGCGAAATTGACGAGCGTGAAGGCCCCCGTGCCCTTCTCGGTGAAGGCGACGTACATCACCGTCGCCACCGGCAGGACCAGGAACAGGAACAGGAAGGCCGCGATCAGCGCCGCGGCCGCGACCTGTCCCGTCGAGGCGTGTCTCACCGTGCGAGCTTGAGGGCTTCTTCGGCCTTCTGCTTCGCCTGGGCGTAGCGTTCGCGACCGAAGGCGGCCCATTGCTGCTCGAGCTCGGCCTGACGCGCGCCTTTCTCCTTGCCGCCGGCGAAGGCGGCGCGAATTTCGGCCGAGGAGGCCTGTGCCGCGTCGATCGGCATCGCCGCGATCAGGTCGCGCGCCTCGCCGGCCAGCCGCCGCGCAGCCGGGTTGTCCTTGCGGGCGAGGGCGGCATCGACCTCGTGCAACGTCTTCGTGGCGGCCTTCAGTCCGTCGAGCTGGAACGAGATCAACTGGTCGAACAGCGTGTCGACGGCAGCGGTCCGGCTCTCCGAGAGATCGGCATCGAAGGGCATCAGCCTGCCCAGGCGCGGGTCGGTGAACGGGTTCGGGTAGTCCGCCGGCGCCTTCGCATAGACGGCCGGGTTCACCGGCAGGCGGCGGATGCTCGGCTCGAGAAGCACTTCCTGCCCGGCGGGCGACAGCAGGAACTCCACGAAGGCCTCGGCGGTCGCGCGGTTGGGGGCGTTCGCGACGATGCCGACATTCGCCGGAACGATCGTGCTCACGCTCGGGTAGACGAATTTCACCGGAAAGCCGGATGCCTGGGCGGAGAAGGCGAAGAAGTCGATCACGATGCCGACGCCGACCTGACCCGAATTGACCGCCTCGGGCACGCCGAAGCTGCGCTCGGTGACCTGACGGAAATTGCCGGCCATGTCCTTGATGGTCCGCCAGCCCTTGTCCCAGCCCTCGCCCTGCAGGATGGCCTCGATCGTGAGATGCGTCGTGCCTGAGCGCGAGGGCGCGGCGATCGAGACATGGTCGTGGAAAACCGGCCGGGCGAGGTCCTGCCACTCCCTCGGTTCGGGCAGGCGGTTCGCGCGCGCGTAGCGCTCGTTCCACATGATGCCGTAGCCAGACGCGGCGAAGCCGAAATAGAACCCGTCCCGGTCGTTGATCGGGTAGGCGCCGACCTTCTCGGGGATGCCGGTCGCCCTTGGCGTGAAGGTTTGAAGTAGTTTCTTGCCCTTCAGTACCTCGAAGGCGTCCGGAGCGGAGGCCCAGAACAGATCGACCTGGTTGTTGGCGCGCGTCTCCTCGAGGAATTTGACGCCCGCATTGGTGTTGCGGTTCTGCACCTCGAGAATCGCGCCGGGAACGGCCTTCTCGAAAGCCCGCTTGATTGGATCGGTGACGTCCTTCGCGAAGGAGGTCACGACCGTGACCTTGCCCGTCTGCGCCAGGGCGGCGGAGCCCGACAGCAGCAGGCCGAGGGCCGAGATGGCGGCGGTCAATGCGCGGCGATGAAGCATCGGACGTCTCCCTGTCTTGACGGCGGTCGTGTTTGGAAGCCGTAACATAAATGTCATCGACGCGATGTCGATGCCTCAGCCCGTGGTCAGGCCGGCGTTGAGCTTCGGTACCTCGACCCGCACGCTGACATCGATGGGCGAACGGCAGGCCTGGTTGACGCGCACGTCCCCGATGGCGCTGATCATCATGAAGGCATCGGGTGGCGCGAGGCCGAGCCGTGCGCC
>CAIOSQ010000157.1 GCA_903860935.1 uncultured Rhodospirillales bacterium | reverse complement strand
TGCCGGGCCTTGCTTCTCTCCAGGCGGGTGCATGGCGTGCTGCTGGTGGTGCAGGACGACGAGATCCTCGACACGGGTCTGCCCGTGGAGCGGATCGACGCGCTGATAGATGACGGCGGTGCGCTTTGGCGATGGCGCGATCCCGGGGCGACGCTCGATCTGTCCGCTGCGGCGCAGGTGCGGGCGCGGCTTGCCGACCTCGTTTCGGCCTGACCGGCGCATCGACCGCGTGAAGGTCCCGGGCGCGGACGTGTTTGCGCGGGCTCTTCGCGCCCGGCTAATCTGCCCACGACGAGCGGGGCCGCGTGGCGCGGCGGAGAGAGGCGAAATTGAACGAGGCTAGTGGCGCCGCGCAGGCGGATGCAGGGCGCGCATCGGCCGGGCAGGTCGTCGTGATCGGGACGATCGACGGTGCGGGCGTCGACCTGCTCTGCCAGCGCGCCGGGATCGGCGTGCGACAATTCCATCGCGTGCGCCCCGAGCGCCTGCCAGCGATCGTCGCCGATGCCGATGCGCTGATCGTGCGCACGGCGGAGATCACGGCCGAGACCGTGCACGCCGCGCGCCGGCTCCGGATCGTCGCGCGCTATGGCGTCGGCTACGACAACATCGACGTTTCGGCGTTGAGCGCGCGCGGTATCCCGCTCGCCACGGTCGGCGACGCCAATGCGGTGCCGGTCGCCGAGCACGCCCTGGCGATGCTGCTCGCGCTCGCCAAGCGCGTGCCGGAGCTTGACCGCACCGTCCGGACCGGCGGCTGGGCGGTCCGCAACAGCGCCAGCACCTGGGAGCTTGCCGGACGGACGATCCTGCTGGTCGGGCTCGGGCGCGTCGGGCGTGCGATGGCGCGGCGGTGCCTTGCCTTCGACCTGCGCGTGATCGCCGTCGATCCCGCGCTGTCCGCGGACGCCATGGCCGCGCTCGGCGTCGAGAAGCGCGAGACGTTGGCCGGCGCCCTCGCCGAGGCCGACATCGTGTCGCTGCATCTGCCGCTGTCCGCGCAGACCCGCGGCCTGATCGGGGCGCGCGAACTCGCCGCGATGCGGCCGGGCGCCGTGCTGATCAACACCGCGCGTGGCGGGATCGTGGACGAGGACGCCCTGCGCGACGCGCTCCGCCGCAACCGTCTGGCCGGCGCGGCACTCGATGTCTTCGCGCAGGAACCGCCGGCCACGGACGATCCGCTGTTCGCCGAGGGCCGGTTGCTTCTGGCGCCGCATCACGCGGGCCTCACGCGCGAATGCGTCCGTCGCATGTCGCTCGTCTGCGCGCGCAATGTCCTCGCGGCGCTCGATGGCGCGCCGGACCGCCGCTTCGTCGTCAACCCCGAGGTGTTGTGATGAATCGCTGCCCGCCTGCCATGAGCCATCCGGAGCGCGGGTCATGAGCGAGGTGGTCGTCGAGTATCCCGTGCCGACGGTCGCGCTCGTCCGGATCAACCGGCCCGAGGCGCGCAACGCCCTCAATCTCGCGGTGCGCGAGCAACTGGCGGCCGCGTTCACCGCCGCCAACGAAACGCCGGACATTCGCGCCATCGTGCTCACAGGCGACGGCAGCGCCTTCGCCGCCGGCGCGGATCTGCGCGAACTTCAGGCGCTCGACGCCGCCGGAGCTCTGGCGCGCCGTGCGCCGGATCTCATGCGGCCGATCGCCGAATCGCGTAAGCCGACCATCGCCGCCATCCGCGGGTTCGCGCTGGGCGGCGGGTTCGAACTCGCTCTTGCCTGCGACATCACCATCGTGTCGGAGACCGCGACCCTGGGCTTGCCCGAGGTCGGCGTCGGCGTGATGCCCGGTGCCGGCGGGACGCAGCGCCTGACGCGGCTCGTGGGCAAGCACCGGGCGATGCTTCTGGCACTGACAGGCCGGCGCCTCTCCGGGGTGCAGGCCGGGCAGATGGGGATCGCGAGCCAGGTCGCGCCGGATGCGGATGTCCTGCCGACCGCGCTTGCCGTCGCGGGCGAGATCGCGGCGCTGCCGCCGATCGGCATCCAGCTGATCAAGGAAGCGATCCTGCGCGGCGCGGACCAGTCGCTCGACGCTGCGCTGGCGTTCGAGCGCCGCTCGTTCCAGTTTCTCTTCGCGACCGAGGACAGGGCCGAGGGCATCGCGGCGTTCTTCGAACGGCGCAAGCCAGACTTCAAGGGACGCTGAGGGGAGAGATTCATGCAGGACAAGGTCATCATCACCTGCGCCGTGACAGGCTCCGGCGACACCGTCGGCAAGCATCCGGCCATTCCCGTGACGCCGGAAGAGATCGCGCGTGCCGCGATCGAGGCCGGCGAGGCAGGGGCCGCGATCGCGCATATCCATGTCCGCGATCCGAAGACCGGCAAGCCCAGCCGGGACGTTGAGCTGTTTCGCGAGGTGGTCGAGCGCATCCGCGCGAGCAACTCCGACATCGTCATCAATCTCAGCTGCGGCGCGGGCGGACGCTACGACCCCCACCCCGACGATCCGCGGCTGCACGGGCCGGGCAGCACCATGGCCCAGCCGGCCGATCGCGTCCGTCATGTCACCGAACTCAAGCCGGAGATCTGCAGCCTCGACGTCGCGACGATGAACATGGGCGAGGTCGCCTTCGTCCACGTCCCGCGCCATCTGCGCGAGATGGCGACGCTGATGCGCGCGGCAGGGGCCAAGCCGGAACTCGAGGTCTTCGACACGGGGCATATCCGCCTCGCGCGCCATCTCGTGGATCAGGGTTTCGTCGACCGGCCGCCGCTGTTCCAGATCGTTCTGGGGGTCGCATGGGGCGCGCCGCAGACGCCCGAGACGATGATGCACATGAAGAGCCTCCTGCCGGAGGGCGCGCACTGGGCCGCTTTCGGGATCAGCCGCATGGAATATCCGATGGCGGCGCAGGCGGTCCTTCTCGGCGGGCATGTCCGGGTCGGGCTCGAGGACAATCTCTATGTCGAGCGGGGCGTGTTCGGGACGAACGCGCAACTGGTCGAGAAGGCGACCCGGCTGGTGCGGTTGCTCGGCGCTGATGTCGCGACCCCGGCCGAGGCACGCGCGATCCTCGGTCTGCGCGGTACCCAATAGCGCGGCGCGCTGCGTCGCAGACAGGAGACAGGACATGGCATTGCGGGCAATGGTGGTCGGCGCGGGATCGGCAGGCGAGGGGCATGCGATGGCCTTGCGCCAGGCCGGCGCGGAGGTCGTCGCGATCGCGAGCCGGACCAGGGCGGTGGTGGACGCGCTCGCTGCACGGCTCGCGATCCCCGTCGCCAGCACGGATTGGCGCGCGACGCTCGCCGAGCTCAGGCCGGACATCGTCGCCGTCGCCACGCCGGGCGACAGCCATGCCGAGATCATCGACGCGGCGCTTGCGGTGCGCGCGCATCTCTATGTCGACAAGCCCTTCGCCCCGACGGCCGCCGAGGCGCGGCGCCTATGGCGTGCTGTCCGCGATGCGGGTGTGCATAGCGCCTACGCCGCCACGTCCAACTACCAGCCGTCGGCGATGCTCGCGCGCGCGCTGATCGCGGAGGGCGCGATCGGCGAACTGCTCGAGGCCGAGTTCGTGTCGCATTATCACTGGCACGAGCGGCTGCCCTA
>CAIOSQ010000156.1 GCA_903860935.1 uncultured Rhodospirillales bacterium | reverse complement strand
TTCCGCATCGACACGATCGACATCCACGAGGTGCGCGAAGGACGTCTCGCGCGCGCCTACCACCTCGAGGACTGGATGACGGCGATCAGACAACTCGGCTGACGAGGCTGGCACCCCCGTTCGGCCCGCCCAAAGAACGCCCCCCAAAAAACTTCCCCAGCTTTGATTTGTCGGTTGCCCGCCGGCATCCGGAGCGTCACCCGCTCTCCACCGACAAATCAAAGCTGGGGAAGTTTTTTCCCGGGCGCCGGAGACATCGCGCGCGAATAGGGACGAAGTGAGCTAGCCCTGGATTTCCGGACACTTCCGACGGCGCTATCGTCGAGCAGGAAGATCCGGAATGACAAAGCAAGTATTCACGAAGGCGTTCAAGCTTGAGGCGGTTCGCCTGCTGGAAGCCGGCAAGCAGCCGGCGACGGCGATCGCACGCGAACTCGGGATAAAGCGCGAGAAGCTCTATGCGTGGCGCAATCAGCTTCGCGAGAAGGGCGCCGATGGGTTCCACGATAGGCCGGGGGCCCGGCGGGCGACGAGAGTGCCGAGGTCAAGCGGCTGAAGCGCGAACGCGATCGGGTGACCGAGGAGCGCGACATCCCAAAAAAAGCGGCGGCGTACCTCGCGCGCGACCTGTCGTGAAGTACGCCTTTATCCGCGGCCTGACGCACGAGCACAGCGTGATACGTCTCTGCTCCGCGTTGGGGGTGTCGCGCAGCGGCTACTATGAATGGCTGGGCCGCGAACCTTGTGCGCGTGCCCTCGAGAACGCGCGTTTGCTGGCCTGCATCAAGACCGTGCATCACCAGACGCGCGAGAGCTACGGCGCAGTGCGGACCTGGCATGCGTTGCGGAAAGCGGGCGAGAACTGCGGTCGCCATCGGGTCGCACGGCTGCGCCGTGCCGCAGGGATAGAGGCCAAGCGCAAGCGTCGGTTCAGACAGACGGTCGAGCACCACGTCGTGGCGCCGCCGGCACCAAATCTGTTGCAGCGCAACTTCAACTCACCAGCACGCGGCAGCCCTCTGCCGCGAGCGCCAGCGCCACCTCGTCATAGGCGCGCGGGTCGTAGGGGAAGCCGTGCAGCAGGATCACGGGCGGGCCGGCCTGCGGACCATGCGCCTCGAAGGCGATGTCGAGCGTCGCGGTGCGGGCAAAGAACAAGCGCGGCCCCCGTCCCGCCGTCACACCGGCGCAAGCCGCGCATGCGGCGGCGGCGGCAACGTGATCGCGATCGCGTCGCCGGTCCTGACGATGCCGCCGACCAGCACAATCGCCATCACCCCGGCCTTGCGGATCAACGCGCCCGCCGCATCGCGACCCAGCGTCGCCGCCATCAAACCCGGATGCAGCGCGTCGAGCTGCGCGCAGGGATTGCGCAGGCCGGTGATCTCGACCACCGCCTCGGCGCCCAGCGTCAGCCGCGCACCGCGCGGCAGCGCGAGGAGATCGATGCCGCGCGTCGTCACGTTCTCGCCCATCTCCGCCGGCCCGACCACAAAGCCCTGCGCGCGCAGCTCGTCATGCAGCTCGCCCTGGATCAGATGCACCTGGCGCAGATTGGGCTGCGTGGGATCGCGCGCGACGCGCGAGCGATGCTTCACGAGCGCTCCCGCATGCGCATCGCCCTCGACCCCGAAGCCGGCGACCAGCCGGATCGAGTCCAGCACCTGCTTCGAAAACCGATGCGTCCCGTCGGCGGCGACCGCCACCACCCGCGGCGCCGTTTCCGGCGCGATCCTGTCCCTGTCCGTCATGCCCCATGATCACGCCGCACCGGCCGCGCGGCAAGCGGCAGCGGCGGCACCGAAACCCGCGACACCCAAGACGCAGTGAGCTACCCCCGGGTTTACCGGGCAATGCCCAAGCTGTTCAGGTCGGACGGACCGATGAACCCGGTGGCGGGCAGGCCATGGGCGCGCTGGAAGCTCGCGATCGCGGCGCGACTGCCGGGGCCGAGCTTGCTGTCGGCGTCTCGGGTATCGTGGCCCAGAGCCGTCAGGCGCCGCTGGATCTCGCGGATCCGCGTCGGGTCCAGGCCCAGCGCCGCTTCCTGACTGGCGGGATCGGCGGCGCCAGGTCGTGCAACGGCCGGCGAAGACGCGGCCGGCGGCGGCGAGTTCGGCCGCGAATAGCCGTTCGGGCGGTGTCGGCACATGGCGCCAGCGCCGTCCGGGCGAGTAGGCGTCCCGCCATTCCTTGACGTCGCCGGGCAGGCTCAGCGGTCCGGAGACGCGCACGGACCAGTTCGACGGGTCGAGAAATCGGATCCAGACCTACGTTCCCCCCTTCACCGGGCGCATGACAGTGCGACCGCCGTCCGGCGAGGCTGGAATAGTTGTCTGGATCGGAAATGGCGACGATCGGCCCGGCTCAGCCGCGCCCGCGGAAATTTCGAACCGTCATATTGCCGTCGCCAAAGCTACGCCCGCTCCTCCTAGCCTCTCGTTTCCTTTGAAAGGAAGTGGGAAATGCTGAAGATGTTGCTTCGGAGCGTCGCGTGCGCGGCGCTTGTGTTCGGTTCGATGCTTGGCGACGCTGCGGCGCAGCAGCGAACGCTCACCGTCTATTCGTCGCTGGACGAGGATCAGGCCAAGGCGCTGGTGCGGGGCTTCGAAGTCGCCCACCCCGCGATCAAGGTCAACATGATCGTCGGCTCGACGGCGCCGATCATCGCGCGCGTCATCGCCGAGGCGGCCAGCCCGCAGGCCGACGTCATCATGGGCAACGCCGTCTCCGCGCTGATGGCGGCCGATGCGCGTGGGTTGCTGCTGTCCTACAAACCCGCGCATTACGACCGGGTTTCGCCGCAGATGCGCGACCAGCGTGCCGAGCCGGTATGGGTCGGCATCGACGCCTGGGCGTCGTCGCTTTGCTTCAACACGGCGGAAGGCGCCAAGAAAAGCCTGCCGGCGCCGCGCAGCTGGATGGATCTGACCAACCCGATCTATCGCGGCCACATCACGATGCCGAGCCCGCTGTCCTCGGGTACCGCGTTGCTGGCCGTCAACGGCTGGCTGTCGGTGTTCGGCGAACAGGGCGGCTGGGACTTCATGGACAAGCTGCACGCCAATATCGCCCAATACGGCCATTCGGGCAGCGCGCCGTGTCGTCAGGCCGGTTCCGGCGAAGTCGTGATCGGCATCTCCTACGCCACGCCGGGCGTGAAGCTGATCAACGAGGGCGCGCCGATCTCGATCGTCCTGCCGTCGGAGGGACTGGGCTGGGAAGTCGAGGCGACCGCGATCGTCAAGGGCGCGCGCAATCTGGTCGATGCCAAGGTGATGGCCGACTGGATGTCCTCGCGTCCGGCAGCGGAGATTTCCGCCAAGTTCCTGCCGATGACCGCCTACGACGACATCAATGCGCTGCCCCGCAACTATCCGGTCGGCGAGCGCGAGAAGCTGCTGAACATGGACTTCGCCAAGCTGGCGGCCAGCCGCGAGGCGATCATGGCCGAATGGCAGCGGCGCTACGGCACGAAGGTCGCGCCGAGGAGCTGATGCGCGACACAGCACAGGACGGCGTTGCCGCGAAGCGGCCTGGCTCTGCGGCCGCGACGCCGGGACTGACGGAGGGCGCCTCGGCGCCCTCCTATCTTTCCGTCGCCGGTCTCACCAAGCGGTTCGGCGCGGCGACGGTGGTGGCCGACGTCGCGTTCGAGGTCGCCGCTTCCGAATTCCTCTGTGTGCTCGGGCCAAGCGGCTGCGGCAAGACGACGTTGCTCCGTCTCATAGCCGGTTTCGAGCGCGCGGACGGTGGCAGCATCCGCCAGGCCGGCATAGACATCACCCATCTGCCGCCCGAAGCACGCGATTACGGCATCGTCTTCCAGTCCTACGCGCTGTTCCCGAACCGGACCGTCGGCGGCAATCTCGCATTCGGGCTCGAGGCCGTGGGCGCACCCCGCGCGACGCGCGAGGCGAAAGTCGCGGAACTGCTGACGCTTGTCGGACTGCAGGCCCATGCGCACAAATATCCGAACCAATTGTCCGGCGGGCAGCAGCAGCGCGTGGCGCTGGCCCGCGCGCTTGCGTTGTCGCCGGGATTGTTACTGCTCGACGAGCCGTTGTCTGCGCTGGACGCCAATGTCCGCGCCCATTTGCGCGACGAACTGCGCGCCCTGCAGAAGCGGGTCGGCGTCACCGCGATGATGGTGACGCATGATCAGGTCGAAGCGTTGTCGATCGCCGACCGGATCATCGTGATGAATGGCGGCCGGATCGAACAGATCGGCACGCCGAGCGAAGTCTACGAACGACCGGACACCTTGTTCGTGGCGAAGTTCCTCGCAGACATGAACACGCTGCCGATCGCGCGCGCCGACGGCACCGTGGTCGAGGCCGCCGGCCTGACATGGGTCCTGGAGCGGCCGCAGGGCCAACTGCCAGCGAACCCGCAGCTGTGTATCCGTCCGGCCGCCGTGCTCGTGGGCGAGGCTGCACGCGGTGCCCCCAACGGCTTCGCCGCGCGCGTCGCCCATGTCGACTTCCTGGGCGATCTCGTCCGGCTGACGCTGCAGCCAGACGCGAACGCACGGACGACGCTGGTCGCGGATGTGCTGCGCGCGTCCTTGTCGATCCGCCCACGGACCGGGGACATGGTGCACGCGTGCCTGCCGCCTCGGCACGTGCTGGTGCTTGGTGGCGATGTCTGAGCGGGCACGCGCCGCGCCGTCGCGCCGAGGTGGCCGCTGGGCATGGATGCCGACCGAGTACGGCTTGCCCGGCACCATGGTGGTCGTGCTGGCGGTGGCGACGATCCTGCCCATCGGCGCCTTGCTGAGCCGCGCCTTCTACGATCGCGCCGGCAATTTCGCGGGTGCGGCCAATTTCGTGCGGTATGCGAGCGAGCCGGGCCTGTCGATCGCGGCGTGGAACTCGACCTATCTGTCGGCGATCACCACCGCGATCGTGCTCGCGCTGGCCTATCCCGTCGCCTATGCGCTGACCCGAAGCCGCATGCCTTTGAAGGGCCTGTTCCGGCTGTTGATGCTGCTCCCGCTTCTGGCGCCGTCGCTGCTGCCGGCCTTCGGCCTCGTCTATCTGTTCGGCAATCAGGGCTGGCTGAAAAGCTGGCTGCTCGGCGCCAGGCTGTACGGCGAAGTCGGCATCGTGCTTGCCTCCGTCATCTACGCGCTGCCGCATGCGGTGCTGATCCTCGGCGGCGGACTGGCGGCCGGCGATGCGCGTCTCTACGAAGCGGCGCGCGCCTTGAAGGCCGGGCCGTGGCGGCGTTTCTGGACCGTGACGCTGCCAGGCTCCCGCTACGCGGTCGTCAGCGCCGCCTCGGTCGTGTTCGTTTCGGTGTTCACCGATTTCGGCATCCCGAGCGTGGTCGGCGGTTCTGTCAACGTGCTTTCGCTCGACATCTACAAACTGGTCATCGGCCGGTTCGATTTCGAACTGGGGGCGGTCGTCGGCGTGCTGCTGCTGCTGCCCGCGCTCGTCGCCTATGGCGTGGACGTGCTCGCACGGCGTTTCCAGCGCGGCGCGATCAGCGGCAAGTCGACCCCGGTCGTGCCCGCGCCCAGTCTTCTGCGCGATACCGCGTTGACGGTGGTCGCGATCGTCGTCGCCGGCGCGATCGTCGCGGTGTTCGGCATGGCGATCTTCGGCTCGCTCGTGAGGTTCTGGCCCTACAACCTCGCCCTCGGCCTGCAGAACTATACGCGCCTGCTCGAAGACGCGGACGAGGCGCGCGCGCTGATCAACAGCCTGACGATGGCGGGATCGACCGCGCTGGCGGGTACGGCGCTCGTCACGATCACCGGCTGGCTCGTGGCGCGCCGGGTCGGGCATGGCGGGCTGACCCAGGCTTTGCAGGCGTTGGCCATGGTGCCGGTGGCCGTGCCAGGGCTCGTTCTCGGGCTGGGCTACGTGTTCTTCTTCAACGAACCGGCCAATCCGTTGCATGGCTTGCAGGGCACCATGGCGTTGATGGTGATCTGCAGCATGGCGCATTTCTTCACCGTGCCGCACCTGATGGCGGTGGGCGGGCTGCTGCAGCTGGATCGCGAGATCGATCTGGCCGCCAAGGCGCTGCGCGCGGGTCCGGTGGCGACGGGCCGCAAGATCCACCTTCCCGTCCTGCTTCCGACCTTGATCGACATCGCGGGCTATTTTTTCGTCAACGCGATGACCACCGTGTCCGCGCTCATCTTCCTGTTCACCGCGCACACGCGGGTCGCGGCGATCGCGGTGGTCAACCTCGTCGAAGGCAGCCGGATCGGCCAGGCGGCGGCATTCGCGACCGTTATCATGCTGGTCTCGATCGCAGCGGCCCTGATCCAGACGGCATTGCGCACCTTCGTGCATCGCACGCAACCCTGGCGCGGGCGGACGCCGTGAGGACCGGGGGACATGGCGCTCCGGACACGGCGACCCGGATCGCTTGTCTTCTCGGGCGGAAAAACGACCCTGGATCCAATGTCCTATAGCGTCAGGACGTAGTGCTCCTGGGCCGGTGTCTCGATGGCGCCGGGCCGCGCAGCGCGGATGGCGCGGATGGCGGCGTCAGGGGGGGTGCCGGTTTCGACCAGGAGCCGTGCGGCGATCGTGCCCGTGCGGCCGAGCCCGGCGCGACAATGCAGGACGATGTCGCGCCGCTGCGCGAGCAGGGCGTGCAGCCTTGGCCCCGCATCTTCGCGCCAGGCGCGCTCGAAGGCGGCGTCCGGGACGGTCATGTCGGCGATCGGCAGATGGATCCAGGCCATGCCGCGCGCCGCAACCTCTCGCCCCATGGCCGCGACGCCGAGCAGCGCGAGTTCATCCGCCTCGACCAGGGTCATGACCGCCGCGGCACCCCAGGCGCGAATGGCGTCGAGATCGGCTGCGAGATCGCGCGCCCATCCGCCGCCGGAGGCATGAGGGTCGTGTCTGCCGGGACAGGAGACGAGACCGATGCGACCGGCGCCCGGACGAGGCACGAGGCTGTCGATCGCGAGCGGATGGGTGAGAGATGTACGCATGGGTCCGTGCGGGGATCCGCCGTTCAGGCCATGTCCAGCGCGATCGGTGCGCTGGTAGCGGCGGGCAGATTTGAACTGCCGACCAAGGGCTTATGAGTCCCCTGCTCTACCACTGAGCTACGCCGCTCCATGCGGAGCGCACGGCCATGGCCGTGCGAGGTCGCGAGGCTATACGCGCTCGCTCGCGACGGTGTCAAGACGCGCCGCGCGCATCGCCGCCGGCGGCTCCGCGCGGGCGATCCAGCCGCCGCCGAGGACGCGGTCGCCGCGATAGAGGACGGCCGCCTGACCGGCCGCCACGCCGTATTCGGGGGTGGCGAAACGGATTGTCGCGCGCCGCGTGCCACGGTCGAAGACGGCGCTGGCGCGCGCGGGCGCTGCAGCCGAGCGGATCTTGACCTCGACGTCGTCAACGCGGTCCGGCGGCTCGGCACCGCCGCCGATCCAGTTGAGGCCGGTCGCCTCGAGGCTGTCGTGCGCCAGCGCCGCGCGCGGGCCGACCACGACCCGCGCCGCGCCGGGATCGACGGCAACGACATAGAGCGGTTCGGCGACCCCGCCGATGCCGAGGCCGCGGCGCTGACCGACCGTGTAGTTGATGGTTCCGGCATGGGTTCCGAGCACGCGGCCTGCGAGATCGACGATCTCACCCGGGCGAATCGCCTCGGGGCGCAGTTTCTCGACGAGGCGCGCGTAATTGCCATCGGGGACGAAACAGATGTCCTGGCTGTCGGGCTTGTCGGCCACCGCCAGCCCGAGCCGCGCGGCATGCCGCCGTGTCTCGTCCTTGGGCAGGTCGCCCAGCGGAAACCGCAGGAAGTCGAGCTGCTCCTGGGCGGTGGCGAAGAGAAAATAGCTCTGGTCGCGGGCAGGATCGGCGCCGCGATGCAGCGCCGCGCCGGTCGCGCCGCCGACACGCCGCGCGTAATGACCGGTGGCGAGCGCGGCCGCTCCGAGATCGCGGGCGACGCCGAGCAGGTCGCGGAACTTGACCGAGCGGTTGCACTGGATGCACGGCACCGGCGTCTCGCCGCGCGCGTAGCTGTCGACGAAGTCGCCGATCACCTGGTCGCGGAACCGGCTCTCGTAGTCGAGCACGTAATGCGCGATGCCCAGTCGCGCGGCGACATCGCGCGCGTCGCGGATGTCCTGGCCGGCGCAGCACGCGCCCTTGCGCGCCGTCGCCGCGCCATGGTCGTAGAGTTGCAGCGTGACGCCGACGACCTCGTAGCCGCCCGCGTGCAGCAGCGCCGCCACCGCCGAGGAATCGACGCCGCCGGACATGGCGACGACGACGCGCGCGCCGGCGGGGACGGCATCGAGGTGCATCAGTCGCGCTCGTCCAGCCAGGCCATCTGGATGGCCTCCAGGATCTTCTCGTTCGACTTGCTGGGGTCTCCCGCGAAGCCGGGTAATGCCTGCACCCATTTCCAGAGATCGGTGAAGCGCAGATTCACGACATCGGCGTCGGGATGCGCCTCGTCGAGCGCGATGGCGATGTCGCGCACATCGGTCCAGAGCAGTTTCTTCATGGCGGTCCTCGTCCTCGCGTCGCGGGGGCGGCGGCTCAGCGCTTGTCGACCATCATGTTGCGGGTCGCCGCCGGCAGGCCGACGGTGAGCCCGTCGAGTTCCTCGCTCATGATGATCTGGCAGCCCAGACGCGAGGTGTGGGTCAGGCCGAAGGCGAGATCGAGCATGTCCTCTTCCTCTTCCTTCGCCTCCGGCAGGCGCTCGTAATGCTCCGGGTCGACCACGACATGGCAGGTCGAGCAGGCGAGCGACCCCTCGCACGCGCCCTCGAGGTCGACGCCGTTGCGATGCGCGATCTCCAGGACCGACAGGCCGACCGGCGCGTCGACCTCGCGGCGCGTTCCGTCGCGCTCGATGAACGTCATCTTGGGCATCGTCTGTCTCCTTCGTCTCGGTCGGTCGCCGGGCAAAGTGTCCGGCCGCGTCAAATCCCGAGCCGGTCTATCGACCGGCCCGCCAGGGCCGCGCGGATACCACGATCCATGCGGCGCTCGGCGAATATCTTCGTGCCCGCCTCCAGGCTCTCGGCGGCGGCGGCGACGGCGGCGCGGTCGCGCCCGGAAAGCGTCGCCTCGACGGCGGCGGCGAGCGCCTCGATCGTGCCGCGCTCCGCGTCATCCAGCAATTCGCCGTCGGCCGCGAGCGCGGCGCGCACGGCGTTGAGCGTGCGCCGCGCCTCGACCTTGGCCTCGGCGAGCAGGCGTACGACCATGTCGTCCTCGGCGTTGTCCAACGAGTCGCGCAGCATCCGCGCCATCTCGTCCTCGTTCAGGCCGTAGCTCGGCCGGACCTCGACACGGGCCTGCTTGCCGGTCATGCGCTCCTCGGCGGCGACGGTCAGCAAGCCGTCGGCATCGACGGCGAAGGACACGCGGATGCGCGCCGCGCCGGCGACCATCGGCGGAATGCCGTCGAGCACGAACCGCGCGAGACTCCGGCACTGGTCGACCATTTCGCGCTCGCCCTGGAGCACATGGATCGTCATCGCCGACTGGCCGTCCTCGTAGGTCGTGAATTCCTGGGCGCGCGCGACCGGGATCGGCGTGTTGCGGTCGATGATCTTCTCGACGATGCCGCCCATCGTCTCGATCCCGAGCGACAGCGGCGTGACATCGAGCAGCAGCGTGTCCGACCCCGCGGTGAGCGCCTCGGCCTGGAGCGCCGCCCCGACCGCCACGACCTCGTCGGGATCGATGTCGGAGAGCGGCGGGCGGCCGAGGAACGCGGCAAGGCGGTGACGGACCAGCGGAACGCGGGTCGAACCGCCGACCAGGACGCAGCCCGCCAACTCGGCCGGCGCGATGCCCGCATCGGCGAGGACCTGGCGGCAGATCCGCAGGCTGCGCTCGACCAGCGGATCGATCAGGATCTCGAACGCCGCGCGGGTCAGGGTATGGCGCGAGGGCGCGCCGTCCATGTCGAGCGTGCCGGCCCAGTCGTCCTGTGCCGAGAGACATTCCTTGGCGAGGCGTGCGAGCGCCAGCGCGGATTTCGCGAGGCGCGCATCGACCGGCGCGCCGATACCCGCCATGCGACGCTCCGCGAGCATGCGTTCCGCGACGATGTGGTCGATGTCGTCGCCGCCCAGCGCCGCGTCGCCGCCGGTGGCCAGCACCTGGAACACGCCGGTCTCGAGCCGCAGCAGCGAGAAATCGAAGGTTCCGCCACCGAGGTCGTAGACGGCGTAGAGTCCCTCCACGCCCTTGTCGAGACCATAGGCCAGCGCCGCGGCCGTCGGCTCGTTGACGAGGCGCAGCACCTCCAGCCCCGCGAGCCGGGCGGCGTCGCGCGTCGCGGTGCGTGCGGCGTCGTCGAAATAGGCGGGCACGGTGATGACGGCGCGGTCGATGTCGCGGCCGATCGCCGTGCGGGCGCGCTGGGCGAGCGCGCGCAGGATATCGGCGGAGATCTCCACCGGCGTGAGCAGTCGGCCACCGATCGCGAGCCGCGCCATGCCGCCCTCGGCCGGCGGTCCGAACTCGTAGGGCAATACGCCGGCCAGCGCCTTGAGATCCTCGGCTCCGCGGCCCATGAGCCGCTTGATCGACGCGACCACGCTCTCCGGACGATCGAGCAGCGCCGCGCGCGCGTCGTGTCCCACCGCGACGTCGTCGCCATAGGCCACCACGGACGGCAGCAGCGCGCGGCCTTGCGTGTCGCGCAGCACCTCCACGGTGCCGTCGCGCGCCACCGCGACGACGGAATTCGTGGTCCCCAGGTCGATGCCCACCGCGATCCCGCGATCGCCTTCATGCGGCAACGGCGTCTCGCCCGGTTCGTAGATGTCGAGCAGCATGGACCTCACCCCTCGCCGAGCAGGCGCGCATGCCGCGCGCGCGCCTCGTCGATCAGCTTCTGAAGATAGCGCAGACGCAGCGTCGCGCGGCGCGCGGCCACGAGGTCGTCCGCGCCGAAGGCCGCGGCGAGTTCCGCCTCGATCGACATGGCGTCGGCCACGGCGGCACCGATGCAGGTCTCGACGCCGGCGGCGTCGCGCGCCTCGTCGAGTGTCTCGCGCCGCTCCATCTGTTCGACCAGCAGGTCGGGGTCGCGGATGGTGCGCTCGTCGTCGATGCCCTGTCCAGCGAGGGCAAGCAGATAGGCGGCGCGGCCAAGCGGTGCCTTGAGCGCCTCATAGGCATCGTTGAGGCTGACCGCCTGGCTCTGCGAGATGGCCTTCTCGCGCGGGCCACGTGTCGCGAAGCGATCGGGATGGAGCTGGCGCTGAAGGGCGAAATAGCGGGCTTCGAGGGCACGCGTGTCGACGGCGAAGCCGCGCGGCACACCCAGGCGCGCAAAATGGTCGATCGCGCGCGGCGGCTGGACCACACGGCACGTGGCGCAAAACAGCGCCTCGGGGGCAACGGGCCCGGCACAGGACCAGCAGGCCACCGGCGCGCCCGGCGCGCGCGTCACTGCGGCGGAAATGTCGGCCGTGTCGTTCAACTCGCGTCTCGCTGCCGGGGCCGCCGGCCGTGAAAATGACGCGGCCGGCGCGCGTCGGCGGCCGGCCGCTCCCGACGATGGATCACGCCATCGTCAGACGTGGAAGGACTCCCCGCAGCCGCAACGCCCCTTCTCGTTGGGATTGCGGAAGGTGAAGCCGGATTTGAACTGCTCCTCGACGAAATCCATCTCCGTTCCGAACAGGAACATCGCCGCCTTGGGCGCGATCAGGATCGTGATGTCCTCGGCGGGCCGCAGCACCTCGTCGCCAGGCTCCGCGGCATCCGCATACTCGAGCGTGTAGCTCAGGCCCGAGCAGCCGCGCGTGCGAACGCCGACACGCACGCCGTAGGACGGCTTTCCGCGCTTGGCGAGCAGCGCGCGCACGCGCTCCATCGCCGCGGTCGTGACCGATACCGGCGGGGGGCGCGGCGCGCGCGGGCGGCTCGCCGGGGCAGGAGCGGTCGTCTCGAGCATGTCGGACATCGTCGAGATCCCCGCGTCAGCCGTTCGCGGCCTTGGGATCCGCTGCGCCGTGCTTGCTGCGGTAATCCTCGATCGCGGCCTTGATCGCATCCTCGGCGAGGACCGAGCAATGGATCTTCACCGGCGGCAGGGCGAGGTGCTGGGCGATCTGGGTGTTGCGGATCGAGGCCGCCTCGTCGAGCGTCTTGCCCTTGACCCATTCGGTGACCAGCGAGCTCGACGCGATCGCCGAACCGCAGCCGAAGGTCTTGAACTTCGCGTCCTCGATGATGCCGTCGGCGCCGACCTTGATCTGCAGCTTCATGACGTCGCCGCAGGCCGGGGCGCCCACGAGACCGGTCCCGACCGCGCCGTCGTTCTTGTCGAACGATCCGACGTTGCGGGGATTCTCGTAATGGTCGACGACCTTTTCGCTGTAGGCCATGGGATGATCTCCTCTAGAGACGTCGGTATAAAGGGTAGCTGGGCCGGTTTGAAGGGGCGTTCCGGGTGGTCCTCAATGCGCCGCCCACTGGATCGACTTGATGTCGATCCCCGCCTGCGCCATCTCCCAGAGCGGGCTCATCTCGCGCAGCTTCTGGACCGCCGCGATGATGCGGTCGGCGGCGTAATCGATCTCGGCCTCGGTGGTGAAGCGGCCAAAGCCGATGCGCAGGCTCGTATGCGCCAGTTCCTCCTCGACGCCCAGCGCGCGCAGCACGTAGCTGGGCTCCAGCGAAGCCGAGGTGCACGCCGAGCCGGAGGAGACGGCCAGGTCCTTGATGCCCATCATCAGCCCCTCGCCCTCGACATAGGCGAAGGAGAGGTTGAGGTTGCCGGGGATGCGATGCGCCGCGTCGCCGTTGAGGAAGACCTCCGGCAGGCGGGCGTTGATTCGCTCCATGAAGCGGTCGCGCAGCGCGGAGAGGTGTGCGGTCTCGGCCTCCATCTCGCGCTTGCAGATCGCCGCCGCCTCGCCAAGCCCGACGCAGAGCGGTGTCGGCAGCGTGCCCGAGCGCATGCCGCGCTCCTGGCCGCCACCATGGATGAGGGCCTGCATGCGCACCCGCGGCTTGCGCCGGACATAGAGCGCGCCGATGCCCTTGGGACCATAGATCTTGTGGCCGGAGATCGACATGAGGTCGATGTTCATCGCCTCGACGTCGAGCGGCACCTTGCCATAGGCCTGGGCGCAATCGGTGTGAAGGAACGCCCCCTTGGCGCGGCACAGGCGGCCGATCTCGGCGAGCGGCTGGATGACGCCGATCTCGTTGTTGACGCCCATCACCGACACCAGGACGGTCCGCTCGCTGATCGCCTGCTCGAGCGCCGCGAGGTCGACGAGGCCGTCCTGCCGCACGGGCAGATAGGTGACCTCGAACCCCTCGCCTTCCAGATGGCGGCAGGTGTCGAGCACGCATTTGTGCTCCGTCACCAGCGTCACGATGTGGTTGCGCCGGTCCTTGTAGAACCGCGCGACGCCGGCGATGGCGAGGTTGTTCGACTCGGTCGCGCCAGAGGTGAAGACGATCTCGCGCGCGTCCGCGTTGATGAGATCGGCGATCTGGGCGCGCGCCGTCTCGACGCCCTCTTCCGACTCCCAGCCATGCAGATGGTTGCGGCTGTGCGGGTTGCCGAATTTCTCGGTGAAGTACGGCATCATCGCCTGCAGGACGCGGGGATCCATCGGCGTGGTCGCCTGGTAGTCGAGATAGATCGGACGGGGCTCGTTGCTGCCCATCCGCCGCTCGTCCTTGGTCGCCGTCGTCGTCATACCGGACATCCTCGTACCTCGAGTTGAATGGTCATGCTGAGATCACGCGGCGGCGCGCCGCGACGCGACGCGCTCCGCCTGGGTCGCCCATTGCCGGAGAAAAGCGTCTGTTTCCGCCGACGTCGTCGACGGACCGAGGCTGACGCGCACGGCCCCGGCCGCGATCTCCGCAGGAACGCCCATCGCCGCAAGCACATGCGAGGCGCGCACCTTGCCCGACGAGCAGGCCGCGCCGGCGCTGATCGCGATTCCCGCGAGATCCATCGCCATGACCAGCGTCGCGGCTTCGGCACCGGGCAGCGCGAGGCAGGAGGTGTTGCAAAGCCGCGGCACGCCGGCACCGAGGATACGTGTCACGGGCGCCACCCTGCACGCGGCCTCCTCCAGACGATCGCGCATCCGTGCGACGGCCTGTGCCGCGGAGAGGCCCGTCCGTGCAGCACGCGCGGCAGCGCCGAAAGCGGCGATGGCGGCGACGTTCTCGGTGCCCGCGCGGCTACCCTGCTCCTGCCCGCCGCCGCGCAGCTGGCCGGCGGGGCGCGGCCCAGAACGGACCACGAGCGCGCCGGCGCCCTGGGCGCCGCCGAGCTTGTGCGCCGAGACGGTCAGCAGGTCGATGCCCTGAGACGCCATGTCGATCACGACACGGCCCGCCGCCTGTACCGCATCGCAATGGAGCCGGCCGCCGCGGGCATGGACAAGCTCGGCGATGGCCGCGACCGGCTGGATGACGCCGGTCTCGTTGTTGGCGATCATCACCGAGACCAGCATGGGACCACGCGCAGCGAGCATCGCATCGAGCGCGTCGAGAGCTACCACGCCGTCGCCGCCGACCGGGATCCGCGCCGCGTCATCGCGCGCCGCAAGCACAGAGGCGTGCTCCACCGCGGAGACGGCCACCGGCAAGGCGCTGCCGCAGAGCGCCAGGGCATTGGCCTCGGTACCGCCACTGGTGAAGATAACGCCATCGGCCGGCGCGCCGGCCAGCGCGGCAACCTCGGCGCGGGCCTCCTCGACGACCCGCCGCGCCGCCCGTCCGGCCGCGTGGACCGAAGACGGATTGCCGGTCGCCGCGAGCACGCCGAGCAGCGCGGCATGCGCCTCGGGGCGCAGCGGCGCCGTCGCGTTCCAGTCGAGATAGGCGGCAGGTGTCATGGCGCGATCGTGGCCCGCCGCGTCAGGACGCCGCCGACGCGACGGACGCGGGCGCGTGCGGCTCGGCTGGCGTGTGCGCGATCAGCTGGCTGGTGCCGAGGATGCGGCGGTCGATGACATCGGCGATCGTCACCGAACTGAGATAGAGGTGGATCTGATTGCCGAGCTCCTCCCACAGGTCATGGGTGAGACAACGGCTCTTGTTCTGGCGGCAGCCGGACGGGGATCCGGGCGCGCAGCGCGTCGCGCGGATTGGCTCGTCGACGGCCAGGATGATATCCGAAACGCGGATTTCGGTCACCGGATGGGCGGGACGATAGCCGCCGCCCGGGCCGCGCACCGAGCGCACGAGCCCGCCGCGGCGCAGCTTCGCGAAGAGTTGCTCGAGATAGGAGAGCGAGATCTCCTGACGCTCGGCGATATCCGCGAGCGCCACGGGGTGGCCGTGGCTGTTCGTGGCGAGGTCGACCATCGCCATGACGGCGTAACGTCCCTTGGTGCTGAGTTTCACGGTCAATCTCCCTGCACTGTGCTTGGTCAAGGCGACCAGCCAGACCGAAGCTCGAACCAATTCCGGCCAGCACCGCGCCGCCGTCCCTCCGCACCCGCCTCCAAAACCGTGCTGGGCGAAAAAGAAAACCCTTGCACGACAGGTACTTGCGAGAGCATATCGGCTGTCGTGTCGCGACATCCGGGTCAGCGTGGGCGCCATGGCTCGAACGCGGTGGCCACGGTCGTGACGAGATATAGTTGTCCTACAAAACCAGTCAAGAATGCGCCTCCGAAGCAGCATGAAATTTGGGGGCTTTGACTGATCGTCGTTCTCGGGTATTGATGCGCGCTTTCCCTTCTGCCGGTTTCGCAAGACATGCCTGATGTGATCATCAACGGCGCCGAAGGCCGGATCGAGGGCCGCTACACGCCGGCCAAGAACGAGCGGGCGCCCGTCGCGGTGCTCCTGCACCCGCATCCGCAATATGGCGGGACGATGCACAACAAGGTCGTCTTCACGCTCAACCAGTGCTTCCTGCAGGCCGGCTACGCGACGCTGCGGTTCAATTTCCGTGGCGTCGGACGCAGCCAGGGGTCCTTCGCGCGAGGCGAGGGCGAGTTGACCGACGCGGCCTCCGCCCTCGATTGGATTCAGGCCTACAATCCCAACGCATCGGCCTGCTGGATCGCAGGATTTTCCTTCGGCGCGTGGATCGGCATGCAATTGCTGATGCGCCGTCCGGAGATCGACCGGTTCATCGCCGTTGCGCCGCCGGCCAATGTCTATGATTTCGGCTTCCTTGCGCCCTGCCCCTCCTCCGGGTTGATCCTGCAGGGCGACAAGGACGAGATCGTCACCGAGGAATCGGTTCGCAAGCTGACCGAAAAACTCGGTCGCCAGCGGGACATCGTGATCGACTACCGCGTCATCAAGGACGCGAACCACTTCTTCACCGACAAGCTCGACCTGCTCGCGGCCGCGACGTCGGGCTATCTCGCCGAGGCAGGCAAGCCGGGCGCCGTCGCCCGCATCACGGGCGCCAGGCCGAAGCGCTGACCGGCGCTCCCGCGCCGCACCCGTCCCCGCACCGTACCGGACCGGACCATGACCACGTATCGCTCGGACCTTCTGCGCGTCTTCCAGGAGCGCGGCTTCATCCATCAGGTCACCGATCCTGAGGGGCTCGACGCCCTCGCCGCCGCGCGGCGCGTCGTCGGCTATATCGGCTTCGACTGCACCGCGGACTCCCTCCATATCGGCAGCCTGGTGCAGATCATGATGCTGCGCTGGCTGCAGCGCACGGGGCAGCAGGTGATCGCGCTGATGGGCGGTGGTACGACCCGGGTCGGCGATCCGTCGGGCCGCGACGAATCGCGCAAGCTGCTGACAGATGCGACCATCGCCGAGAACCTCGCCGGGATTCGCGCCAATTTCGCGCCCTTCCTCGATTTCGCGGGCGGCGAGAAGCCGGCGCTGATGATCAACAACGCCGACTGGCTGGACGAGCTGCGCTACATCCCGTTCCTGCGCGACATCGGCCGGCATTTCTCGGTCAACCGCATGCTGACGATGGATTCGGTGCGCATGCGGCTGGATCGCGACCAGCCGCTCACCTTCCTCGAATTCAACTACATGCTCCTCCAGTCCTACGACTTCGTGGAACTGGCGAAGCGCCATGGCTGCAACCTGCAGATGGGCGGGTCGGACCAATGGGGCAACATCGTCATGGGCGTCGAGCTCGGCCGCCGGGTCTCCGACCTCGCGCTGTTCGGCGCGACCACGCCCCTGATCACGACCGCCTCGGGCCAGAAGATGGGCAAGACCGCGGCCGGGGCAATCTGGCTCGCGCCGCACCGGCTCGCGCCCTATGACTACTTCCAGTTCTGGCGCAACACGGAGGACGCGGACGTCGCGCGCTTCCTCAAGCTGTTCACCGATCTGCCGCTCGACGAGATCGCCCGGTTGGCCGCGCTGCAAGGCGCGGAGATCAACGAGGCGAAAAAGGTCCTGGCCTTCGAGGCGACGCGCCTGCTGCATGGCGACGCCGCGGCGACGAGCGCCGCCGACACCGCGCGGCGCGTCTTCGAGCAGGGCACGGCGGGCGCAGACCTGCCCACGCTCGACAAGCCGCGTGGCGAACTCGCCACAGGGCTTCCGCTGTTCCGGCTTGTCGTCGAAGCCGGGCTGGCGAAATCCAACGCCGAAGCGCGGCGCCTGATCGAGCAGGGCGGCATTCGCGTCAACGACCAACCGGCCAGCGATCCTGGACGCGCGATCGGCCTCGCCGATCTCGGTCCCGACGCGGCGATCAAGCTGACGGCCGGCCGCAAGCGTCACGCCCTCATCCGGCCGGCGTGACGCTAGCCCGCGGCGCCCCGTTCACCGCGCGGGCGGCGCGGCGGGCTCGGGCGCGCCCCCGGGGACACCGCCCTCGAGGATGCCGAAGATGTTGCGCAGCACGCCGGGCGCCAGCGCCGAGAGCGGGTTGATCGCGACATCCGGTTCATCGCGCGGACCGCGCAGCGTGTAACGGGCCGCGAAAAGCCCGGGGCCGAACAGTACCTCGCCGATGATCGGGATCCGGCCGAACAGCGAGTTGAGCGCGTTCGCGGGCACGATGGTGCCCTCGATGTCGATCCTGTCGCCGTCGAGATCCAGACGCCCGCGCGCCTGAATGCCGAGCGCCGGACCGCTCGCACGCAGATCACGGATCGTCACGTCGCCGTCGCGCAGCAAACCGCGCGCCTCCAGCCGATCGAAACCGATGCCGTCACCGCGCAGCAGGTCGAGCAAGCCGGTGAGCAACGCGGCCGACAGGAAGCGCGCGACCGCGGGCTCGTCCACCAGCCGGTAATCGAGAATCCGCGTCTCGATGGCGAGCGGCCGGTCCGGAAGGCGAGCATCGGTGGCGCCGCTGGCCTCCAGGGAGCCGCCGACGATCTTGTCCGTGATCCCGAGGCTGCGCAGCATCGCGCCGGCGTTGCCGCTGCGCGCCGTCAGCTTCGCGAGATCGCCGGCACCGACGGCATAGTCGACCTCGAAGGGATCGCTGCGCCCGAACCGGTCGGCGCCCTTGGCGGTGAGCCGCGCGCGCTGCCAGCGCGCCGCGCGCGCGCCGCGGAACACGACCTCGGTCAGCGCCCTGTCGTGAGTGAGCCAGAGCGTACCGAGTTCGGCGTCGATCTCCAGGCGGGGCCGGTCGGCCGCGGCGGCCTCGCCGGCGTCCGCACCGGGCCCATCCTCCTCCAGCGCCGAAAGATCGGCGGACGCACCGCGCAAGCGCAGCCGCCACCCGCCATCGCGCATGCGGCTCGCCGTGAGGCGCAGATCCGTGCGCGCGAAGCGCAGCCGGTCCAGCTCGACCTCTTGCACCATCCGACCATCGGGACCGAAGACGATGCGGCCCTCGGCGTCGGCATCGCCCGCTGCGACGCGCAGCGCGCGAATGCGCTGGATGCGCCCGCGCTCGAGCAGGAAGTCGAGACGCGCGCTTCCCGGCACGCCCGTGGCCTTCTCCCAGCCCAGTTCCGGAACCCGCAGATGCGCGGCATCGAGACCGGCCTCGAGGCGCAGGTCGGACTGCCCGCCGCGGCGCGCCGCGAAATCGAGCGTCAACGGCACCTGGCCCTCGACATGGGGGCGCAGTTCGAAGCCGAACCCGGCAAGCTCCTCGGCGGACAGCGTGCCGCTCGCCCGGATACGCTCGCGCAAGGGGTTGGTGGACTGGAACGCGAGCGCGTAATCGACCTCGACCGGTGTCCGTCCGAGCACCAGCCGCCCGGTCGCGGCGAAGCCCTTCTCGTCGAACCGGCCGGAGATCTCGCCCTCGCGCGCGTCCTGTCCCAGCGCGGCGCGGCGCAGCGCGAAGCCCCGCGCCTCCACGCTGCCGGAGACCGCCACCTGATCGACGCGCAGCGCGTTGACGAGCGGAAAGGCGAAGCGCGCGCGGGTCAGCGCATCGCCGCCGAAATCGGCGGGGCTCATGGCGACCGCCTTCATGAAGCCCAGCGGTTGCTGGTCGAGCAGCGCGAGTTGGTCGCGCACCGGGCCGCGCACGGCCACCTGGATGTCGGCACGTTCGTCGCGGGTGTCGAGTGCGGACAGGAGCGTGCGCGAAGACTCCACGCGCAGGCCGCCCACCGCGCCGGATACGGTGCTGACGACGACACGATCGAGCGCGAGCGTCGCCGAACCATCGACACCCGTTGCGCTGGGCATCGGCGCGAGATAGGCGACGGTGACGCCGCGGAACTGGACCTGCGCGTTCAGCGACGTCGCGCGCGGCGGCGCCCCGCTCGCGGAGGCGAGCGCGAATTCGAAACGCGCCTCGGGGACGACGCCGGCCGAAAGATTGCGCGTCACCCAGGCGCGCGCGTTCGGCGCCAGGGGCAGCGGCCAATAGACCGGCAGGGAATCGACGGGGATGTCGGCCAACCTCGCCGCGGCGGAAATCGCCATGGTCCCCGCGTCATCATGGGTCATCCGCGCCGTCAACTCGCCGGTTCCGCCGCCCGCGAAGCCGAGCGCGAAGCGTTCGAGGTCGAGCCGCCGCGCGCGCGCGTCGTAGCGCAGCGCCGTGCGCAGCGATGCAAGACGGGCGACGCCGGGCAACAATGCGGGATAGGCGACGGCGCCATCGGTCCCGG
>CAIOSQ010000155.1 GCA_903860935.1 uncultured Rhodospirillales bacterium | reverse complement strand
GACCGATTGATACATCACATCATGTCCGGCAGCCCCCGGTTCGAGAGCAGGATCAGCATCAACATATCCCTCGACACGCTGTTCGACCGCCTGTTCGAGGCCTTCGCCGCACGCATTCCGGTAGAGGAGCGTCAACGCCTCCACATCGAACTGCATTGTGGCGAGTTGTTCCGCGAGATTGGCCGCGCGCAGGAAGCAATCGACCGGGTGCGCGGACATGGATTCGGGATCGTGGTCGACGGGCTGACGCTCGAGTTGCTCCCCTATGTCCGGGTCAACAAGTTCGACTGCGACTTCCTGAAGATCCACCTGCCCAAGGGCGACGTGCGCAAACTGGTCAACGATGCCTGCATCAAGGCGATCCGGAGCCTGTCGCGGGACAAGATCGTGTTCTCGCGCTGCGACCATGAGGGCGCTCTCCAGATAGGCCAGATGCTCGATATCCGCATGTACCAGGGCTGGTTGGTCGACACGCAAGTCCGAAAGGAGAAAGGCCGATCCTGATCGTCTCCGACGGATATCTGACCGCCCCCCAGGAGCGGTCAGGAGATCCATCGGCACATGGGGGAGGACAGCGACGATGAGCGCCGAAAACGAATTGCTCGCCTTCTGGCGCCGCCAGATCAAGGAACCGGGACGTCACGTCGCGATCGTCGTCGAGTTGTCGGCGCTCTACGCGCTCCATCAAAGTCAGCGGCAGTTCAGGATCCAGCACAGCATGGTCCGCGAACTCGCCCAGCGGAACGGTGCCCAGTACTTCCCGATGGCCAATGGCGACGCGGTCGTCACACTGCGGCGCGATCGCGAAAGCGCGGGCGAAGCGATGGCCGCCGAGCTTCTGGACTGGATCCTCAAGGACGCCGTTATCGCCGGCGATGCGATCAGCCGGCGTGTCACCCTTTTCAAGCTCCCGGAACAGACCGGCGAATTGCGCGAATTGATCGCGCGCTACGTGCGCGACGCGCAATCACCTGGCGAGTTGAGAGCGCTTGCCGGCCAGGGTCTGGTGGTCGCGGAGCCCAACGAGACCGGCCTGAAGGGCCGACTCGCGCCCGCGATGATCGAGCGCCTGGAATACCGCATCATGCGTAGCGACATCCGGTCTTTCGTCGACAACCAATCCGTCTTCACCAAACCGAAAACGCGCTCGGGTGCCTGGGCCCCGTCGATCCAGGAGCGGCGCATCAACCTCACGAGCCTCCGCGAGGCGCTGTTTCCGCAGGTCGAGATCGCGAGCACCAACCCGCTTTTCGCGCAACTCTGCCGCATCCTCGACGAGCGCATGCTGCATCACCTCATGTCGGGCCGACCCAAATTCGATCGCCGGGTCAGCGTCAACATCTGCATCGACACGATCTTCGACAGGGTCTTCGACACCTTCCTGCTGCACGTTGAGGACGATTCCCGTCGCAACCTCTTCATCGAGGTGCAATGCGGCGAGATCTTCCAGGACATCACGCGCGCCGTCGCTGCGCTGAAGCGCCTCCGACAGCACGGCCTGGGCATCATCATCGACGGCATGTCGATCGAGTTCCTGCCCTATGTCCGCATCGACAAGCTCGATCACGACTATCTCAAGATCATGCTGCCGCGGGAGACCGTAAAGCTGCTGTCCAGCGACTCGCGTATTCGCGCGGTGCGCAAGCTCCCGCCAGGCCGGATCATCCTGTCGCGCTGTGATCACGCCGCCGCGATCCGCATCGGCGAAACCCTGGGCATCTCGATGTACCAGGGCTGGTTCCTCGACGAGTATACTGGCTCGCCCACATCGGAGGACTGACCGCCCCGCTGGCGGCCACCCAACCGAGCGAGGCGCACGCATGACATCCACGGCACGGCAAGCCGAAACCGTCACCCACGACGACACCGGCGCGATCGACTCGGCCGTCGCCTGGCGCAGGCTTGCGATCTCGCTGCTCGTCTCGACGATCGGAGGAGTCGCGTTGTGGTCGGGTGTCGTGGTGCTGCCGGCGGTCCAGGAGGAATTCGGATCGGCACGTGGCGGCGCGTCGCTCCCCTATGCCGCGACGATGATCAGCGTCGCCCTGGGTGGCGTGGCGATGGGCCGTCTTGCGGATCGCTTCGGCGTTTCGCTTCCCGTGGCGATCGGAGCTGTCGCCCTGGGATCCGGCTATGTGCTCGCCGCGCTCGCGCCCTCGCTCTGGGTGTTCGTGCTCGTGCAGGGCGTCTTCATCGGCTTCCTCGGCGGCTCGACATCGTTCGGCCCACTGGTCGCTGACATCTCGCACTGGTTCAGGCGACGCCGGGGAATCGCGGTCGCGATCTGCGCAAGCGGCAACTACATCGCCGGAACGATCTGGCCACCGGTCATCCGGTACATGGTCGACAATTACGGCTGGCGCCATGCCTATGTGGTGATCGGTGTCGTCTCGCTCGTCGCGATGTTGCCGCTGGCCCGGGCGCTCAAACAGCCGCCACCGCGCGCCGCAAGCGACCCGCAAACCAGCGCCTCCGGACCGACGCGCGCCGCGATCCCGGCAGGCCGGCTCCAGGCGATGCTCGTCATCGCCGGCGTCACCTGCTGCCTCGCGATGGCGATGCCGCAGGTCCACATCGTCGCGTATTGCGGCGATCTTGGTTACGGCATCGCACGCGGCGCCGAGATGCTGTCCCTGATGCTGGGCGCGGGCATCGTGAGCCGGCTGGCCTCCGGCTGGATTTCCGACCGTATCGGTGGCGTGCGAACGCTGCTGCTTGGGTCGGCGTTGCAAGGCGCTACCCTCGCGCTCTACATCCCGTTCGATGGCTTGGTGTCGCTCTACGTCGTGTCCTTCCTGTTCGGCCTGTCGCAAGGCGGCATCGTGCCGAGCTATGCGATCATCGTGCGCGAATATCTGCCCGCACGAGAGGCAGGCACACGGGTCGGTCTCGTGCTGATGGCGACGATCGTCGGGATGGCGGCCGGAGGCTGGCTGTCGGGCCTGATCTTCGACCTCACGGGATCGTATCGCGCCGCGTTCCTGAATGGCATGGTCTGGAATCTCGTCAACGTCGCGATAGCGCTTTGGCTGCTGCGCAGCCAGGGCGCGCGCGCAGCGACCTGACGGGACATTCGCAAGACGCGACCGCATACGACGCCCCCCTCGCCCCTGGAGCCCTCACATGCCCCGCATAGCCATCGCCGGGTTCGCGCACGAGACCAACACTTTCGCGCCGACGCCCACGGAGCTTTCCGATTTCCAACTGACGACCACGGCGCCCAGCGGCATGCGGGGCGACACGATCCTCGCCAATCCCGATCTGGCGATGCCCATAGGCGGGTTCGTCTCCGCGGCCCGCGACGCCGGCGACACCCTGGCGCCGATCTGCTGGTACGCCGCCGAGCCGGCGGGAATCGTGACCGCCCATGCGTTCGAACGGATCGTCGCGGAAATCGTCCACGGGATCGCGACGGCGGGCCCGGTCGACGCCGTGTATCTCGATCTCCACGGTGCGATGGTCGCCTCCGGCTACGATGACGGCGAAGCCGAGATCCTGCGCCGCGTACGCGCCGTGATCGGTCCGGACATGCCGCTCGTCGCGTCGCTCGATCTGCACGCCAATGTCGGCGACGGCATGATCGCGAATGCGACGGCCCTCGTCGCCTACCGCACCTATCCGCATGTCGACATGCGCGCGACCGGTGCCCGTGCGCATCAGATCATCCGCTGGTGCCTTGACACGGGCCGCAGGCCAGCGGTGTCCGTGCGGCGCCTCGACTTCATCATGCCGCCGCACCGGCAGAGCACGATGACCGAGCCGGCCCGCAGCCTCTATGCCGAATTGGAAACGATCGAGGCGCAGAGCCCAGGTGTCGTCTCCATGACCTTCAACATGGGCTTCCACCTGGCCGACATCCCGATGAACGGCCCCACCGTGATCGCCTACGCGGCCGACGCGACGAGCGCGGATGCGGCGGCCGAACGGCTCGCACGCAGCGCAGCCTCTCACGAGAAGGCCTTCGGTATCGGCCTCATGCCGCCCGCCGAGGCCATCCGCCTCGCCCTCCAGCAACCGCCAGGAAAGCCCGTCATCCTCGCCGACGTCCAGGACAACGCCGGCGGCGGCGCGACATCCGACACCGTCGGCGTGCTCGAGGCTCTGGTCGCGGCAAAGGTCGACGACGCCATTCTCGCGATCCTGCATGATCCCGAATCCGCCCGCGCGGCGCACCGGGCGGGAGAAGGCGCACGGCTCAGGCTGGGCCTCGGTGGAAAACTGATGGCAGGACATCGCCCCTTCGAAGCGGATGTCGTGGTCGAAAAACTGGCCGATGGGCCGTTCGCGTTCACCGGCCCCATGATGCGCGGCAACATGGGCAATCTCGGAAAGGTCGCCTGCCTCAGGATCGACGGCGTCCGCGTCGTGGTCGCCGAGGGCCGCACGCAATGCCTCGACCAGGCCTATTTCCGCCATGCCGGTCTCGAGCCATCCCGGCACCGCATCGTCGTGGTCAAGTCGACCAACCACTATCGCGCCGATTTCGCCGGGATCGCGGAGCGCATCATCGAGGTCGACTCGCCGGGCCTGTCCTCGATGAACACCGCCGCCCTCCCCTTCACGCGGCTTCGTCCGGGTATCCGCCTGTTCGGCGGCGGCCCGGCCTTCAAGCCGCGCGGATGAGGGTTCCAAGAGGCACGTCGCTACCGCTGGCAGCAATCCTCCTCATTCTCGGTATCGCCTCGACACTGCTCGGCGCGGACTGGATCGAAGACGCACTCGACCTGCTTCTCGCGCCCACCGGGCCGGGTCTCATGTCCTTCGCCGGCGCGGCACGGATCGTCGACGGAGACACGCTGGAGGTCGATGGCAGGCGCGTGCGCCTGGCGGGCGTGGACGCGCCAGAACTCGCGCAGACCTGCACCGGCGTCGATGGACAAAACCTGCCCTGCGGACAGCAGGTACGCTTGGCCCTGTCCGCCTTCATCGGCCACAGCGTCGTGTCGTGCAGGGAGGTGGGCGCCGACAGGTTTGATCGCATCCTCGCGCAATGCCGGGTTCGTGGCCACGATCTCGGCGCTTGGCTGGTCGCCAACGGCCTCGCCGCTGCCTATGCGGGGCGGTCGGGCAAGCCCCTGCGCGCCGCAGAGGCCACGGCGCGCGCCGCGGGCACCGGTCTCTGGTCTGGCGAATTCGAGCGTCCCGACGTCTGGCGTCGCCGCCGCGGCGGCGACTGACTCAGCCGTCCCGTCTGGCCCGTTGCGTCGCATAGGACGCATGAGCTGCCGCGACCTCTGGCCTGCCGGACGTCTCGGGCACCGCGACGTCCCACCAGGCACCGCCCTCGCCGGTGGAGCGCACGGGATCGCTGTCGATGACGACGACCGCCGTCCGCGTCGCACGGCGCGCGCGCTCGAGCGCCGCGGGAAGTTCCGCGAGGCACGCGACTTTCTCGGCCGCCGCACCGAGGCTCGCCGCATGGCGCGCAAAATCCACCGCCGGCATCGGCAAGGCGTCTCCGAAAAGATTGTTGAACGCGGCGCCACCGCAGGCCTGCTGCAGACGGTTGATGCATCCGAAGCCGCGATTGTCGAGCACGACCAAGATCAGCTTCGCACCAAGCGCCACGGAGGTCGCGATCTCCGAATTCATCATCAGATAGCTGCCGTCGCCGACCATCACGACGACCTCGCGCGCGGGGCGTGCGAGCTTCGCGCCCAGCCCCCCGGCGATCTCGTAGCCCATGCAACTGAAGCCGTATTCGAGGTGGTAGCTGCCGGGACCCGTGGCGCGCCAGAGCTTGTGCAACTCGCCGGGCAAACCGCCGGCCGCGCAGAGAATGGTGGTCTCCGGTCCCGCGAAGCGGTTCACCGCACCGAGGATCTCGGCATCGCTCGGCAGTCTGGCTTCGTCGGGGCCGGGCGTCGTGATCGCCTCGACGCGCTCCTGCCATGCGCCGGCGAGCGCCTGGGCACGCGTCGTCCAGGCCTCGTCCGCCCGCCATCCGCGCAGCCGCGTGCCCAGCGCGTCGAGCCCGACCCGCGCATCGGCAACGAGCGCGAGGGCACCGTGCTTCGTCGCGTCATGGGGCGCCACGTTGAGTTGGACAAGCTGCGCGCCGTCGCGGCCGAACAGGGCGCGGCTGCCGCTGGTGAAATCCTGCAACCGGGTGCCGACCGCCAGCACGAGATCGGCCTCGCGCGCCAGCGTATTGGCGGCCGCGCCGCCGGTGACGCCGATCGCGCCGACCATATGCGGATGATCCCAGGCGAGCGCACCCTTGCCGGCCTGCGTCTCGGCGACCGGGATCCCGGTGGCGCGCGAAAAGTCGTCGAGCGCCTTGCTCGCCTCGGAATAGAGGACGCCGCCGCCCGCGACGATCAGCGGCGCTCGCGCGCCGCGCAGCCGCGCCACGACGTCGTCGAGTTCGAACATGTCCGGTCCTGGCCGGCGGATCCGGTGCACGCGACGCGCAAAGAAAGCGGCCGGAAACTCGGCCGCCTCGGCCTGGACATCCTGACAGAAGGCGATGGTGGCCGGCCCGGAGGTAACCGGGTCGAGAAGTACGGAAAGCGCCGCCGGCAATGCGGCGAGCAATTGCTCCGGCCGGGTGATGCGATCCCAGAAGCGGGACACCGGCCGGAAACAATCATTGGCGCTGATCGTCGGATCGCCGAAATCCTCGACCTGCTGCAAGACGGGATCGGGGCGCCGGTTGGCGAAGACGTCGCCCGGGATCAGCAGCACCGGAAGACGATTCACATGGGCGACAGCCGCGGCCGTCACCATGTTGGTCGCGCCCGGGCCGATCGACGTCGTGCATGCCATGAACCGGCGGCGGAACGACGCCTTGGCGTAGGCGACCGCGGCGAGCGCCATGGCCTGCTCGTTATGCGCGCGCAAGGTCGGCAGCCTGTCGCGTTCGGCGTACAGCGCCTCCCCGATCCCAGCGACATTCCCGTGACCGAAGATCGCCCACATGCCGCCACACAGCGGCACCTCATGGCCGTCGATCTCGACATGCTGCGCGGCGAGCCAGCGCACCAGGGCCTGGGCGGCCGTCATCTTCATGGTCTTCTCCCTCGAGCAGGAAGCGATTATGACCGCATCCCGGGGCCAGGGGGAATCGCCGCGTGACGGCGCCCGGACCGGGCCGCGGACAGGGAGGCGCATCATGAAGCTTGGAATGATCACCGACAGCCTGGGGCATCTCGGCTTCGAACCGATGCTGGAGGTCGCGCGCGGGCTCGGGTTCGAGATGCTCGAATTCGCCTGCGGCAACTGGTCGAGCGCGCCGCATGTCGAGCTCGACAGGATGCTCGGCGACGAGGCGGAGCGGCGGCGCTTCCTTGCGGCGCTATCGCGCGGCGGCATCGAGATCAGCGCCCTCAACTGCTCCGGCAATCCTCTTCATCCCGGCGAACACGGCCGCAGGCACGACGCGGTCACGCGCAAGACCTTCGAACTCGCCGGCAAGCTCGGCGTGACGCGCGTGGTCATGATGTCGGGACTGCCCGGCGGCGCGCCAGGAGATGCGACGGCGAACTGGGTCACCACCGCATGGCCGCGGGAGAACCAGGAGATGCTGCGCTACCAGTGGGAGGACGTGCTGATCCCCTATTGGCGCGACCTCGCCGCCTGCGCACGCGGCCACGGCATCACACGCCTGTGTCTCGAGTTGCACGGCCATCAGGCGGTGTACAGCGTCTCGACGCTGCTGCGGTTGCGCGAAGCCGTCGGCGAGATCGTCGGGGCAAATTTCGATCCCAGCCACCTGATGTGGATGGGCGCGGATCCGATCGCCGCGATCGCCGCGCTCGGCAAGGCGATCCACCATGTCCACGCCAAGGACACCGCGATCGACCCGGTCAACGCGGGGCGCGACGGCGTCCTCGAGACGATCCCGAACGCGCGCATCTCCGAACGGGCCTGGAATTATGTGACGCTCGGCTATGGCCGCGACGAAGCTTGGTGGAACCGCTTCTGCATGGCCCTCGCCATGGCCGGCTACGACGACGTGCTTTCGATCGAGCACGAGGACGTGCTCATGACGCCGGAGGAAGGGGTCGAGAAATCCGTCCGCCTCCTCCGCCGCGTCATGCTCAACCAGAACCGGCGGGGATGACGCCGATCAGGCGATCGCGGCGCGCAGGGCGGCGATGACGCCGGGCGCGGCCGCGACGCAACGATTGGCACGCGCCGGTCCCTCACCGCCGAAGAAATCCTCGACGACCGCGCCCGCCTCGACGGCGAGGACGAGTCCGGCGCAGACATCCCACGCGTTGATGCGGTTCTCCCAGAACCCCTCGAGGCGGCCATCCGCGACATAGGCGAGGCTGATGGCGGCCGATCCGAAGCGCGAGAACTCCGCTCCTTGCGCGACAAGGCGCTGCATCACCGTGGCGAAACGCTCGGGTTGCTGGCGCAGTCCAAAGCCAAGATTGATCCGGGCGGTGTCGACACCGGCGGCGCTGGCGCGCATCGGGCGACCATTGCACGTCGCCCCGGCCCCTCGTCGGCCCGCGAACATCTCGTCGCGCACGGGGTCGTAGACGAAACCCAGCATGGGAACGTTGTCGACCAGCACGCCGACCGAGACGCACCAGAGCGCGATCCCGCGAACGAAATTCGAGGTCCCGTCGATGGGGTCGATGACCCAGCAGATACGGCCCTCTCCCTGGCGGCCATGCTCCTCGCCCAGCACGCTGTCGTCCGAGAACAGCGCACGCAGGCGGGCCACCAGCAGGTGCTCGACCTCGCGGTCGGCCATCGAGACGAAATCCTGCGGCCCCTTGGTTTCGACGGTCAATTCGCGCCGTCGCGCGAAATAGTCACGGGCGACCAGGCCCGCCGCGCGGGTCGCGGCAAGACCTTCATCGAACCGTCTGCTGAGATCGTCCATGGCCTGAATCTCCGATTGGCGGATGACGTTTCTGTTATAGATTTTGGCGACGCATGCGAAGCGTCTCGGCCCCGGGGCGCGTGAAGGGAGAACCATCATGACGATCAGGACCATCGGCGCCGTAGCGGCGCTCGTCGCCGGCACCCTGCTGGGCGGCGCGGCCCAGGCACAGGGCCGTCTCAATCTCTACTGCTCGGTGCAGGAGGATTGGTGCCAGCTGATGCAGACCGAGTTCGAAAAGGCGACCGGAATCCGCGTCGCGATGACGCGCAAATCCTCCGGCGAGACCTACGCGCAAGTGAAGGCCGAGAAGGACAATCCGCGCGGCGACATCTGGTGGGGTGGGACCGGCGACCCGCATCTGCAGGCGGCCGAGGAAGGCCTCACCGCCGACTACGAGACCCCGCGCATGGGCGAGATGCAGGACTGGGCCGTGCAGCAATGGCGCACGGGGCGCAAGCGCACCATCGGCATCTATGCCGGCGCGCTCGGCTTCGGCTTCAACACCGAACTGCTCGCCAAGAAGAACCTGCCCGAGCCGAAATGCTGGGCCGATCTGGTGAACCCCGCCTACAAGGGCGAGGTCCAGGTCGCCAACCCGCATTCGTCGGGCACCTCGTATACGATGGTCGCATCGCTGGTGCAGATCATGGGCGAGAACGGCGCCTTCGACTATCTGCGCAAACTGAACACCAACGTGAACCAGTACACCAAGTCGGGCGCGGCGCCGATCGTGGCGGCCGGCCGCGGCGAGACCCTGATCGGCATCGTGTTCATGCACGACGCGATCACCCAGTCGGTGCGGAACTTCCCCATCAAGACCGTGGCCCCGTGCGAAGGCACGGGATACGAGATCGGATCGATGTCCATCATCGCCGGTGCCCGCAATCTCGACAGCGCCAGGAAGTTCTATGACTGGGCCCTCTCGGCCGAGGCCCAGGCCCTGGGCGCGCGCGCCCAGAGCTATCAGGTGCCGTCCAACAAGGGCGCGGCGACCCCGCCCCAGGCGCCAAAGCTGTCGGAGATCAAGCTGATCAACTACGACTTCCCGAAATTCGGTTCCTCGGAGGAGCGCAAGCGTCTGCTGTCGCGCTTCGACGCCGAGATCAAGATCGCCAACTGATCCGGACCGGACCATCCGCATGCCCGTGACGATCCTCACCTGGCTCGGGATCGGTTGGATCGGCTTCCTCCTTCTGCCCTGGTATGGGCTGGAGGACGGGATCACCCGGACCCCGCTTCGTTACTATCTCGGAGACGAAGCGGGGCCGGGCCTGATCCAGGCGGCCCTGCATGCGAAATGGTGGCTCTGGCCAGTGGCGGCGGCGCTCGCGCTGCCCCTGCTGGCCTTGCGTCCGAATAGCGACCATCGCCGCGCGGGGACGATCCTGATCGTCGTCGGTACCGCCGGCCTCGCCTGGATCTCGCTTCAGGGTTTCGCGCTGACGCATCGCGGCTGGGGCTGGAGCATCCTTGCCGAGATGTTCGGCCCAACGACACAGCGGCAGTTCGGCATGGGCTGGGGTGCCGCCTCTGTCGCCACGTCGCTGCTTTTTCTCCTGACCACCGGTCTCGCGAGACGCGGCGCGATGCGGGGCGACGCCTTCGTCACCGGAGCCATCGGGATCGTCGTGGCGACCGTCGCGCTGTTCGTGTTCTGGCCCGTCATCGAGGTGCTGTTCGAGGCGGCGCTGACGAACGATGGTCGCTATGGATTGATGCCACTCGCGAACCGACTCACCACACAGACGATCTGGGGGCTCGGTTGCTTCCAGGGCCAGCGCTCCTGCGGCGTGTTCTGGAACTCTGTCCTGCTCGCCACCATCGTCGGCATCACGACGACACTGCTTGGCCTCGCCTTCGCCCTTCTCGCGCAGCGCACCGCCTTCCCCGCCAAGCCGCTGTTGAAACTTGTCGCGGTCCTGCCGGTGATCACGCCCCCCTTCGTGATCGGCCTCGCGATCATCCTCTTGTTCGGCCGGAACGGCGCGGTCACGCTGTTTCTCGAAAGCGCCTTCGGGATCCCCCCGACCCGCTGGATCTACGGTCTGCCTGGCCTCGTCCTGGTTCAGACCCTCGCCTTCGCACCGATCGCCTTCATGGTGCTGCTCGGCGTCGTCCAGGGCGTCAGTCCGTCGATGGAGGAAGCCGCCCAGACGCTGCGCGCATCGCGCTGGCGCGTTTTCACGACCGTCACCTTGCCGCTGATCCGCCCGGGCCTCGCGAATTCCTTTCTCATCGGCTTCGTCGAAAGCCTCGCGGATTTCGGCAACCCGCTCGTCCTCGCCGGCAATTTCAACGTGCTTTCGACGCAGATCTTCTTCGCCATCGTCGGCGCCCAAAGCGATCCTGGCCGGGCTGCAGCACTGTCCATGGTGCTGCTCGCGGTCTGCCTTGCCGCGTTCTTCCTGCAGAACGTATGGCTGGGCAAGCGCGCCTACACCACGGTCTCGGGCAAGGGCGATGGCGGGATGCACGCGCCGCTCCCGCGCGGTGCGCGCTGGTTCATCTACGGCACGGCGGTGCCCTGGATGGCCTTCACCCTGATCGTCTACGCGATGATCGTGGTCGGTGGGTTCGTCGAGAATTTCGGTCGCGACAACAGCTTCACGCTCAAGCACTACGTGGTGACCTTCGGCATCGAATGGGGGCAACACGGGATCGTCTGGGCGGGACGCGCGTGGAACTCCCTGTTCACCACCCTGCAATTGTCGGCGCTCGCGGCGCCTCTCACGGCAGCAATCGGGTTGCTGACCGCCTATCTCCTGGCGCGCCAGACCTTCGCCGGAAAACAGGCCTTCGAGTTCACGACGATGCTCAGCTTCGCGATCCCGGGCACGGTGATCGGCGTCAGTTACATCGTGGCCTTCAACGTGCCGCCGCTCGAACTGACGGGCACCGGGATCATCCTCGTGATCTGCTTCGTGTTCCGCAACATGCCCGTCGCGATCCGCGCCGGCGTCGCGACGCTGTCGCAGATCGACAAGAGCCTCGACGAATGCTCGCTCATGCTGCGCCACGGCAGCTTCGCGACATTGCGACGGGTCGTGCTGCCGTTGCTGCGGCCGGCGATCGTCGCGGCCCTCGTCTACAGCTTCGTGCGCGCGATCACCTCGGTCAGCGCCGTCGTCTTCCTCGTCAGCGCCGAGTACAACCTCGCGACCGCCTATATCGTGAACCGGGTCGAGGTCAGCGACTACGGCGTCGCCATCGCCTACTCCTCGGCGTTGGTCGTCATCATGGCGGTCGGGGTCGGACTGATCCAACTCGTCGTCGGCGAACGACGCCTCGGGCGTCGCGGCGGTGCATCCTCCATCCTGCGAGAAGCCTCGGCATGAAGATCTCCGCCCGCTCCGCCGACGTCGAATTCCGGGACGTCACGCGTCGCTTCGGCAATGTCGTCGCGGTCGACTCGATCTCCTTCACGATCGCCAGCGGCACGCTGGTGACGCTGCTTGGTCCCTCCGGGTGCGGAAAGACCACGACGCTGCGGATGATCGCGGGGCTCGAGATTCCGAGCGCGGGCACCATCCGTATCGGTGGACGCGACGTCACGCGCCTGCCCGCCACCGCACGCGACGTGAGCATGGTCTTCCAAAGCTATGCGCTGTTCCCGCACATGAACGTGATCGAGAACGTCGCCTACGGCCTTGCCGTCGGGGGCGGCAGCAAGGCCGAGCAGCGCGACCGTGCGCGCGCGGGTCTCGAACTGGTCGGCCTCGCGGGATACGACGCGCGCATGCCGAGCGAATTGTCCGGCGGACAACAGCAGCGCGTGGCGGTCGCCCGCGCCCTGGTCCTCGAACCCAGCGTCCTGCTCTTCGACGAACCCTTGTCGAACCTCGACGCCAAGCTGCGCCGTCGCATGCGCGAGGAGATCCGTGACCTCCAGCAGAAACTCGGACTGACCGCCGTCTACGTCACGCACGACCAGGAAGAAGCCCTCGCCGTGTCGGACGTGATCGTGGTCATGAGCCAGGCGCGGATCGCCCAGAGCGGCTCGCCAGCCGAACTCTACGACCAGCCAGCCACACGCTTCGTCGCCGATTTCATCGGCGGTGCCAATCTGCTCCCCTGCGAGGTCGGTCCCCATCGCGACGGCGTCGCGACGTGCCGACTGGGCCCGCTGGCCTTCGATCTGCCGCATCGCGGGATCGCGGCCGGCGGCACGACCCTCGCCGTGCGCCCGCATGCCATCCGCCTGCATACGCACCCCGCCGCCGACCGGCTTCCCGCCCGTATCCGCAAGGCCACCTATCTCGGGTCGCATATCGAATTCACGCTGGACAGCGATGTCGGCGAACTCTTCGCCATCGCCAGCGCGGGAGACGGTATGCAAGTCTCGCAAGGCGCGAGCGTGCACGCCTCGCTGGGCCCGGGCGGATTGGCCCTGGTACGGGATTGATCAACGGAGACATCGACACATGATCGGCATCTGCCAATTCGGTGCGGGGCGCATCGGCGCGATCCACGCCAGCAACGTCGCCGCCGCCGGCGCGCGTCTCGCCTATGTGGTCGACGTCAACCAGGACGCAGCGGCAGCACTCGCCCAGCGCCATGGCGCACGCGTCGCCACCGCCGACACCGCACTCGCGGATCCCGCTGTCCAGGCCGTCATCATCGCCAGTTCGACCGATACGCATGCGGATCTGCTCGAACGCGCCGCGAAGGCCGGCAAGACGATCTTCTGCGAAAAGCCCATCGACTTGTCGATGGAGCGCGCGGATCGCTGCGTCGCCGCTGTGAAGGCCACTGGCGCAAGGGTCCTGATGGGCTTCAACCGCCGTTTCGATCCGAGTTTCGCGGCGCTCAAGCGAGGCATCGACTCCGGCGCGATCGGACCGGTCGAACTCGTGCAGATCACAAGCCGCGATCCCGGCCCGCCCCCGCTCGACTATGTGAAGGTGTCCGGCGGACTGTTCCGCGACATGATGATCCACGATCTGGACATGGCGCGCTTCCTTCTTGGCGAGGAACCTGTCGAACTCTTCGCCACGGCATCCTGCCTCGTCGACCCGCGCATCGCGGAGGCCGGAGATGTCGACAGCGCGATGGTGACGCTCAGGACCGCCAGCGGCCGCCTCTGCCAGATTTCGAACAGCCGCCGTGCCGTCTATGGCTACGATCAGCGCATCGAAGTCCTCGGCGCGCGCGGGATGCTCGAGGCCGGAAACCTGAAGCCGACCACCGTGATCGCCTCGACGGCCGAGGGCGTCGTCGCCGACAAGCCCCTGCATTTCTTCCTCGAGCGCTATGCCGACGCATACCGCGCGGAGTTGCGCCATTTTCTCGATGTCTGTGCCGGAACGGCGCCCCCCATGGTCGGGGTCGAGGATGGGCGACGTGCCCTGCAACTGGCCGAGGCGGCGAATGAGAGCCTCCGCGCCCGGCGGGCGATAGCGGTCTGATACAAAGACTAAGGAGGGCGGCTCGCGCGAACCGCCTGCGACGTATCAGGCGGCGGCCAACGGGCCGCGCGACACGATCCGCGAGGCCGGAACGTGGATCGCGACGGTCGTGCCGATGCCGACCTCGCTCTCGATGCTGAGCGTGCCGCCATGCATCTCGACCATCGCCTTGGATAGCGGCAGCCCCAGCCCTGTTCCCTCGTGCTTGCGGGCCAGCGACGAGTCGACCTGTCCGAAGGCCGCGAGCGCCACCGGAATATCGGCGGCCGCCATACCGATCCCGGTATCCGAGATGCGAATATCCAGCCCCGCCTCGTGATCGGCGACTGCGATCCGCACGCGTCCCCCCGCCTTGGTGAACTTGATCGCATTGGTCAGCAGGTTGATCAGAACCTGCTTGATCTTGCGCTCGTCGCCCCACAGGACGATCCCCTCGCTCGCGACCGTGGAGCGCACCGATATCTCGGCCTGCTGAGCCCTGCCGGCGATCAGGCGCACACATGCCGCGACCGTTCCGCCCAGGTCGAACTCGGACTCGATCAGGTCCGCCTTGCCGGCCTCGATTTTCGACAGGTCGAGGATGTCGTTGATGACGTCCAGGAGATGACGGCCGCTGTTCCAGATATCGAGCGCGTACTCCCGGTACTGGGCCGACCCGAGATTCCCGAACAACTCGTCCTTCATGATCTCCGCGAAACCGATCACGGCGTTGAGTGGGCTGCGAAGTTCGTGGCTCATGTTGGCGAGGAACTCGGACTTCGTGCGGTTTGCGCGCTCGGCCTCGTTGCGCAGCGCATCGAGACGCGCGGCGAGGTCCGCCATTTCCGCCTGCTGAGACGCCAGTTTGCTCTGCACACGCTCCAGTTCCTCGACCCGCGCTGCCAGGGCGAGTTCGTGGCTCCTGGCCGTCGTGACATCCGTAATCGTCAGCAACGTACCGCCACCGCCGAGAGCGGCCGACTCCACCTGGAACTGCCGACCATCGCGTAGCGCGACGACCAGTTCGCGACCGGAGAACACCGCTTCCTTGCCCGCATGGATCCATGCCGCATCGCCGCCGGCCGCATCCGTGTCGACGCGGCCACTCGCCACCATGGCCGCGACGATCTCGCCGATCGGCGTCCCTGCCACCAGCAGCGCCGCCGCGGGTTCGAGCAGACGACGCCAGAGTTCGTTGCAGGCGACCAGGCGGCGCCCGGGATCGAGGACGCAGGCGCCATTGGGAAACCGGCTGAACACCTCCCAGCACTGTGCGGGCGGCAAGGCCGGCTTGTCGTGAATTGGCGAACCAGAATCCATCATGAATACAGACTCCGCCAAAGATATTACTTTTCGGTTTTCAGAAGCCTCGCCGAAATCAACTCGTCATGTCGCTTGGGCTGGATGTGGTCGCGCGTCTCTGCACGATCACCGAAAGCGGAATGCTGGCCAGATAGAGCGCGCCGATGGCGAGCAATGTCGCCCAGGGCAGCGTGACCAGGGCAGCCACGAAAAGCGCCGCCAGGATCAGAGCAGGAAGGGTCAAGGCGCGCGGGATCCGCATCTGCTTCATCGAAAACGTGGGGACCCGGCTGACCATCAATGTCCCCACACCTACGAGCGTGACGATCGTGAGCCAGGGCGACGCGAAGCCGCCCCCTCCCTCTGATGCGACCTCGAAGGACAGCATCAGCGGCAGCACGACCAGAAAGGCGCCGGCCGGTGCGGGAACACCGGTGAAATAATACCGTGCCCAGGCGGGGGTGTTCGGATCGCTCAGCATCGTGTTGAAGCGCGCGAGCCGCAGGGCACAGCACACCGCGTAGAACAGGGCGGCGATCCAGCCGATCCCGCCGACTTCGTGGCTGCTCCACAGATAGAGGATCAGGGCCGGCGCGGCCCCGAAACTCACGAAATCGGAGAGCGAGTCGAGTTCGGCGCCGAACTTTGACGTCGCGTTCAGAAGACGCGCCATCCGCCCATCGAGACCGTCGAGGACGGCGGCGCAGAGGATGGCGGCAACCGCATGCTCCCAGCGGCCGAGAATCGCGAAGCGCACCGCGGTCAGACCGGCACAGAGCGCTCCGATCGTGAGGATGTTCGGAATGAGCGCGCTGACGCGGCGGCCGCCCAGCGGCACGCGACGGCGCGGCGCCTCCGGATCCGCTTCGCCCGGCATCATGTCAGCGCACCTCACCGACCCGCGCCGTTTCGGCTCCGGCGAGGTCGGCAAGAACCGTCTCGCCCGCGACCGCACGCTGCCCCACGATGACGAGGGGCTGCGTTTCGGCTGGCAGGTATACGTCGACGCGGCTGCCGAAGCGGATCAACCCATAGCGCGCGCCAGCCCTGGCTTCGGCACCTTCGGACACGTCGCAAATGATGCGGCGCGCCACCAGCCCCGCGATCTGCACGACCGCGGCGTCGCGGCCATCGGGAAGCCGGATCGCGAGGGACATGCGCTCGTTGTCGACCGAGGCCTTGTCCAGCGAGGCGTTCAGGAACTTCCCCGGCCGGTAATGCGCGGCGCTGACGCGGCCATCGACCGGAAAACGGTTCACATGGACGTCGAAGACATTGAGGAAGATGCTGATCCGCAGCAACTCGGCGCTCCCCAGACCAAGTTCCTCCGGGGGCGCGGCGCGCACGATCATCTGGACCCGCCCATCCGCCGGGCTGATCACGAGACCGGGCCGGACCGGGGTGACACGATCCGGATCGCGGAAGAAATACGCGACCCAGGCCGTGACGCCTGCAAGGATCCAGCCGACCGGTGCATAGGCCCAGAACCCGATCAGGGAGGCAGCGGCGGCCAGAACGACGAACGGCCAGCCCGCGCGATGGATGGGGGCAAGGGACTTCACGATCGTGTCGAGCATGGTACCGCCGGGTCAGGAAGGGGCCGTTTCAGGCCGGATGCCTAGCGCGAAGCTTTACCAGCAGACGCGCCGGAGGAAATGGAAAATCGCGCAGGGCCGACGGCCCGGTCACCGCGGTTCGGGAAGACTGAAGATCTGCCCGGGATAGATCAGATCGGGATCCCGGATCATGTCCTTGTTCGCCTGATAGATGACCGTGTAGCGGGTTCCGGCACCGTAGACACGGCGGGCGATCCGCCAGAGCGAATTGCCGGGCTGGACGACGACCCGCTCCGCCGCTGTCGGCATTTCGACCTGCGGCTCCGCACGGGCGAAGGGCAGTTCGATGCGTTGCACCACGCGTCCATCCGGACCGATCTGGTCGATGCGCAAGGTGTAGACACCAGGCGCCACGGGTTGGTCTGGACGCATGGTCCATCGCCCGTTGGGATCACCCTCGGCGCGCCCGATCGGCTTCCCGTCCAGATAGAGTTGCACGACCGTTCCCGCCGGGGTCCGTCCGGACAGCACGACCTCGCCGGTCGCATCGTAATCGATCGTCTCGATCGTCACGGGCAGCGGCGGCGCGCCACGCGGTTCCGTACTCGGAACTTGCAGGAGCCGGCTTGGGGCGGCGCTCTCGGCATCGCGCGCGACCGCCACAGCGACAGCACCCGGGGCCCGCGCCGCGGTCTGTACCTGGCGCTCCGGAACCACCACGACCACGACGCGATCCGATTTCCGCTCGCCGGCGGCGCCGGGATGTCGCGCGACCAGGGACAACTCCCGCGTACCCGTCGCGAGCGGCTTCGCCGGCAGGGCGACCCATTCGCCGCGCGCATCCGCAGTGGTCCTGGCGATCTCCGTGTCGCCATCGAGCACGATCACCACTGCTCCGGGTTGCGCCCGCCCCGCGATGACCGCCATCCCATCCGCTGCGACACGGACGACATCGAAGCTCGGTCCCGGCGGTGCGGGCGGCGGAGCCGGAACGACCGGTTGCGCGACAACAACGGGTGCTGATGAGGCAGAGGGCGCCGGGCTTGGGGCCGGGCTTGGGGCCGGGGCCGGACTGGAGGGCGCCTCCGCGACCACGGGTGCTGGCGACGCCGCGGGCGCCGGGCTTGGGGCGGGCAGCGGAACGGAGGGCTGCGCCGCAACGTCAGGCGCCGGCACCGGCGCGGGAACCGCCTGAGCGGGAGCCTCCGCAGCCGCCGGCTCGGCCGGCTTCGGAGCAGGGGTCGCTTGGCGCACCGGATCCGCGGGACGGACCGGCTCGGCAGGGGTCGTGGGAGCCGTATCGACGGCCGGTGCCGGTTGCCGGGGTGGCGGCGGCGCTTCGCTCACAGTTCCCGTATCGGGCGCGGGCGCGGCAGGCCGGACGATGCGCGAATCACCTACCGGCGCCGGTTCCTCGCGGACAAGCACAAGAGCCCAGATGGTCACGTCAAGCGCCACCACGAGGGCAAGAAGACCGGTCAGAAGCTTGCGACTCAAAACGAAAACGGACCCCAAAAGCGAAGGCCGCAATCTATGCGACGAATTACCGCCGGAGCAATGCGCCATCGACCGCGCGACATGCCTTTCGCCGCATTTCGGGCCCGAACCCGGGCCGGATCTCAGCGGGCCGGATCTCAGCGCGGGGCAGCGACGGGTTGCGGCGGCAACGTGCGCAGATAGGCGACGACCGCCGCGAGATCGTCCGCCGTCAGCTGACTGGTCGAGTCGCGGATGACCTCGGCCATCTCGCCGCCTGCAAAGTCGCCATCCGGGGTCATCCCGGACGAAAGATATTCCTTGAGATCGGCATCGCTCCACTTGCCGAGCGCGGCGGGCGTGATGTTCGGCGCCTTGCCGGCGCCGCTCGCGGCACCTGCATAGGCCGCACCCGCCCGGCGCCCGCCTAGCGCGTCGCGCGGCGTGTGGCATTCCGCACAATGCCCAAGCGCCTCGACGATGTAAGCACCCCGTGCAACCGGCCCGTCCGCGCGGCCATCCGGCATCGGCACGGCGGACGCGTAGAGCAGTTTCCAGGCCAGGAGCGCCGGCCGCAGCGAGAACGGGAAGCGCAGCGCATGAGGCTTGCTGGTCCGTCCATCCGGCGGCAGCGACTGCAGATAGGCCCAGAGGTCGCGCAGGTCGCGCTCCGTCATTCCGCCGAAAGCCGTGTAGGGGAAAGCCGGAAAATAATGCTGACCATCGGGCCGCACGCCGTAACGCATCGCCCGCACGAAATCCTCGACGCTCCAGGCGCCGATGCCATGGACGGCGTCAGACGTGATGTTTGGACCGAAGAAACTGCCGAACGGCGTCTTCAATTCACGCCCGCCGGCGAAGGGCACGGCGTTCTTGTCCGCCGCCGTGTGGCATCCCAGACACCCGGCGGCGCGGGCGATGTAGGCACCATTGGCCGCATCCTGCGCGACAGCGCTGGCGGCGATCACGACAGCAACGACAAGGCCGCCAATTGCTGCGCCAATGGGGCGCAGCGCGCGACGGCGGCCCGACAGGCTCATTGCTTGGCGCGGAACGGCTCGTGGCAGCCACCACAGGACCGGCCAAGCGCCGCGAAACCGCCCTTGAACCGCGCCTCGTCGTTCGCCCGCGCCGCATCGAGCATGGCGCGCGCCGCGTCGCCCTGCGCCTTCGCCGCCGCCTCGAACTCGGCCCGTTTTTCCCAGACCGCGCCGAGCGCAGCGGTCTTGACGCCAGACTCCGCTCCGCTGCCCGGAGGGAACATCGCCGGCGTCGCCGTTGCCGTCTCGACGAGTTTCTCGAGCGCGGGAATGACGGCCGCAGGGTTCCAGGCCGCGTCGCCGCGGGCGACGGGCACGATCGCCTTCATCGAGGTACCGCTCATCTTCATCGCTGACTGGCGCTGCTCGATCGACGCCGCCGGGGTCTGTGCGAGAGCCTGGGCCACATCGGTCAGCACGGACGTGGCGGCCAAGGCCAGGATGGTCATCGTCAATCGGGTCATCGCCCAGGCTCCTTCTTGTCCACGGATCGCGCGGAACGCAAACGCTGGACACCGTTACCGGTTCCCGCTCGATTTTTTCGAATTTATCATGCCTTGCCTGTTTCGCCTCGCCATCAAAGGTCCCCCCCTGCCCATGCCCCCGCCCCTGCCCATGCTCCGCTCCGTCTGCGTTTTCTGCGGCTCGTCCGATCGCGGATCGCGCGTCCACAAGGCCGAAGCCGCGCGGCTCGGGCGGCTGCTCGCGCAAGCAGGGATCGAGTTGGTCTATGGCGGCGGCCGCGTGGGAATCATGGGCGTGATCGCCAACGCGGCCCTGGAGGCCGGCGGCCGCGTCGTCGGGGTCATCCCCGAACATCTGATGCGCCGCGAGGTCGGTCACCTCGGCACGACGGAGTTGATCGTCACGGCGTCGATGCACGAGCGCAAGGCAACGATGTTCGCGCGCGCCGACGCCTTCGTGGTCCTGCCCGGGGGGCCGGGCACGCTCGACGAAACCTTCGAGATCCTGACCTGGCGTCAACTCGGCCTTCACGACAAGCCGTTGATCATCTGCGACAGCGGCGGCTACTGGGGCCCGCTCAAGGCACTCGTCGACCACATGGTGCAGGGACGGTACGTCAAATCTGCATTTCGCGATTTCTTCGCGATCGAACGCGATGCCGACGGCGTCATGGCGCGGCTAGGCAGAAGCCCCGCCCGCAGGCGCCCGAGCCGCATGGACCGCATCTGAGGCGAGATCGCGAATCGAGACCTGACTTGGCCGCAGCGATCGGCTACAACCCGCGCCGTTCGCAGCCGGAGAAACGGAACATGCCCAAGATCAAGGTCCAGAACCCGATCGTCGAGCTCGACGGCGACGAGATGACGCGCATCATCTGGAAGATGATCCGCGAGCGTCTCATCCTCCCCTATCTCGACGTCGACTTGAAATATTTCGACCTCGGGGTCGAGTATCGCGACAAGACCAACGACCAGGTGACGGTGGATGCCGCCAACGCCATCAAGGCGCATCGCGTCGGCGTGAAATGCGCGACCATCACCCCGGACGAGGCCCGCGTACAGGAATTCGGCCTCAAGCAGATGTGGAAGTCGCCGAACGGCACGATCCGCAACATCCTCGACGGAACGATCTTCCGCGAGCCGATCGTCTGCAAGAACGTGCCGCGCCTCGTTCCCGGCTGGACCCAGCCGATCGTCGTCGGTCGCCATGCCTTCGGCGATCAGTACCGCGCGACCGATTTCAAGGTCCCCGGTCCGGGCAAGCTCACGATCACCTACACCCCGGTCGGCGGCGAGCCGGTGACCCGCGAGGTCTATGACTTCAAGGGCTCGGGCGTCGCGCTCGCGATGTACAACACCGATGAATCGATCCGCGGCTTCGCACGCGCGTGCCTCAATTACGGCATTGCCCGTGGCTACCCGGTCTATCTGTCGACCAAGAACACGATCCTCAAGGCCTATGACGGTCGCTTCAAGGACATCTTCCAGGAGGTGTTCGAGGCCGACTTCGCTGCCGAATACAAGACGCGTGGCCTGACCTACGAACATCGCCTGATCGACGACATGGTCGCCTCGGCGCTGAAATGGTCGGGTGCCTTCGTCTGGGCGTGCAAGAACTACGACGGCGATGTCCAGTCCGACACGGTGGCGCAGGGCTATGGCTCGCTCGGTCTGATGACCTCGGTCCTCATGACCCCGGATGGCGGCACGGTCGAGGCCGAGGCGGCGCACGGGACGGTCACGCGGCATTACCGCGAGCACCAGAAGGGCCGCGAGACGTCGACCAACCCGATCGCGTCGATCTTCGCCTGGACGCGCGGGCTCGCCTACCGTGCGAAGTTCGACAACACGCCGGAGGTCGCGCGCTTCGCCGACCTGCTTGAGAAGGTCTGCATCCAGACCGTCGAGAACGGCGACATGACCAAGGACCTCGCGGTCCTCGTCAGCCCCGATCAGAAGTGGCTGACCACGTCGCAGTTCTTCGATCGCGTCGACGCCAACCTCAAGACGGCGATGGGCTGAGCGCCGGCATCCATCCGCGCCAGTCGGCGCGGATGGATCGCGTTTCAAAAGCAAAAGGGCGGCCGCGCGTGAGCACGGCCGCCCTTCTTCGTTTCGCGCGCTCAGCCGACGAGTTCGTAGCCGGCGAAGAAATACGCGATCTCGATACGCGCGTTGTCTACGCTATCGGAGCCGTGAACCGAATTCGCCTCGATCGACTCGGCGAACTCCTTGCGGATCGTGCCCTCGGCGGCATTCGCCGGATTGGTGGCGCCCATGACCTCGCGGTTGCGCGCGACAGCGTTCTCGCCTTCCAGAACCTGCACGACCACCGGGCCGGAGGTCATGAAACTGCACAGCGAACCGAAGAACGGCCGCTCCTTGTGGACGGCATAGAAGGCCTCGGCCTGCTGGCTGGTCAGCCACATCCGACGCTGCGCGACGATCCGCAGACCGGCGGCCTCGAGCTTGGCATTGACCTTGCCCGTCAGGTTACGCCGCGTGGCGTCGGGCTTGATGATCGAAAAGGTACGTTCGATGGCCATTGATGCGGGTATCCCTGCCTAGTTGAAGCCCGGGCTTATAGCGGCGGGCGGGCGGCGACCGCAAGGCGGGCGCAGGATCATGATCCGCGCCGACAAAAACGCAGGTCATGATCCAGTGCTCGGTTTTTGTCGCGCGGTTCACGCCTTCCGAGGCTCCGCCTCCGACGATCACGCTCTAACCCGCCAATTGCCAGTTCCCACGCTCGCCCTGCCGGAAATACTTCACCGCGTGCCCCTCTGCCTTCCACGCCTTCCAGACCGCACGCGTGGCTGCGAGGCGCGCCTCGTCGGCGTCGTCGAAGAAGACGCATAGCGACGGCCAGACCGAGAGATCGGGCGGCGCGACCCCGTCCACCAGGACCAACATCCGAGCGCCGTTGGGATTCTCGACCTCGGTCGTGATCCAGATCGGCTGGTCCGCCGCCGCCCCGTCCTTCGCCGTTCCATGGGGCAGGAAACCGCGATCGTCATAGGTCCAGAGAGCGGAGGCCAGCGTCTCGACACGCTCCGCCGACCCAGCGACGACCACCGCGCGATCGCCGAGGGCCAGCACCTTCTCGAGCACGCGCGGCAGCGCCTGCTCGAGCGAGGTGGTGGTCAAATGGTAGAACCGGATCTCCGTCAGCCGGCCTTCTCCTCGTAATGGTTGGCGACCAGTCGGTCGAGGAGACGCACGCCATAGGCCGTCGCGCCCTTGGCGGTCAGCGCATGATCCTTCTTGCTCCAGACCATGCCCGCGATGTCGAGATGCGCCCAGGGCACCCCATTGACGAAGCGCTGGATGAAGACCGCACCGATCGTCGAACCGGCGGCGCGATCCGCGGAGATGTTCTTCACGTCTGCGGCGTCAGCGTCGATCATCCGGTCGAAGACCTCGCCGAGCGGCATGCGCCACAGGCGCTCGCCGGTCGACTTGCCAGCGGCCTCCAGGCGCGCAGCCAGTTCGTCGTTGTTCGCGAACAACCCGCCGAACTCATGGCCGAGCGCGACGATGATCGCGCCGGTCAGGGTGGCGAGATCGATCATGGCGACGGGCTTGAACCGATCCTGGGTGTACCAGCAGACATCTGCGAGGACGAGGCGGCCCTCGGCGTCGGTGTTGAGGACCTCGATCGTCCGGCCCGACATGGCCTTGACGATGTCGCCAGGGCGTTGCGCGTTACCATCCGGCATGTTCTCGACGAGGCCGACGACGCCGACGGCATTGACCTTCGCCTTGCGGCCGGCCAGGGCGGCCATGGTCCCGAGGACGGCACCGGCACCGGCCATGTCCCATTTCATGTCCTCCATGCCCGCCGCCGGCTTCAGGGAGATGCCGCCGGTGTCGAAGGTCACGCCTTTGCCGCAGAAGGCGATCGGCGCCGCGCGCTTGCTGGCCGCGCCGCGCCATTCCATGACGACGAGGCGGGGCGGACGGGCGCTGCCCTGGGCGACGCCGAGCAACGCACCCATGCCAAGCTTCGCCATCTGCTTCTCGTCGAGGATCTCGACCGAGACGCCGAGGTCGCGCAGTTCCTTGCAACGTTCGGCGAAGCTCTGCGGGTAGATCACGTTCGCCGGCTCGGAGACGACGTCGCGAGCGAGGTCGACACCGTCGGCGACACGCGACAAGGGCGCGAACAGCTTGCGGGCCTCGGCGAAGCCGGCGAGACCCAGCGTCAGGGTCTTCATGCTCGGCTTCTGCTCGGGCTTCTCCGCGGTCCGGTACTTGTCGAAACGATAGCCGCGCAGCCGCGCGCCGTAGGCGAGATGGGCGGCGATGACCGGCAGCGCCGGGGTGGCATCGGCGATGACGTCGACCGCGACGGTGGCGTCGGTTTCACCGATCCGGTTCAGATGGGCGAGCAGCGAGCCGCCGATGCGCTGCACACGCAGGGCGCCGAGATCGGCCGGCTTGCCGAGACCGAGCAGGACGACGCGCCGCACCGAAAGCCCGTGCGGCGCAAGGATGTCGAGAGTCTCGCCCTTGCGTCCCTTGAAGCGGCTGGCTCCAAGCGCGGCGCCGATCTGCCCGCCCATGCGCTTGTCCAGCGCGGCCGCCTCCGCGGTCAGCTTGCGGTCTTCGTGGACGCACACGACATAGGTCCCGGTCGTCGGCGTTTCCGGCTTGGCGAACACGATCTTCATGAAGTTTCCTTCCCAGCGGCATTCCAGGTCGCGGCATGGCGCCGCGCGTCGGGGCGAATGTACCGGATCCGGCGGGTCAGGGAAGCCGCAACTCGCGGCGTCGCCGCCCGCCCCGGACGAACTCATGGTATGATCGACGCATGCGGCTCCTCAACGCCTATGTCCTGCGCCAGCTCGCGGTGGTCACGCTCGTCGTGGCCGTCACGCTGACCTGCGCCATCTGGCTCACCCAGTCGCTGCGCTTCATCGAATTGATCGTCAACCGTGGCCTGACCCTTGCCACGTTCTTCAATCTGACGCTGCTGCTGTTGCCGAGCTTCCTGTGGCTTCTGCTGCCGATCGCGCTGTTCGCGGCGGTGCTCTTCACCTATCAGCGCCTGAGCGCCGAAAGCGAATTGACGGTCATGCGCGCCTTCGGGCGGTCGCCGCTCCAGATCGCGCGACCCGCCCTTGCCCTGTCGGTCATCGTGGCCGCGATCGGCTACACGCTATCGCTCTATTTCCTGCCCCTCTCCTATCGGGACTTCAAGGATCTCGACTTCGCGGTGCGCAACGACTTCGCCGGGATCATGCTGCGGGAGGGAAGCTTCAACACGGTGGCGCCCAACGTGACCGTCTATGTGCGCTCCCGGGCGGCGTCGGGCGACCTGGTCGGCCTGCTGCTCCACGATGCGCGGCGCGCCGACCAGCGCGTGTCGATGGTCGCGGAGCGCGGCCGCCTCGCGATCACGGATGGCGGACCGCGCGTCGTGCTGGTCAATGGCAACCGGCAGGAATTCGACCGCGACACCGGTCGGCTACGGCTGCTCTATTTCGATCGCTACAGCGTCGACCTCGGACGTGCGGGCGAGCGCGGGGGCGTGCGCTGGCGAGAGCCGCGCGAGCGCTTCCTGCACGAATTATTCGGGCCGCCACGCGATGCCGACGACCGCAACAACCGAGCCCGCCTGCGCGCGGAAGGTCACAACCGACTCGCATCACCGCTCCTTGCCGTCGCTCTCGCGCTGACTGCCCTCGCGGTGCTCCTCCAGGGCGATCACGACCGCCGCGGACGCGGGCAGCGCATCGGTATCGCCATCGCCCTCGCGGCTGCTATCCAGACCGGAAACATCGCCGCCCAGAACCTTGCCACCAAATGGCCGGCGCTCGTCATCCTGATCCATCTCAGCGTCCTGGCGCCCATCGCGCTCGCGGCCTGGTCGCTCGCCGGGGGCATCCCGACCGGGTTCCTGCGCGGCCTGCGCCGACGCCCGGCCACGCCGCAGGACACGACGGGAGTCGCGGCATGATCCGCACCCTCGGCGCCTATGTGACGCGTCTCTTCGCGTTCTGGCTGGCCGGCGTGCTTGCCGCGCTGGCCGCCATCATCTTCCTGCTCGACACCGTCGAACTGGTCCGCCGGACGCAGCGGATCGATCTTCCCCTGACGACGCTGCTCAAATTGTCGTCGCTGAAGCTTCCACACCTGCTGATGGACATCTTCCCGTTCGCGGTGCTGTTCGCCGCCATGTTCTGCTTCTGGCGGCTCGCCCGTAGCCAGGAACTGACGGTCATCCGCGCGGCAGGCGTCTCGGTCTGGCGGTTCCTCGCTCCCATCCTGGTGCTCGCCATCACGGTCGGCGCGTTGCGCGTTGCGCTTCTAAATCCGCTCGCGGCGACGCTCTATGCCCGCTATGAGGCCCTCGAAACGGAACTCCTGCGCGGCCGCAGCGGCAGCAGCGCGGTCGCGCAGAACGGTTTCTGGCTCCGGCAGGCGGGTGCCGATGGCAATGCGATCATCCACGCGCTGCGTGTCGTGTCGTCGCGCATGGAATTGTTCGACGTCGTGATCTGGACCTTCGAGCGCGGCGACGGGACGATCGACCAGGGCGACCGCTTCGTGTCCCGCATAGATGCCGGCACGGCGCGCCTCGAGGATGGGGCCTGGATCCTGACGGACGCTACGGTGTCCCAGGCTGATCTGGCACCGCGACTCGAGCGGACGCTCCGGGTACCGACCGACATGACGCTGGCGCAGATCCAGGACGCGTTCGCCGCGCCCGAGACGATCCCGATCTGGGAATTGCCCGGCTTCGTGCAGACGCTCGAACGGGCCGGATTTTCCGGCCACCGCCACTTGCTGCACCTCCACCGCCTGCTCGCCAGCCCGCTGCTCCTCGCCGCGATGGTCCTGATCGCCGCCACGGTGAGCCTCAGACCACCCCGCCGCGGCGGGGTGCTGGTCATGACGCTGCTCGGTCTCGGCGCGGGGTTCCTTCTGTTCTTTGCCTCGAACCTCGTGGCTGCGCTCGGCCTCAGCAGGGCCATACCGGTGCATCTCGCGGCCTGGTCACCGGCCACGATCACGGCGCTTCTGGGCGCGACCATCCTGTTCCACCAGGAGGATGGGTGACACCGGTGCCGGCGGGGATGCCCCGCGCGCCCATGGATGCTATGACACCTCACCGCCAACGCCAGCGCCGGACCATCGCCATGAAACGCAGCGTCGCATGTCTTCTCGCCCTCCTGACCCTGGTCGCGACTTCCGCGCCCCTGGCGGCGCAGCAACGGATCTTCGCACTGGTGAACGACGAGGTGATCTCGGGGCAGGACGTCGAGAACCGGCTGAACCTGACGCTCGTCACCTCCGGGATGGCTCCCACGCCGGAAAACCGCAAGCGCATGGAGCCGCAGGTCCTGCGCGGCCTCGTCGACGAAAAGCTCCAGTTGCAGGAGGCCTCGCGCGTCGGGGTCTTCGTGACCGATCGCGAGGTCGCCGACGCGATCGCACGGATCGAGCAATCCAACCGGCTCGCGAAGGGACAGCTCGAAGTCCTGCTCAAGCAATCCGGCATGGGGCTGGCGCCGCTCGAGCAGCAGGTCCGCTCGACCATCGCGTGGCAAAAGCTGACGCAACGCCGGCTGCGACCGCAGATCCAGGTCACGGACGAGGAGATCGACGAGTTCCAGGATCGGCTCAAGGCGCGTCAGGGAGCACCGGAGTTTCTGCTCTCCGAGATCTTCCTGCCGATGGACAATCCTGAGCAGGAGGACGATGTCCGCCAGACGGCGCTCAGCCTGATCCAGCAGATGCAACGCGGCACGCCTTTTTCCGCCATCGCGCAGCAATTCTCCCGCAGCGCCTCCGCCAGCGCGGGCGGCGACATCGGCTGGGTCCAGGAGGGCCAGCTGGATGGCGACATCGAGGCCGCCGTCAGGGAACTGAAGCCCGGCGAGGTGACGCCCCCGGTCCGCATGCCCGGCGGCTTCTACGTCCTTGGCCTGCGCGCGCGCCGCGCCATCGCTGCGGCGCCGGCCGAGGAAGCGGTCATCGCGCTCACCCAGCTCGTCTTCCCGGCACGGACACCCCAGGAACTGGCTGCCTCCGAGCAGTTGGCGCAAAACGCACGCGCGGCGATCGCCGACTGCACGGGACTGGCGCGCCTCGCGACCGAATTGCGCATCCAGCCCCCGGCGGAGCCGCAGCGCCTGCGGATCGCCGAGGTCAATCCAGCGGTCCGCGAGAAGGTCCGTGGTCTGCGCGCAGGTCAGGCCTCCGAGCCGATCCGCGCCGGCGCGACGCTGGTGGTGTTGGTCGCCTGCACGCGCGAGGAACCGCCCTCCGGCCTGCCATCGCGTGACGATATCGAGGAATTGCTGACCCGCCAGCGCCTCGAGATCCTGTCGCGGCGCTATCTGCGCGACCTGCGCCGTCAGGCGAACGTGGAAATCCGCGCTTGAGCGAAGCCGCCGGGGCGGCAGACGGTCTGCCGCCGCTCCGCAGCGTCGTCGAGCGCGACGGGTTGCTCGCGCGGAAATCGCTGGGGCAGCACTTCCTGTTCGATCTCAACCTCACGCGACGCATCGCCCTGGCCGCGGGCGACCTGTCGGCAGGCACGGTCATCGAGGTGGGCCCTGGCCCAGGCGGCCTCACGCGGGCGCTGCTGTCGGCGGGCGCCGCGGAGGTCGTGGCGATCGAGCGTGATCCACGCTTCACCCCGGCGCTCGAGGAGATCGCCGCCCATCGTCCAGGGCGACTCCGCATCGTGATGGCCGACGCCCTGGAGGTCGACATAGCGGCGATCGGCACCGCGCCGCGGCGGGTCGTTGCAAACCTGCCCTACAATGTCGGCACGAAACTCCTCATCGGCTGGCTCGCGAACCCGGCTGAATTCGCGTCGCTGACGCTGATGCTGCAGAAGGAAGTCGTCGAGCGCATCGTCGCCGCGCCCGGCTCGGATGCCTATGGCCGACTGTCCGTTGCGGCGCAGTGGCGCTGGCAGGCCAGGCGCCTGTTCGATGTCCCGCCCTCGGCCTTCGTGCCGCCACCACAGGTGGTCTCGGCCATCGTCGGCCTCGTTCCACGGAGCGCACCGCTCGCCCCGGCGGATCCGGCGTGGCTGGAGCGGGTCGTCGCGGCGGCCTTCGGGCAGCGACGCAAGATGCTGCGCAGCGCATTGCGTGCGCTTGGCGTGGATCCGATGCCACGCCTCACACTGGCCGGAATAGACCCGCAGTCGCGGGCGGAGACGCAGCCGATAGAGGCCTTCTGCGCCCTCGCCCGTGCCTATGCGGATCTCGCTACTGTCCCTCGCGCAGCGCCTTGACGAAGTCGCCCAGCCCGATCTGACGCTCGCGACGCAGTCGCTCCGCCGCGAGGATCGAGACCACGGCCGCGGTGCTCGTCTCGAGATCCTCGTTGACGAGGACATAGTCGTATTCCGGCCAATGGCTCATCTCGTCGGCGGCCTTCGCCATCCGCTCGGCGACGACCCGCGCGCTGTCCTGAGCGCGCGAGGTCAGGCGCTTTTCCAGTTCGCGGGTCGATGGCGGAAGGATGAAGATCGCGACGAGATCGCGACCGGCGGTCTGGCGAAGTTGCTGCGTCCCCTGCCAGTCGATGTCGAAGAGCACGTCGTGCCCGGACGCGAGGCTCGCCTCGACCGGCGCGCGCGGCGTTCCGTAGTAATTCCCGAACACCTTCGCGTGCTCCAGCAATTCATCCCGGTTGACCATCAGTCCGAAAGTCTCGGTGTCGACGAAATGGTAGTCGCGGCCAGCCACCTCGCCCGGCCGCTTGGGGCGGGTCGTGGCCGACACCGACATCGACAGGCCCGGCTCCCGGGCGAGCAAGGCACGCGATATCGAGGTCTTTCCGGCGCCCGAAGGCGAGGACAGGACAAGCATCAACCCGCGGCGCGCGATCACGTTCGGCATGGCGTCCCCCTCACTCGACATTCGCGGCCTGTTCGCGCAGACGATCGATCTGCGCCTTGAGGTCGAGGCCGATCCGGGTGAGTTCGAGATCCGAAGACTTTGAGCACATCGTGTTCGCCTCGCGATTGAATTCCTGGGCCAGGAACTCGAGCTTCCGACCGACACCCGTGCCGTCGGCCAGCAGCGCGCGCGCCTGATCGACATGGGACTGGAGCCGCGCGAGTTCCTCCGCGACATCAGCCCGGGTAGCGAGCACGGCGATTTCCTGCGCCAGGCGATCCGCGGGCAGGGCCGGTACGCTCCCCAACAGGTCCGCTAGCTGCTGTTCCATCCGCGCCATGAATGCCGCGGGCTGCGCGGACGCAAGCACGCGCGCCCGATCGACCAGGGCCAGGATCGCGTCGAGCAGATCCCCGAGCACCACGCCGAGCCGCGCCCCCTCCTCCGCCCGGGCGCGCACCAGAGCGTCGAGCGCCTCCGACAGTGTGGCCAGCAGCGCGGTGTCGAAAGCGGGACCGGTCTGCGCCAGATCTCCGGCGCCTCGTTCGCCCGCCTCGACAACACCGCGCAGCGCCAGCAAGCCGTCGGCGCGGGGCGGCGCGACGCCATGATTCGCCTGCAGTTCCGCGGCGATCGCGAGATAAGCCTGCAAGCGTGCCCGGTCGATCCGCACCTCGCCGGCGCCGCCGGCGGGTTCCACCACCAGCGACAGCGACAAGCTCCCCCTCTGGAACCGGGCGGTGACGAGGCCGCGCGCCGCGACGTCGATGCGATCAAGGCCTGGCGGCAGACGCAGCCGGAGATCGAGTCCGCGCCCGTTGACGCTGCGCGCTTCCCAGACCCAGCGCCACGCGTCGTCGTTGCCCACCGCGCGCGCGAATCCCGTCATGCTCGATACCGTCACGTCCCGACCTTTCCGCCTCGCTTGAGACTCGCCTTCGCGCGACTATAGGGTCCTTCCTTGGAACGATGAACGAGCGATGCGCGATCCCCGTCATATCCTGATCACCGGTGCCTCGAGCGGCATCGGCGCCGCCCTCGCTCGGCACTATGCCCGCCCCGGGATCCGCCTGCGGCTCGCTGGTCGCGACGCGGAGCGCCTCGCGGAGATCGCCGCATCCTGCAACGCGCGCGGAGCCGACGCATCGGCGAACCGGCTTGATGTCCGCGACCGCGCCGCCACGGAAACCTGGATCCGCGAGGCTGCGCGCGACGCGGCGATCGACCTGGTGATCGCGAATGCCGGGATCTCCGGCGGAACGGCCGGGCTCGGCAGCGAGAAAACGCTCGGCGAACCGCGCGAACAATTCGACGCCATCGTCGACATCAACGTCGCCGGTGTCGTGAATACGGTCGAGCCGGCGCTGCGGGAGATGGTCGCGCAGGGACATGGGCAGGTCGCGCTGATGAGTTCGCTGGCATCCTTCAGGGGTTTCCCTGGCGCCCCCGCCTATTGCGCGAGCAAGGCGATGGTCAGGGTGTGGGGCGAGGCGCTGCGCCCGGATTACGCGGCACGCGGCGTCGGCGTGACCGTGATCTGCCCGGGCTATGTCCGCAGCCGGATGACCGACGCCAATTCCTTTCCGATGCCGTTCCTCATGGATGCCGACCGGGCGGCGCGTTTGATCGCCGAGGGGCTCGCGCGCAACCGCGCGCGGATCGTATTTCCGCGACGCCTCTACTGGATCCTGAGGGCCTTCGCCGCGCTGCCGGAGCCGTTGCTCGACCGGATCATGGGGCGCCTGCCGCGCAAGACCGGCGCCTGACGGCGTCGGGCGCGCATCCGCCGGTCAGTTCCGGATGATCGCCCGCTGGCGCTCCAGCGCGCGGAACCGCTCGACGTTGCGATTATGCTCCGCAAGCGTGCGCGCGAAGATATGGCCGCCATTGCCGTCGGCGACGAAATAAAGATCGTCGACCTGCGCCGGCTTGAGGACCGCCTCGAGCGACGCACGGCCGGGATTGGCGATCGGGCTCGGCGGCAAGCCGTCGACCAGATAGGTGTTCCAGGCATGCGGCGTCTCGAGATCGGCTCGGCTGATCGGGCGATCGAGCGGCCCCGCCCCCTCGTTGATGCCATAGACGACGGTCGGGTCGGCCTGAAGGCGCATGCCGCGCTTCAAGCGGTTGATGTAGACGGCGGCGACCTTCGGACGCTCATCCGCGATCGCGGTCTCCTTCTCGACGATCGAGGCGAGGATCAAGGCTTCCTGCGGCGTCTTCAAGGGCAGACCCTGTGCACGCTGGCGCCAGAGGTCCTGAAGCAGCCGGGTCATCGCCTGGCGCTGGCGCTCGACCAGGCGGTCGCGCGAATCGCCCCAGCTATAGAACCACGTGTCCGGCATCAGGGATCCCTCGGGACGCGGGACGACCTCGCCTTCGAGGCCATCGGCGCGGGCCAGCAGGGCCATGACCTGCTTGACGGTCAGTCCCTCTGGAATGGTGATCCGCCGCTGGATCGTCTTTCCGGCGACGATATGCTCCGCGACCTGCTGCGGGCTCGAATGGGCGGGGAATTCGAATTCGCCCCATTTGAAGCGGCGGTAGCTGCCCTCGAGCGTGGCGCCAATCGCGAAGATGCGCGGTTCGCCGATCAGACCCGCCTCGGCCAGCTTGACGGAGATCTCCTCCAGACCGGCCCCCCTGGGAATGACCACCGTGACCGGTCCCGTCGCCCCGCCAGGGGCGGTGTAGCGCTGCCAGACGAGCGCCCCGCCTGCCCCGATCGCGATGACCAGAAGCACAAGGCAGACGAGGATCCGGCCGATCAGGCGCATCGGCGGCGGTACTCAGGCGAAATGGGACAGGACGACGCTCGCATTCGTTCCGCCGAACCCGAAGGAGTTCGAAAGCACGTGGCGGATCTTGCGCTCCTTGGCGCGGTGCGGAACGAGATCGATGTCGCAACCCGCGGACGGGTTGTCGAGATTGAGCGTCGGCGGCGCGATCTGGTCGCGGAGCGCAAGAATGCAGAAGATCGCCTCGACGCTGCCTGCCGCGCCCAGAAGATGCCCGATCGCCGATTTGGTCGACGACATCGACAGGTTGTAGGCATGGGCGCCGAACAGACGCTTCACCGCACCCAACTCGATCTCGTCGCCCAGCGGCGTCGAGGTCCCGTGGGCGTTGATGTAATCGATCGCCTCGACGGAGAGGCCAGCGCGCCGCAAGGCGTTGCGCATCGAGCGGAACCCGCCATTGCCATCCTCGGGCGGCGCGGTGATGTGGTGAGCATCGCCGGACATGCCGTAACCGGTCACCTCGGCATAGATATGCGCGCCGCGTCGCTTCGCATGCTCGAGTTCCTCGAGCACGACGATGCCCGCCCCCTCGCCCATCACGAAGCCGTCGCGATCCTTGTCCCAGGGACGGGAGGCACGCTGCGGCGTGTCGTTGAACCCCGTGGACAGGGCACGCGCCGCCGCGAAGCCGGCGATCCCCAACCGGGATACGGCAGCCTCGGCGGAGCCAGCGATCATGACATCCGCGTCGTCCAAGGAGATGAGACGGGCGGCATCGCCAATGGCATGCACGCCGGTCGAGCAAGCCGTGACCGCCGAATGGTTCGGCCCCTTGAAGCCGTGCTTGATAGACACGTGACCGGAGACGAGGTTGATCAGCGCCGACGGAATGAAGAACGGGCTGATGCGCCGCGGCCCTTTTTCCTTCAGCGTGATCGACCCGTCATAGATGGTCTGCAGCCCGCCGATGCCGGAGCCGATCATCACGCCCGTGCGCTCGCGCTCCTCGTCCGTCTGCGGTGCCCAGCCCGAGTCGCGGATGGCCATCTCCCCGGCGGCGATGCCGAAGAGAATGAACTCGTCCATCTTGCGCTGGTCCTTGGGCGGAACCCAGTCGTCGGCGTTGAAGCGCCCGTCGGCCGTCTCGCCGCGCGGCACCTGCCCCGCAACCTTCGCGGGCAGGTCCGACACGTCGAAATTCTGGATCGCGCCGAGACCGGACTCGCTGGCGATCAGGCGCTTCCATGTCGCCTCGACGCCCGATGCAAGCGGCGTCACGAGGCCGAGACCGGTGACAACTACCCTGCGCATGCCGTCTTCTCCACCGCGATCCGAGACCGAAACAGACCCGATCGGCGCGGCTTACTTGTGCGACTCGATGAAGGTGATCGCGTCCTTGACGGTGGCGATCTTCTCGGCGGCGTCGTCCGGGATCTCGCACCCGAATTCCTCTTCGAACGCCATGACCAGTTCGACGGTGTCGAGGCTGTCGGCGCCCAGGTCGTCCACGAACGAGGCGTTCTCGGTGACCTTCGCCTCGTCGACGCCAAGGTGTTCGACGACGATCTTTTTGACCCGCTCAGCGATATCGCTCATCTCGATTGCCTTTCCAGCCTAGTGGTATCCGGCACGGTGGTGCCGCGCATCATGATGTCCGGCTCGTCCGGCCGGCGACCTACGCAACGGTTAGCGCCATGCCGACTCGGAGCCCAGGGTTGCCCCCGAAGCGGACCGAAGCGCCGAGTGGTTAGCACAACCCGGAGGCGGCTTGCCAGCGCCCTTGGCGATCCCGCCGCGTGCCTGTGCACGCCTCAGATCATGGCCATGCCACCGTTGACGTGAAGCGTCTGCCCGGTGACGTAAGCCGCCTCCTCGGAGGCGAGATAGACGACCGCTGCGGCCACGTCGCCGACCTGACCGAGGCGGCCGGCGGGGATCGACTGCAACAGGCGCTCGCGCTGCGGTGCGGCCAGCGCATCGGTCATCGCCGTCGCGATGAAGCCGGGCGCGACGCAATTCACCGTGATGTTGCGCGACGCGAGTTCCTGGGCCAGGGCCTTCGACATGCCGATCATGCCGGCCTTGGCGGCGGCGTAATTCGCCTGGCCTGGATTGCCGGTGACGCCGACGATCGAGGTGATCCCGACGATACGTCCCCAGCGCCGCTTCATCATTCCGCGCATCGCCGAGCGCGCCAGCCGGAACCCCGCCGACAGGTTGACGTCGAGCACCTTCTGCCAGTCCTCGTCCTTCATCCGCATGGCGAGGCCGTCGCGCGTGAGGCCGGCGTTGTTGACGAGGATGTCGACCTGGCCAAGCGCCTTTTCCGCCGCGACGAAGAGTTGGTCGGTGGCAGCTGCGTCGCCGAGATCGCCCGGCACGGCGACAGCGTCAGCGCCGATCTCCGCCTGGAGCGCGGCGAGCGCCTCCACGCGGGTTCCGGAGAGCGCGACGCGCGCGCCCTGGGCCGCGAGTGCCCTTGCGATGGCGCCGCCGATGCCGCCCGAGGCACCGGTGACCAATGCCGTTTTTCCACCGAGATCGAACATGCGTGGCTCCTGGTTCCGGTCAGACCGTTTTCGCGAAGGCTTCGATGTCGGCGGGAGCGCCGAGCGCCAGCGCCGTGAGATCGGGTTCGATCCGCTTCGCGAGCCCGGTGAGGACCTTGCCGGACCCGCATTCGACCAGCGACGTGGCCCCGAGCGTCTTGAGCGCCATCACGCATTCGCGCCACCGCACCAGCCCGGTGACCTGCCGCACCAGCAGGTCGCGGATGGCGTCCGGGTCACTGACCGGCGCCGCCGTGACGTTTGCGACGACCGGGACGCGCGGCGGCGCGATCGTCGCTGCGGCCAGCGCCTCGGCCATCGCCTCCGCGGCGGGCCGCATCAGGGCGCAGTGGAAGGGCGCGGACACCTGGAGCATCACGGCACGCTTGGCGCCCTTGGTCTTTGCGATTTCGACGGCGCGCTCGACCGCCGCCTTCGTCCCGCTCACCACCACCTGGCCGGGAGCGTTGTCGTTGGCGCAATCGCAGACATCGCCTTGGGCCGCTTCGCGCGCCACATCCTGGGCCGCCGCGAGATCGAGGCCCAGCAAGGCCGCCATCGCCCCGGCACCGACCGGCACGGCCTTCTGCATCGCCTCGCCGCGCAAGCGCAGCAAGCGCGCCGCCTGAGCCACGTCGAGCGCCCCAGCTGCGGCCAGGGCAGAGTATTCCCCGAGCGAATGTCCGGCGACATGGGACGCGATCAGCGGCAACGCGAGGCCGAATTCGGTCTCGAGGACACGAACCACCGCCATGGAGACCGCCATCAGCGCGGGCTGCGTGTTAGCCGTTAGCGTGAGGTCCGCCTCCGGTCCTTCGCACATCAGCGTGGAAAGTTTCTGGCGCAGCGCCTCGTCGACCTCCTCGAAGACATGGCGCGCGGCCGGGAATGCGTCCGCCAGCGGCTTGCCCATGCCGACGGCCTGGGATCCCTGGCCGGGAAATACGAATGCACGGGTCATGGCGCGACTCCCTTTAGAAAGACTTGCCCGGGTACGTCCCGCGCGCCTCGCCTGTCAACTACCCCCTGGAGGCGGGACACGGACCAGGACGTCGAAGAACTGCGCCGGCCTGGTGCCGCGCGGCTTCGCGGCCTCCTCCTCGCTCCAGGGAATGAAGGTCGGTAGCCCCTTGAGGGCCGGATCGAGCGCGAGGGCGCGAACGAAGGCGCTGGCCGGCGCGAGATTTCGCCCGACGACGGGGTCGCGACCGGTTTCGAACCAGGCGGTCCCCGGGTCGATCCGCCGGACCTCCGCTCCTATCTCGGCCATCAGGCGCCCATGCACGAGGCGCCGAATTCCGGCGCCCTTGTGGCCGTGGCGCGGCGTTACCGCGCCCGCCGGAAAATTGACCCGATCGGCGCGGAACAGGACCGGCGCCGAGGGATCGAGATCGACGTCGTGCGCGAGCACGACCCGGGTGCGATCCGCCTCGGCCATGTCCGCGACGGGCGCGCCCGAAAGTTCGAAGGTCCAGATCTCGCCCGCGCCCGCGACCTCGACTGCGCCTTCGAAGAGCGCACACGCCTCGGCGGCAAGCTGCTGCCCGGACACGGCAACGGACCCGCTGCGCACGAAGATGGCACGCGGCGCCGCGCGCCACGCAAGCGGGCGCCCGGCCTCCACGACGTCCTCGAACAGGAAAAGACCGATGGTCACGCACCCCTCCCGGTGAAATCAGCCGGCGCCCAGTCGCGCCTGTAGAAAACGGCCGAACACCATCACGGCGAAGGCCGAGGCAAGCAGGAAGAGTCCGGGCCACAGCGAAATCCACCAGGCCACGAGGATGAAGTTCTTCCCCTGCTCGAGGATCGCGCCCCAATCCGGCGTCGGCGGCGCGACACCGAGCCCGAGGAAGCCGAGCGCGGCCTCGATCTGCAGGGCCAGCGGAAACAGGATCACGTACTGCAGCAGGACCAGCGGCAGCACGTTCGGGAGCACCTGCCGGAACAGGATGCTGGCACCGCCGAAGCCCAGAGCCCGCGCAGCCTCGACATAAGTCCGTTTGCTCTCCGCCAGCGCGCCCGAGCGTGCGATGCGGAAGAACATCGGCATGTAGACGATGGCGAGCGCAAGGACGAGATTGCCGGCGCCCGGCCCAAGGATCCCCGTGATCACGACCCCGGCGATGATCGGCGGAAAGGTGAGCACGACATCCACCGCCCGCGCCGCCGCGAGGTCGACGGCGCCGCCGAGGAACCCCGCGACCAACCCGAGCGTCCCGCCGACGAGCGCCGACAGCAGGAGCGCGCCGGCGACGAGGCCAAGCGTGATGCGCGTCGCATGCACCACGCGCGCGAAAAGGTCGCGGCCGACATCGTCGGTACCGAACCAGTGGACGGCGGAAGGCGGCCGCAGCGCGCGAGACGGATCGACGGTCAGGGGCGATTGCGGTGCCACGAGATCAGGCGCCACGATCAGAACGGCGAACACGACCATCAGGATCAGGCTCAGGCGTTGCATGCCATTGGCCTGGGACAGAGCCTCGCGGAGAGCGCGCGCGGTCATGGGCGCAGCCGTGGGTCGATCAACCCATAGAGCAGGTCGACCACGAAATTGACGACGATCGCGATCGCGACCACGAAGAGCAGCGCGCCCTGGACGACAGGATAATCGCGGCCCTGGATGCCCGACAAAATCAGCCGGCCTAGCCCCGGCAGCGAGAAGAGGCTCTCGATCACCACGGTGCCGCCCAGGATCTGGATCAAGATCAGTCCCATGAAGGTCACCAGCGGGATCAGGATGTTGCGCAACGCATGCTTGAAATGGATCTGCGCCGGCGACAGCCCCTTGGCGATCGCCGCCCGCACATAATCGCGACGCAGTTCCGCGACCATGCAGTCGCGCACGAAATGGCTGTACGCGGCGGCCTGGAGAACCGCGAGGCTCAACACCGGCAGGATGACGATGGCGATGTTGTCGGCAAGATCGACGCTCGGCGGCATGAACGCGAAGGGCGGTGACCAGCCGAAGACCGCCGACGCGCCGACCAGAAGCATCAACCCGACCCAGAAGACCGGAGCCGACAGGCCGACGAGATTGAAGGTCTGGATCGCCGCGTCGAGACGCGTTCCTTCGACGATCCCCGCGAGGACGCCCAGCGGAACGCCGATCAGCGTCGCGAGGACGAGGGTCACCGCCGCGACCTCGAAGGTGACCGCGAAGGCCTCCCAGATCAGCGCCGAGACACGCTTGCCCTGGTACCAGCTGCGGCCGAGATCGCCCTGCAGGACCTGCGCCAGCCAGTCGACGAACTGCGCATGGATCGGGCGGTCAAGACCGAAGAACCCGCGCAGCGCAGCGGCGGCGGAGGCATCGCCAGCCTGACCGAGCATCTGTGCGACGATATCGCCCGGCACCGTCCGCATCAGGACGAAGACGACCAGGCTCGACAGCGCCGCGGCCAGGAGCGCGCTGGTCAGCCTGGCGACGAGGAAACGGAGCATGGGGCGTGTCGGGAGAGAAGACGCGCGCCGCCCCCGATGCGGGGACGGCGCGCACCGGTCCGGCTCAGTCGGCGAGCCAAGTCTTGATCAGGCTGAAATACCAGCCCGTCGGATGCTGCTGGTGGTTGCGCACGCGGTCGCGCTCCACGGTCAGCAGGTCGGCCGAGAACATCATGATCGTCGGCACGTCGTCGGCGAGGATCTTCTGGAACTCGTTGTAGATCCCACGACGGACTCCGTAGTCGGATTCCTCACGCCCGCGATCGAGCAATTCGCTCGCCTTCGTGTTGTTCCAGTTGCGGAAATCGGCGCCCAGGGGCTGCGCGCGGAAGTGGCGATAATACAGCAGGCTGGGATCCGGCGAGCTCGGCCAGTCGTTGAAGGTGAAGCCCATCTGGCGGTTCTGGAAGTTGCGGACCCAGACGCCGAGTTCGATCTTGCGGATGTTGACCTTGATGCCGATGCGTTGCAACTGATCGGCGATCGTGACCGCGGCGGCGTCCATCCAGTCGTAGCCGATGATCGTCGTCAGCTCGATCTCGAAGCCGTTGGGATGACCGGCCTCGGCCAGCAGCCGCCGTGCGCGGTCAAGATCGACCTTCTGGTTCGGCGCCTCGGCGATCGGCAGCCCCCAGCGCTCCTGCATGCCGGCGACCATGGTTCCGATCACCTGGCCATAGCCCGCGATCGAAGCCTTCATGACGGCGTCCTTGTCGATACCGAGCGCGATCGCCTGGCGGACGCGGGCGTCCTTGAGCAGGGGATGCTCGGAGCCGAGATCGATGGAGCGCTGGTTCATCGACGGGGTCCGGACGAGACGCACACCCGGCACGCGGGTCAATTGCTCGGCGTCCTGCGGCCGCGTGAAAATGCCGAGATCGATGCGTCGGTTCTGCGCCGCCACGACCATCGCCGCAGAGTTCGGCATGAACGCGAAGGTGACCTCGTCGACATGCGGCAACCCCGCCTGCCAGTAATCCTTGAACTTCTCGAACACGAGAACGGAATTCTGGCGGAACTGCTTGAGCTTGAACGGTCCGGTTCCGACCGACACCTCGTTCAACTTCGTGCGCGCGTCGGGCGTCGCGAAATAATCCTTCGGGATGACGCCGCCGTAGCGATGCGTGAGCGTGATCGGCAACAGGCCGTTACGACGCGAGAGCTTGAAGACCACGGTGCTGTCGTCCGGCGCCTCGATCGAGTCGACGGTCGAAAGATCCCCGGCGCCCGGCGAACCGTTCTTTGAGTCGCGCAGATAGTCGTAGCTGTACTTGACGTCGGCGGACGTCATCGTCTGGCCGGTGTGGAACTTCACACCGCGGCGCAGCTTGAACGTGTAGCTCAAGCCGTCGGCCGACATGGTGTAGCTCTCGGCGAGCAGTGGCACCGCCTGACCCGAGGCGTCTTCGAAGAACAGCCCCTGATAGGCGAGCACGGTCACGCGGATGCGCGCATCCGCCGCCTGGTGATAGGGGTCGAGCGCGGGCGGTTCGGTCAGCGACCCGACCGTGAGGCGCCCGCCGGACTTCGCGGCGGGATCGGACTTGCCATAGATCATGGCGTCCTGCGCCGCGGCACCGGAGGCGAGCAGCGCGGCCAGCGCGATGCCCGCGCCGCGCGCGACCCAGCCTCTAAACATGTGTGTCATCGTAAGACCTCCCCAGGAATATGAAACTGATGTCAGGTTTCGGCAGCGTCGCCGAGCCGTCAAGCGTCGCGCTCACGCCTCCGCGATCGCCGCCACGAACTCCACCTCGACCGGCACGCCGCGTGGCAACTCGGCCACCCCGACGGCGGAGCGTGCATGCCGGCCCGCGGCACCGAAGATCTCGCCGAGCAGGTTCGATGCCCCGTCGACCACCGCCGGTTGTTCGACGAAGCCGGGCGCCGAGGCGACAAACCCGACGACCTTGACGATCCGCCGCACGCGGTCGAGCGAGCCGATCGTCTCGCGCAGGACGCTGAGCCCGTTGAGGACGCACAGACGCGCCGCGGCCTTGCCCTCGTCCACCGATATCCCGGCCCCAAGCTTGCCCTTCGGCAAGCCGCCATCTGCGCCCCAGGGCAATTGCCCGGACACCCAGGCGAGGCCACCCTCGAAGGCGACGGGAACATAGGCAAAGGCAGGCGCGCGCGGCGCGGGCAGCGCGATACCGAGTTCGGCAAGTCTGGCGTCGATCGTCATGATGCGGATGATCTCCTTTCGCTGAGCATGTCGGCGAGCACGGCGCGCAGGTCGCGCCGGTGCCGCCAGCCGGTATCCCGCTCGAGCCTGTCCTGGCTCACGAGCGGATAGACGATGGGCGGTTCTTCCTCGGACAGGCGCGGCGCATAGCCGGGAACGAGTTCCGAAAGCGATGCGGCGATGTCCCGGTAGCAGGTCGTGAAGCCGGCGACGTTGTAGACCGGCGCGAGGGCGGCCGCGGTCCGGCAGAGCGCCGCGACGAGATCGCCGCCATCGTCGACATGCATCGCGTCGAAGGTGATGCCGGGTACGGCGACATGTGGCTGCGCACCGGAACGGGCCTCCGCGACCAGCGTCTTGAGAACACTCGCCGCGCCGTCGTACCAGAGCCCCGGCCCGAGCATCAGAGGGATGCGCAATCCGACCGTCTCGACCCCGTGCCGCCCGCGCATATAGGCGGCGACATCTTCCGCAAGGACCTTGCTGAGCCCGTAATTGATCAAGGGGCGCCGCGGCGCGTCTTCGCCAAGACGCACCGCGAAGCTGTCCGCGCGGCCGAAGACGACCGTCGAACTCGTCCATACGACGCGGTGAACCCCGGCCGAGACACAGGCCTCGAGCAATCGCCGGAAGCCGAGCACGTTGACCGCGAGCATACGCTCCGGATCGGCCTCGCCAGACCGTCCAAGGCCGATCGGACCGGCGGAGAAGGCCGCGAAGCTCACCACGACCCGCGGCCGCAGACGCGCCAGCACATCGCGTACCACGTCATCGTCCTCGATCGAGGCGATCGTCTCGCTCGCGCCCGCGGGCAGAGGAACCGGCGACGACGGCCCAAGGACATGGACCGTCTCGCCCGCGGCACCCAAGGCGCGCACCGCCGCCGCGCCGACGAAACCGCGCCCGCCGACGACGAGGATCGGAGCACGCTCAGAAGACGAGGTCATCGCGCAGGCACGCCATTTGGCGCCCCTCCCCGACCGGTCGTAGCGGCGGCGTCTCCTCGGCGCAGCGCGGCAGGGCGAAGGGACATCTCGTCCGGAACACGCAGCCGCTCGGCGGATCGGCCGGGCTCGGGATCTCGTCGCGCAACTGCACGGCCGGCCGCTCGCGCCCGGCGAGCAGCGGCGCCGCGGCCAGCAAGCCGGCGCTGTAAGGGTGGCGGGGGGTCGTGTAGATCGCGCGCGTCGGCGCGACCTCCATCACCCGCCCGAGATAGAGGACCATGACACGGTCGGCCATCACCTCGACGACGCCGAGATCATGCGAGATGAAGAGCATGGCGAGCCCGAGCCCGTCCTGCAATTCACGCATCAGCGCGAGGATCCCGGCCTGGACGGATACATCGAGCGCCGAGACCGGCTCGTCCGCGACCAGGAAGCGCGGCCCGACCGCGAGCGCCCGCGCGATCGCGATGCGCTGCCGCTGCCCGCCGGAAAACTCGCGCGGCCGCCGCGCGGCATCCTCGGCAGACAACCCGACCTGGGTCAGCAGGGCGGCGACGCGCTCGCGCCGCTCGGCGGCGGCGCCGATGCCGTGCAACGCGAGCACCTCCGCGATCGCGTCGCCGACATTGCGCCGCGGATTGAGACTTGCGTAGGGATCCTGGAAGACCATCTGCATGGACCGGCGCAGCGGCCTCAGTTGCGAGGCCGGCATGCGCGTGATGTCCCGGCCATCGAAGGCGACGCTGCCCGAACTCGGCTCGATCAGGCGCAGCACGAGCCGTCCGATCGTCGATTTTCCGGATCCGGACTCGCCGACCAGACCAAGCACCTCGCCCGGTGCGATCGACAGCGACACGTCGTCGACGGCACGCAGACGCGGCCGCGGCCCGAAGCCGTCGCGCGGCAGGTCGAAGACCTTGCCAAGCCCGCGCGTCTCGACGAGGGGCGTCGCGGTCATGGTGTTTCCCGCCAGCGAAGGCAGCGCACGCTCCGGCCATCACCCGACGCCTCTAGCCCGACCGCTTCGACGGACCGGCATGCCGCCACGACGGCGGCGCAGCGCGGCGCGAACCGGCATCCCCTGGGGATCGCGCCAGGGCGTGGCGGTGCACCGGGAATGGTCTCCAGGATGCGATCATCCGGCGCATCGTCGCGATAGCGCCGGACCGGGCGGCAGGCCAGCAAGGCGCGCGTGTAGGGATGGGCCGGCTGTCGCAACACCGCATCCACGGGTCCGGTCTCGACGACCTGCCCCGCGTACATCACTGCGACGCGGTCCGCGATCTCCGATACCAGCGCGAGGTCATGCGTGATGAACAGCAGCGCCATGCCGTGGCGCCGCTTGAGTTCCGCGAGCAGGCGCATGATCTGCGCCTGGATGGTGACGTCCAATGCCGTCGTCGGTTCGTCGGCGATCAGCAGGCGCGGCGCGCAGGCGAGCGCGATGGCGATCATCGCGCGCTGCCGCATGCCGCCCGACAATTGATGCGGGAACGCATCGACGCGCCGCTCGGGATCCGCGATGCCGACGTCACGCAGCAATTCGACCGCCCGCGCCGCGGCATCGGTACGCGGATGGTGGCGCCGAACCGCCTCGCGAATCTGGGCGCCGATGCTGAAGACCGGATTGAGGCTCGCCGACGGATCCTGGAACACGACGGCGATGTCGCTGCCGCGGATGTTCCGCAGACGCCGCTCGTCCAGCGCGGCGAGATCGACGGCCGCGCCGTCGCGATCGCGCCAGATGATACGCCCCGAGACGCGCGCGCGGTCGGCGCGCGTGAACAGCCGCAGGACGGACAGGGCCGTGACGGATTTGCCGGAACCCGATTCCCCCACGATCGCCAGCGTCTCGCCCGCGTCGACGGACAGGTCGACGCCGTCCACCGCGCGCACCACGCCACGCGGCGTCGCGAACTCCGTGCGCAGATCCTCGAGGCCGAGCAGCGGCGCCTGCGACATGTCCAGGATCACCGCACCGTGTAGCGCGCGACCACGTCCGGATCGAGCTCGACGCCGAGGCCCGGCCCCCGCGGCACGGCGATCAGGCCGCGCTCCGCACGCATCGGGCTCGTGAACAATCCGTCGCGCAGGCCGTTCTCGCCGATGTCGTATTCGACCAGCGTCGGAAACGGCACGTTATGCGCGTGCGGGTAGTCGGGCAGCGAGGCGACCCAATGCACCGCCGCGGCGAGACCGACGGCCGTGCCCCAGACATGCGGCGACAGGCGCAGATGCTCGGCCGCGCAAAGCTCGCCGACGAAGCGCGCCACGCTGAGCCCGCCGCAGAGCGCAAGGTCTGGCTGTACGACATCGGCAAGACGCCCGTCGATGAGACGGCGGAGATCGAAGGACTCATACAACGCCTCGCCCGTCGCCACCGGGATCGGCGCACGCGCGCGCAGTTCCGCGTAGCCCTTCCAGTCCTGCGGCGCGAGCGGCTCCTCGTACCACCCGATCCCGTGACCGGCGATCCGCCGCATGCTCTCGAGGACCTGGTCGACCGTGTAGTTGCCGTTGCTGTCGACGGTCAGCACGGCCGCGTCGCCGATGACCTGCTTGGCGAGCCGCACGCGCGCCTCGTCGTCCGCGGGGTTGCGGCCGATCTTGATCTTGAAGGCCGCATAGCCCTTGCCCGCATGCGGCTCCAACTGGCGCGCCAGCGCGGCCTGCTGGTCGGCGTCGCGGGTGAAATAGCCGCCGGAGGCGTAGACCTGGACGTGGTCGCGCTGACGCCCGCCGATGAGGTCGCAGACGGGCACGCCGAGCAGCTTGCCCATGGCGTCATGCGCGGCGATGTCGATGCCGCTGAACAGCGCGGTCAGCTGGTTCTGTGTTCCGAAATGATAGTGCTTGGCGTGGACCATGCGCTGGACCCCGCGCTGCGCGAAGACGCTGGTCCCGACGAAATACGGCTTCACGATCTCGAGATAGGCGGCGGTGACCTTTGGCGGCCCCCAGGCCTCGCCGATGCCGACGACACCGTCCTGCGTTTCGAGATACACGATGCCCCCGCCGCGCCTCGAGGTGAGGCCACGGGCCATCCCGTAGGCCTTGTCCTCGGGCATCGCGTATTCGAGCCCGACGATGCGGATGTCGCGGATACGGCTCATGTGGCTCTCCTCCCCGTCAGGACGCGGACACGGCCCGGATCGACCGCATGATGTCGCTGGCGGGATCCAGGTACTGGTCGATGATGTTGAAGTGATGGTCGCCGGGCGACACCACCACGCCAGGATCGCCGCCATGCCGCCGCAGGTGGTGCGCATAGCGGAAGGACTGGTCGATCCAGTGCCAGGGCTCCCGTCCGCCGGCGACGATCCATGTCGGGCAGAGGATGCGCGGCGGACGCGCTTCGTAGTCGTGCCGCGCGATCAGTTCGGGTGTCAGGCGGATATCGACGTCGACGCTCGTGCGCGCGGCCGGCGCTGGGTCGAAGATGCCGCTGATGAGGACGGCGCCCTTGACGCAATCGCCCGGCAATCCGCGCGTCGTCCAGTCGGTCGCGAGGATCGCGGCGCCGAGATGCGCGCCGGCGGAATGGCCGGACAAGGTGACGCGCGCAGGATCGCCGCCATACGCGGCGATGTTGCGGACCGTCCACTCCGTCGCGAGCAGCGCCGAGTCGACCACGCCGTCGAGCGTGACATCCGGGCACAGCGCGTAGTTGACGATCACCGCGCAGATTCCCGCATCGACCAGCGCCCCGGCGATGAAGGCGAAGTTGCGCTTGTCCTGCATGCGCCAATAGCCGCCATGGAAGAACATGTGCACCGGCGCGCCGGCATTCGCCGCGGGATAGACATCGACACCATGCAGCGGGTGCGACCCGTAGGCGATGTCCGCGGCACAGCGAAGCCGCGCACGCGCGGAGGCGTTCGGCTGCTCGCGCCGTGCCTGAAACGATTTGAAGTCCGGCACCGACATCTGCGGGTTGTATTGGTATTCGTGCTCGCGTGCGTCGAGACTGTCCCAGAGCCGCATCGTCGTCCCCTTCGTGCTGCATCGCCCCGGCGCGAACCTAGCATGAGGCGGCACTGAGAAAGCCAAGCAAAGCGCGCGGGCGCGGCACGGCCATGCGGAGTGACACGCCGCCCGTCCAGTCATAAAACACCAAAGCCCATAGCCAAGGAGTGCCGCTCCATGCCGACCAAGAGCCGTCATCCTGAAACCGTCGTTCTCCACGCCGGCTACCGGTCCGATCCCACCACGAACGCGGTCGCCGTGCCGATCTACCAGACGACGAGCTTCCAGTTCGCGTCGCCTGACCATGCGGCCAATCTCTTCGCGCTCAAGGAACTCGGCAACATCTACACCCGCATCATGAACCCGACCCATGCGGTGCTGGAGGAGCGCATCGCGCAACTCGAAGGCGGGGTCGCGGCGCTGGCTCTCGGATCGGGCCAGGCGGCATCGCTCTTCGCGGTCCAGAACATCTGCCAGGCCGGCGACAATTTCGTCGCCTCGACCGACCTTTACGGCGGCACGTGGAACCTCTTCGCGCACACGATGCGCCAGATGGGAATCGAGTGCCGCTTCGTTGATCCGTCGGATCCCGAGAATTTCCGCCGCGCCACCGACGCGCGCACGCGGTGCTACTACGCGGAAACCCTGCCGAACCCGAAGCTCCATGTGTTCCCGATCGCGGAGGTCGCGCGGATCGGCCGCGAACTCGGCGTGCCGCTGATCATGGACAACACCGCGGCACCGATCCTCTGCCGTCCGCTCGACCTCGGTGCGGCGATCGTCATGCACTCCACGACGAAGTGGATCGGCGGACACGGCACCTCGATCGGCGGGGTCGTCGTCGACGGCGGCAATTTCGACTGGGAGGCGCATGCGGCGCGTCATCCGCTGCTCAACACGCCCGATCCCAGCTATCACGGTGCGATCTGGACACAGGCGGTCAAGCCGCTCGGCCCGATCGCCTACATCATCAAGATGCGCGTGACCCTGCTGCGCGACATCGGCGCCGCCATGAGCCCCTTCAACGCGTTCATGTTCATCCAGGGGCTGGAGACGCTGCCGCTGCGCCTGCGCCAGCACTGCGCCAATGCGGCGCTGGTGGCGCAGCATCTCGCCCACCATCCCAAGGTCGCCCGCGTGATCTATCCCGGGCTGATGGACGGCGCGTTGCGTCTCCGTGCCGACGCGGCGCTGAAGGGCGGCTACGGCTCGCTGGTCGGCGCGGAACTCGTCGGCGGCCGCGAAGCGGGACGAAAGTTCATCGAGAAGCTCGAAATGTTCTACCACGTCGCGAATATCGGCGACGCGCGTTCGCTCGCGATCCATCCGGCGACGACCACGCATTCGCAGCTCTCCGCCGAGGAGCAGGCGAAGACCGGCGTGACGGACGGCTATGTCCGCCTGTCGATCGGGCTCGAGCACCCGGACGACATCATCGCCGACCTCGACCAGGCCCTGGCCGCGATCTGAGCGGCAGGAGACCAAGGCGATGACCGATCCTGTCGCGCATTGGGGGGCCTTTCCCCGCACCCGCCTGCGCCGCAACCGCCGGGACGCGTGGTCGCGTGCCCTGGTGCGCGAGAACCGGCTCGACGCCAGCGACCTGATCTGGCCGGTCTTCGTCACTGAGGGCCGTGCGCAGCGTGTTCCGATCGCCTCCATGCCGGGGGTCGCGCGGCTGTCGATCGACGAACTCGTGAAGGATGCGCGCCGCGCGGCGAAGCTCGGGATCCCCGCGATCGCGCTGTTCCCGCAGACGCCGGCGGAGCGCAAGACCGAGGGTGGCGAAGAGGCCTGGAACCCCGACAATCTGGTCTGTCGCGCGGTCCGCGCGGTCAAGGCGCGTGTGCCGGAAATCGGTGTGATGTGCGACGTGGCGCTCGATCCCTTCACGACGCATGGCCATGACGGTCTGCTGGAGGGCGATCGCGTCGCCAATGACCCGACCGTCGCCGCCCTGGTGCGCCAGAGCCTGACCCAGGCCGAAGCGGGCTGCGACGTCATCGCTCCCTCCGACATGATGGACGGACGCATCGGCGCCATTCGCGACGCGCTCGATGCGGGGGGCTTCCAGCATGTCCGGATCATGAGCTACGCGGCCAAATACGCCTCCGCCTTCTACGGCCCCTTCCGCGACGCTGTCGGCTCCGGCGGCCTGCTGCGCGGCGACAAGCGCACCTATCAGATGGATGCGGCCAATTCGGACGAGGCGCTACGCGAAGTCGCGCTGGATCTCGAACAGGGCGCGGACATGGTGATGGTGAAACCCGGCAT